>SLDT01000233.1 GCA_007125125.1 Gemmatimonadota bacterium | reverse complement strand
TTGCGACCCAGCATCGGCAAGAACCTCCTCATCGAAAGGTGGCGTGATGGCTCCATGAAATATACCGATCTGGTACCTGGACCGCGAGCCGGATGATGCCTTTTTTCAACAGCCTTCTAAGCGAAGACGAGGCAGTCGGCTACCCCGGGCTTGTCCGAGCGGCCGGTCCGGGCGAAAATGAGCGAGCTTCTTCGAACCACGCGCCGCGGGGCTGCCGCGGCCAGACCCGATCCGAATCGCTGCATGGTGACGAATCGATCGCTGCCGATCCTGCCCTGGGGACTCCTCCTGCTCGTTGCGACCGCATGTGAAGGCGGTCCCGAACCGGGAGAAGCTCCTGCCCTGCCCCCTGTCGTTCCGGAGGCCGTGACGTCACCCTGGGCGAGTGAGGGACTTCGACAGATCGTCGACCTGCAGGTCGAACGTGACGCGCAGGCATTGATCGAGCGTCTTGCCGATCCGGATCCGGAGATCAGGGGGCGTGCAGCCCTTGCACTCGCCTCGGTCCAGGCCATCGAGGCGGAGGGTCCGCTTCGCGCCCTCCTCGGCGACGACGACTCCGGTGTGCGACTCGAAGCAGCCTTCGCTCTCGGCCAATTCCCCCTCGCCGATGATGGCCGTGCACTCCTCGACCGCCTCGGAGTCGAGGACGACATGTCAGTGCGGGTCCGACTCATCGAGGCGCTCGGCAAGAGGGCAGGCGGAGGTGTCGCCGGGGCTCTGGCCACCCTCGAAGCCGCGGCTGGAGCGGAGTCGGAAGCGCTGGCCCTTGCCCTTTCGCGGGTCGCGCTCCGCCAGCAAGGCGGAGACGGGGTGATCGAGGCACTCCTCGATCGGGTCGAAGGGTCCGACGCCCGGGTTCGCACTGCTGCGGCCTACTACTTCGGCCGCATCGGGAATGCGGAACGCTGGGATGCACACGTCGATCGGCTGCGCCAGGTGCTGGACGGGCTCGATCGCGACGACGAAGCGGCGATGCACCTCCTTCTTGCCCTGGGCGTCCGTCGGGACAGGTCCGACGAGGCGCGGTTTCGGAGCTGGCTCCAGGAGGGCAGTGACTGGCGGATCCGGGCGAACGCCGCACGGGCGATGGGCACGGTGCCCCTCCTCGAACTGACCGAGGTGCGGGATGCCCTCATCGAAGCGATCGTGAACGACCCCTCGGAGCATGTTGCGGTCGCGGCGGCCTCGACCTTCACCCTCGGGGTGGTCGTTCCCGTCTGGGGACAGGACTGGATGGAGAGCTGGATCCTGGAGGGGCCCGTCGAGCGGTGGCGCTCGCACCTTCCCATGATCGAGGCCCTCGCCTCCTACGACCGGGTCGACGCCCTCGTCGCCTGGGTGCAGCGCATGGAGCGGGTCAGTCCCGTTGCGGTGTGGCGGGGGGTGATTCAGCTCGCAACCCTTCAGGGAAGCGAGACGCTTGACCTTCTGGAGGATCTCGCGCGCCGCAGCGATGACGCCGTGGTCCGAGCCCAGGCCCTCGAAGGCCTCTCGGATCGCGTGATGGACGAACTCGAGGCCGAGGAGCGGGTCGAGCGGGTCCTCGCGCTCGGGGAGCGTGCGCTCGAGCGGGGTGAGCCGGTCGAGCGAGTTCGGGCGATCGAACTCCTGGCACGCCCCACCTTTGGCGTCTGGGGCGGACACGACTTCCTCGTCGAGGCCTTTCCAGGGAGCCAGGTCGAAGAGATCCCCGTGCCCGTCCTCACCGAGTGGCTCCTCGCGCTCGCCACCGTCGGGACGCCCGAGGCCCGCGACAGGGTGACCCCCTTTCTGAGCGATGCGCGTCCACGTGTCCGGCGTGCTGCGGCTGCCTCCTGGGAGGCGCTCACCGGTCAGCCCTCTCCGGAAGAGCCCATCGAGGGAGCCGAACGAAGGGTGGACTGGGTGGCGCTCGAGGCCCTCGGGCCGGCACCTCGCCTGCACCTCGAGACCGAGCACGGGGAGATCGTGGTGCGGCTTGCCCCGGAGCAGGCGCCCCTCACGGTCGAGACGATCGCGTCGATGGCCGCAGAGCGGCTCTTCGACGGAACCCGCTTCCATCGGGTCGTGCCGAACTTCGTGGTTCAGGGCGGGGACTTCAGCCTTGGCGATGGGATGGGCGACCCCGGATACGCGATTCGCAGCGAGTTCACCCGGATCCCCTTTGAGCGCGGAGTAATTGGCATGGCTTCGTCGGGGAGGGACACCGAGGGGTCGCAGTTCTTCCTGATGCACTCGCGGCAGCCGCATCTGGACGGTGGCTACACCGCCTTCGGCTGGGTGGAGTCGGGTGGCGAGGTGCTGGACCGGATCATGGAGGGAGATCGTCTGCTGCGGGCGCGGGTGCGAACGGATAGCTGAGGGAGGGAGGGCCGAGGCAGGGGCCGAGGCAGGGCGACGGAACATCGGGCGGGCTCCGGGGGAGCAGTAAAGTGAGACAAGCTGAACTCCTGGATAAGGTTGTGAATTATGCGCTTTGATATTTCTCGTGGCCTGGGGGCCGGACTCGGGCTCATGTTCGTCCTCGCGGCCTGCGAGGCCCCGGGCCCCGATGTCATTCCCCCGACAACCGTGCCCGGTGATCTTCCCGCACCCGCCGCGCAGCTGGCGGGTGCCGAGGACCGGCCGCTCGTCGGCACGATTCTCCCGGAGTCCCTCGAGGTCGAGGGGGTCACCTTTTCCCGAAACGGAGAAACGGTGTATCTGGCCGCAGCGACGGAGGAGGGGGGGACCCCAAGGATCATGCGGGCCGAATGGGACGATGAGAGCGAGGCATTCGGCGACCCCGTCGCGGTGCACTTCTCGACCGGCGAGTTCCCGGACAACGACCCCTTTCTCGTCCCGGACGGCAGCTATCTTCTGTTCACCTCGATGCGCCCTTCGGCCCAGCCTGGCACCGGAGAGGGGAACGTCTGGGTGGCACAGTGGCAGGGGAACGACGCGGGGCTGGCCGATTGGAGCGAACCGTGGGCCCTTCCCCTCGTGAACTCGGGAAGCTGGGATGGCGCGCCCTCACTCGCGTCGAGCGGAAACCTCTACTTCTCGACCCGGCGCGAAGGGTTGGACCGCGGGCGAGAACTCTACCGCTCCGAGCTCGAGGACGGGGCGTGGCTGGCACCGGAGCCCCTCGGTGAGCCGCTGGCGAGTCTGGCCGATGACATCGACCCGTGGATCGCTCCGGACGAGAGCTTCCTCCTCTTCTCGTCGGACAGGGGAGGTGCCTTCGACCTGTATGTGGCGTTTCGGAGCGAGGTCGGGGGCTGGTTCGAGCCCCTGCCGCTCGGGGATGCGGTGAACACGGAAGCTGACGAGACAGCGCCGACCCTCTCGGCCACGGGTGAATTCCTCTTCTTCCATCGAGAAGGCGAGGGAGTCCGCTTCATCTCGGTCGAGGAGAGCGGGATCTCGAATGTGCTCGCGCAGGCGAGGGAGAGCTACTGAGCAGGCCAGGTACACCGAGCAGCATCTGCTCGTCGCCGCCCGGACCACCCCGGTCCGGGCGGCTTTTTTCATGGTCATGTCCAGACACAGTGAACGATGTGCGCAGCTTTTGTTCAGATACTGTTGACGGCGGCCCTGTCACGGTTTACACTGTTCACCATGGAAGAGACGAGAGATCGGATTCTGGCCTGTGCATGCGAAATCTACCTCGAGGACGGGTTCGAGGGCTTCTCCATGCGAAGACTGGCGCGTGCCGTCGGGGTGACGGCGCCCGCCCTCTACCGACACTACGAAAGCAAGGAGTCCGTTCTCGGCGCCGTCGTGGGGGAGGGTCACAAGGTTCTTGGGCAATACCTCTACCGGACCCTGGCCGGACCGACCCCGCAGGAGCGGATGCATCGCGCCGGGGAGGCCTTCCTGGACTTCGCACTCGACCACCCCCGTTACTTCCAGATGATGTATGCGTTCACGGAGTTCCTCGGCCTCGAAGAGATGCCGGAGGAGTTGCGCGAAGAGACATGTGCAATTTCGCGGTTCTGGGATGATCGTGTCCGGGAGTCGATCGAGGCGGGACTCCTCCGGGACGACGACCCCAAGGGAATCAGCCTCGCCCTCTGGGCCCACGGGTACGGACTCATCTCGCTCTATCTGAGGGGTCTCCTGGAACTGGACGAGGACTCGTTCCGTGCCGTCTACGATGACGCCTTCCGAAGGCTCTTCGTCGGGATCGCCTCCGATGCCGTCGTGACCGAGGCCAGAGCCACCTCATTACGGGAAACCCGAGGATTCGTCTCGTCGTAGGGACGACGCAGAGTCCAACGTGCCCAACAACTGCCCGAGCGCAACCTCCATGACGAAAGCCTTCGCCCGCCGAACGAGAGGACGAGCCCATCCGGGCCGCCAGGTGGCCTGTGTGATCCTCGCTCTCGGCTGGGCCGTGCTCCCCGCGGGGGCCCAGGAGCCCCTTCCGACCCTCGAGGGTCTTCTTGGGCTCGAGGGGGCCGAGCTTCGCAGTCTTTCGCTCGAGGAGGCGATCGGGGCTGCGCTCGAGGGGAGCCGTGATCTGCGTGAGGCTCGTCTTCAGCTCCGGGAAGCCGAGGGCGTGGTCAGGGAGGCATGGGGGTTTGTCTACCCCCGGTTCGAGTTCAGCGGTAGCTATACCCGGAACATATCGCCACCCGTAAGCTTCCTGCCGGAGGTATTCTTCGATCCGGAAGGCAGTCCCGACCGGCTCGTGCCCGTGTCGTTCGGGCTGGACAATGTCTGGAGTTCGACGATCTCGGTCGAGCAGCCCCTCTTTCAGGCCCGGGCCTTCATCGGCGTCGGTGCGGCCGCGCGCTTCCGGGCTCTCCAGGACGAGCAGGTGCGAGGGCGCACCCTCGGGACCGTGACCCGCGTGAGAGAGCTCTACTACGAACTGCTTCTGGCCGAGGAGCAGGCCAGGCTGATCGAACGTTCCGTGGGGCGGGTCCTCGAGTCCCTTGAGGAGACAAGGGCCCTGAACCGGGCGGGGCTGTCTTCGGACTTCGACGTGCTGAGGCTCGAGGTGGAGCTCGCCAACCTCGAACCCCAGCTCCGGCGTGCAGCCAATCAGGCGCTCCGGGTGGAGCGCGAACTCGTCACCGAGCTCGACCTCCCGGATGGCACCCGGCTTCGCCTCCACGGGGAGCTTGCGGGCATGGATCTGAACGACGAGACCGCGAATTCTCTCCCGAATCGGACCATCCTCGAGGCGAACCGGGTCCCGGCGCCCGCTCGCGACGATGACGAGGCCTTCGCCGATCTCCTCGCACGAGCGCTCGAGTCGAGCTCGGAGCTTCGCCAGTCGCTCCTGAACGAGGACTTGCGAGAGACCGAGATGCGGGTCGAGCAGGCCGAATACCTGCCGAGCGTGTCTCTCTTCGGAAACTACCAGGTTCAGGCACAGCAGGAAGGAGGCCTCGACTTCTTCGGGGCCTCGGGCCAGCGCGGCTACGGCCGCCTGGTCGGTGTGCAGGTGAGCGTCCCCCTCTTCACCGGATTCCAGCGGGCGGCCCGGGTCGAACAGAGGCGGGCTGGCCTGCGGGCCGCCCAGCTTCAGACCGAGATCGCCTCGGACCGTCTCCGGGACCAGCTGAGGAACACCCTGGACCGTGTGGCGGAAGCCCGGTTGAGAGCGCGCGGTCAGCAGCTGGCGGTCGCACAGGCGACGCGCGGCTTCGAGATCGCGTCGGCCCAGTACCGGGAGGGGCTGAGCAGCCCGCTCGAGTTGACCGATGCCGAGGTCGCCCTGCGCCAGAGCGAATTCAACTATGCCGAAGCCGTCTTCGACTACCTCATGGCCCGTGCCGAGCTGGACCGGCTCGCGGGTGATGTACCCCTCTTCTGACCACTCCCGAATCCAAGGGGACGAACCCATGCTCGAACAGACCAAGTCCGGACCCGACGTTCGGTCCCATGGACTTCCGGCTGCTGCCCTCCTGCTCCTGGCCCTCTCGGGGTGCGGCGGCGATGCCCGGGCCGAAGCGGGTGCACACCAGGGCGAGACACGAAGCGCACGGGTCATCAATGTCGAGGTGATGCCTCTCGAGCGCTCCGACTTCGTCGAGACCGTGCGCATCACCGGGACGGTCCAGGCAAACCGTGACGTG
Source organism: Gemmatimonadota bacterium (assembly GCA_007125125.1). Taxonomy (GTDB): domain Bacteria; phylum Gemmatimonadota; class Gemmatimonadetes; order Longimicrobiales; family Gaopeijiaceae; genus SLDT01. Next base: position 11,460 of record SLDT01000233.1, on the reverse strand, counting down.
ACGGTCTCGGCCGAGGAGTCCGGGGTCGTGCGCGAGGTCCTCGTCGAACGGGGAGGTTTGGTCGAAGCCGGACAGCCCCTCGTGCGCATCGACGGCCGAATTCTCGAGTCCCAGGTGCGCGAGGCGGCTGCCCGGGCCGACCTGGCCCGGGAGAGCTGGGAACGGCGGCGCCGGCTCTTCGAGGTCGATGGGGTCGGGTCCGAGCTGGCCTACCTCGAAGCACGTTCCGCTGCGGAGCAGGCCGAAGCGGCGCTCGAGATCCTGCGCGAGCGACTCGAGCGCACGGTCGTCCGGGCGCCCCTCTCCGGGGTCCTTGATCGGCGCGACGTCGAGGTCGGGACCATGGTCTCGGCGGGGAGTTCGGTCGGGCGCATCGTGCAGGTGAATCCGGTCAAGGTCGAGGGCGGGGTGCCCGAGCGGTTCGCATCCGATGTGGGGCGGGGCTCCGATGCACGGGTGACGTTCGACGCGCTCGATGAGGCCTACGAGACGCGTGTCAGGTTCGCGGGAGCCACTGTGAATCCCCGCAACCGCACCTACCCGATCGAGGTCGTGATCCCGAACGTGGAACGGGTGATCAAGCCCGAAATGGTCGCGAACATCGAAATCACCCGTCGGGTGCTCGAGGAGGTCGTCGTGATCCCGCAGGACGCCGTCACCCGGGTCGAGGAGGGCTACATCGCGTTCGTGGTTCGGGGGGCCGAGGGCGAAGAGGTCGTGGAGGCGCGACGGGTCGTTCCCGTGGCGACCCAACGGAATCGAATTGCGGTAGCGGAGGGGCTCGAAGCGGGCGATCGCCTTGTCGTGGTCGGCCAGCAGCAGGTAGCAGCCGGGGACCGCGTCCAGGTCGTCCGGGTTCGGGAGAGGATCGATGGCTGACGAGCAGCGTCAGCCCGAGCCGGACGAGATCCGGGAAGACGATCCGACCTTCCTGGCTCGGTTCAAGGAGTTCGGACTCACCTCGTTCGCAGTCGGTCATCGGACGAGCGTGGTCATGCTCTTCGTCTTCGTCACGATTGCCGGGCTGGTCGCCTACCTGAACATTCCCAAGGAGAGCTCGCCCCAGATCGCGATCCCGCTCCTGGTGGTGAACACGGTGTATCCGGGTGTGTCCCCGTCGGACATCGAAACCCTCGTGACACGCCCTCTCGAAGACGAGCTGAACACGATTCCCGACGTTCGTGAGATGACCTCGACCTCTGTCGAGGGCTATTCCTCGATCGTGGTCGAGTTTTCCACGAACGTCGACATGACCGATGCCCTGCAGCGCGTGAGGGAGAAGGTCGACCTGGCGAAACCCAACCTGCCTTCGGATGCCGAGGATCCCTCGATCGTCGAGATCGACATCTCCGAGTTCCCGATCATGCAGGTCAATCTGGCCGGGGAGTACGGTCTCGTTCGCCTGAAGCAGATCGGAGAAGAACTGCAGGACCGAATCGAGCAGATTCCCCAGGTGCTTCGGGTCGACCTGCGCGGGGGTTTGGAGCGGGAAGTTCGCGTCGATGTCGATCTTCCGAAGATCAAGTTCTACGGGCTCGCGCTCAGCGACATCGTCGACGCGATCCGGAACGAGAACGTGAACATTCCCGGAGGGTCGATCGAGGTAGGGCCCATGAACTTCCTCGTGCGGGTCGATGGCGAATTCGTGGATCCGAGCATCATCGAGGAGCTCGTGGTCGGCACGTTCGACGGAAGCCCCGTCTACGTCCGGGACGTCGCGAGTGTCGAATTCGGATTTGCCGATCGGGTCTCCTATGCCCGGTTGAATGGGAGCCCCGTCGTGACTCTGGATGTCGTGAAGCGCGCGGGTGACAACATCATCGAGACGGCCGAGGCCGTGAAGGCGATCATCGCCTCGATGGAGCCCGGGTTTCCGCCGACGACCGAGGTCAGCATCACGGGAGACCAGTCGCGCAACATCAACATGATGGTCAGTTCGCTCGAGAACAACATCATCTCGGGGCTGATCCTCATCGTGGCCGTCCTCATGTTCTTCCTTGGAGTGCGGACCTCCGTCTTCGTCGCGATCGCGATCCCCACCTCGATGCTCCTCTCTTTCGTCGTGCTCTCCGTATTCGGGATCACGATGAACATGGTCGTCCTCTTCAGCCTGATCCTCGCCCTCGGGATGCTCGTCGACAATGCGATCGTGATCGTCGAGAACATCCACCGCTTCATGGAAGAGGGATGGAGCTCGACGATGGCGGCCCGAAAGGCCACGGGCGAGGTTGCCCTCCCCGTGATCGCCGCGACGATCACGACGCTCGCCGCCTTCTTTCCCCTCCTTCTGTGGCCGGATGTGACGGGGGAGTTCATGAAGTTCCTTCCGATGACCCTGATCGTGACGCTCTCGAGCTCGCTCTTCGTCGCGCTCGTGATCATTCCCACGCTCTGCGCGATCTTCATGCGTGTGGGAGACACCCCCGCTCCTCCGATGACGCGCACGGCGCGGTGGACGCTCGTGGGTGCGGCCGTCCTCGTCCTGATCGTGGCGGGCATCGCGAACCCGCTGACAGCTCTCCTCCTTGCCATCACGGCGGGACTCCTCTTCGCACTCCACCACCTGGTTCTGAATCGGGTCGGGATCTGGTTCAGGGAGCGGGGACTTCCTCGGATCATCGGCCTCTACGAGTCATCCCTCCGCTGGGCCCTCGACCACCGGGCCGTGGTGGTCGGGACTTGTGCGATCCTCTTCGTAGGGACCTTCGCCGCCTTCGTGCCCCTGAATCACGGTGTCGAGTTCTTCCCCGAGGGGGTTCCTCCTTCGCAGCTATTCGTGGACATCGAGACCCCGGTTGGCACCCGTGCCGGGGTCACGGACGAGATCACACGCCGGCTCGAAGAAGAGCTGAAGCAGATTCCCGGATACCGAGATGTCGAGTCCGTCGTCACGACCGTCGGTGCCGGAGGGGGGAACGTGTTCAGTGGCGGGTCCGGCGCGGAAAACGAGGGGCGCATCATCCTCTCGCTCGTGGACTACCAGAAGCGCGAGCAGGCCTCCCCGCGCACCCTTGCCCTCCTCCAGGAGCGGCTGGGGCTCGAGATCGCAGGAGTGGAGATTCGCGCCGACATGCCCGAGATGGGGCCTCCTGGTGGACCTCCCGTGAGCATCGAGCTCGTTGGTGACGACCCCGACGTGCTGAAGGCGCTCTCCGACGAAGTGCTCCAGACACTCCGAAACGCTCCGGTCAACGACCGTCTCGTGGGGCTCGCGAGCGACCTCGACGACGCGCGAGCCGAGCTCTCCGTCCATGTGGACCGGGAGCGTGCCGCCCTCTTTGGTCTCTCGACCGTCGAGGTGGGGCAGGCGATCCGTGGCGCGATTCAGGGTGTCGACGCGGCGAAGTTCCGGACCGGCAACGACGAGTTCGACATCGTGGTCCGGCTCGCGCCCCGTTACCGCGGCGACCTCTCGTCCCTCGAGAATCTCGTCGTGCAGACGGACATGGGAGACCAGGTACCACTCCTCTCCGTGGCCCGCTGGGAGGTGGGCCAGGGCCTGGGGTCCATTCGCCGAAAGGACATGGACCGGGTCGCCACGGTCACCTCGGAGGTGCGCTCGGGCTTCAACCAGAATGCGGTGCTGGCAGAGGTCCAGGCCACGCTGGCGGCTTTCGAGGAGGAGCGCCTTCCTCCCGGATACCAGCTCCGCTACACCGGGCAGCTCGAAGACCAGAACGAGGCTCAGGAATTTCTCACGACCGCCTTCCTGATCGCGCTCATGCTCATCGCGTTCATCCTCATCAGTCAGTTCAACTCCGTCGTGAAGCCGGTCATCATCCTGAGCTCGGTCATCATGTCGACAGTGGGGGTGTTCCTCGGTCTTCTCTTCTTCCAGATGCCCTTCGTGATCATCATGACGGGGGTCGGCATCATATCGCTTGCGGGGATCGTGGTGAACAACGCGATCGTTCTGATCGACTACATCGACATCCTGCGGGAACGTGACGGGATGGATCGCAGAGAGGCGCTCGTTCAGGGCGGGATGACCCGGCTTCGCCCCGTGGTCCTGACCGCGATCACGACGGCCCTCGGGCTGGTTCCCCTGGCGGTCGGGCTCAACTTCGACTTCTTCGGGCTCTACCGGGAGCTGAATCCGGACATCTACTGGGGAGGCGAGCAGGCTGCGTGGTGGAGCCCCATGGCGATCGCTGTCATCGTCGGGATCATCTTTGCAACCTTTCTGACCCTTGTGGTCGTTCCGGTCATGTACTCCATCGTGGACGATCTCGCGAGCTGGGCCCGACGGCACTACGTCGCCGAAAGCGAAGAGGCGCTGTCGGTCCCTGCTTCTCGGTCCGAGTCCGGGGACGGGTCGAGCCCGGCGCGACCCGGGGTGGACGGCCCGGTTCCCGAGCCCGTCCTGACACGGTCTGGCCCTGCGCGCGCCTGACTGGTAAGTTGGCGGCAAAACCCGTCAACTCGTAACCCTGCGAGCCATGCCAGCACGACCTTCGGAGCCGATCCGGCGAGGCCGGACCGGGAGCCGTCTATTCGCAAACGCGTTGTTCGCGCTCTTGGCAGTCCCTGCCGCGGCCTTGGCGCAGCTCCATTCCGGCGGACCGATGAACGGCGGCGCACAGCCTGCTGCCTTCCTCGATTGCCAGGTGCGCGTGAACTGCGATTTCGACCACTTCCGGACCCACATCCGGTTCGTGAGCTGGGTCCGGGACCGTGCCGACGCGGATGTGCACGTTCTCCTTACGAGCACGGGGCTGAGCAACGGTGCCCGGAGCTATTCGCTCGACTTCGTCGGCCGCAGGGACTTCGAGGGCCTCGACGATGTCATCACCTACACTTCCTCCCCGGACGACTCCCGGGTCCGGGAAGTCGATGGGCTGACGCAGACGCTCAGGCTCGGCCTCGTCCGTTACGCGGTCGAGGCTGGTACCGCGGGGGCCCTCGAGATCTCCTTCGTCGGCTCGGTACCCGGCGAAGGGGAGGCGACGGCCGAGGGAGGCGCAGCCCCGGCTGTCGCCCCGGCAGCCGAGCCATATGACCCATGGAATGCGTGGACCTTCCGCTTTGGACTCTCCGGGAACATGGACCTGCGCGAGACACGAACGAACTCGCGTGTCAACCCCTCGCTCAGCGCGAACCGCACGACGGACGACTGGAAGCTGAACTTTTCCGGTTGGGCGAATCTTCGGCGCGAGAGTCGGACGCTCTCCGACGGGCGTGAGATCCGAAACGACCAGAACAGCTGGCGCGTGAGCGCCCTCGTGGTCCGCAGCATCACCGACCACATGTCGGTCGGGATCGACGCCGCCGGGTCCAACTCGGTCATGGGCAACCGGCGGGCACGGGTCAACCTGGCTCCGGCGCTCGAGTACAACTACTTCCCCTACCAGCAGGCAACGCGCCGTCAGTTCATCGCGCACTACGCCCTCGGGGTCGAGCACTCGAACTATCTCGAAGAGACCATCTTCGAGCTGACCAGCGAAACGGTTCCCCAGCATCGGCTGGGGGTCCAGTACCGCGCCCGTGAAGAGTGGGGCAATGCCGGCTTCGGGGTGGAGAGCGCCCAGTACCTCCATGACCGATCGCTTCGCTCGCTTGGCTTCAGCGGGGACCTGAACTACAGGATCGCCAGAGGACTCGAACTGAACGTCTCCGGTGAAGCCGCCTTCGTAAATGACAACATCCACGTGCCCCTCCGACAGATTCCGGATGAGGACATCCTCCTCGGGCGTCGTGCGCTCCCTTCGTCGTATCGGTACGAGGCATCACTCGGTTTCAACTACCGCTGGGGCTCCTCCTTCGCAAGTGTCGTGAACAACCGCTTCCCGTCGTCCGTTCGGCAGTAAGACAAGTCGGGGCCATCCTCACAGCGGCGTCGGACTCCGAGGCGACCACCGGGGGGTTCAAGGGGTGTTCGGGGTTGTCTCCCGGGCACCCCTTTCAGATGTTTGTGGGCGGGTTCGCCGGACCTCCCGCCAGGGAGGGACTCGTGCCCGGCCCCAAGAGAGATTCCAGGATCAGACCAGATACGGTTTTCACCGGGAGAAAAGCAGATGGCAGAGAGCGGCACCGGACCCCGCAACACACTTTCGATCCGCGACAACCGCACCGGCCGGGACTACGAGGTCGAGGTGCACGAGGGCAACGTCATCCGTGCGATGGACCTGCGCCAGATCCGGGTCAACGAGGATGACTTCGGGATGATGTCCTACGATCCCGCCTTCACGAACACCGCTTCGACCCGGAGTTCGATCACGGAGATCGACGGGGCCCGGGGGATCCTGCGGTACCGAGGGTACCCGATCGAGCAGCTCGCGGAGAAGAGCACCTTCCTCGAGGTCGCCTACCTCCTCCTGAAGGGAGATCTCCCGACCGCCGACGAACTGGACACCTTCATCCACGACGTGACGTTCCACACGTACGCGCACGAGAACGTCATCAAGCTCCTGAATGGATTCCGCTACGATGCCCACGCGATGGGCATTGCCACCTCGCTGGTGTCGGCCCTCTCCACCTTCTACCCCGATGCGAAGGAGGTCCACGACCCCGAGAAGCGCTGGATCCAGATCGTCCGGCTCGTGGCCAAGATGCCCACCCTCGCCGCCTTCGCCTATCGGCACCACCGCGGCCTCCCGTACGTCTACCCCGAGAACGAGCTCTCCTACACGGCAAACTTCCTGAACATGCTCTTCCGGATCGGGGTGCGCGACTATGCCCCGAGCCCCGTGCTGGAGCGTGCTCTCGACGTGCTCTTCATCCTCCATGCCGACCACGAGCAGAACTGTTCGACGACGACGATGCGGGTCATCGGAAGCGCCCATGCAGATCCCTTCTGCGCGCTCTCCGGGGCCATGGCGGCCCTTTATGGTCCGCTCCACGGCGGCGCGAACGAGGCAGTCCTCCGGATGCTGACCGAGATTGGAAGCACGGACAACATCCCGGCCTTCATGGAGAGTGTCCGCAAGGGCGAGCGCCGGCTCATGGGCTTCGGACATCGGGTCTACAAGGCCTACGACCCGCGCGCGAGCATCATCAAGACCACGGCGCACGAGGTCTTCGAGTTCACCGGGCGCAACCCCCTCCTCGACATCGCGCTCGAACTCGAGAAGATCGCGCTGCAGGAAGAGTACTTCGTCTCGCGAAACCTCTACCCGAATGTCGACTTCTACTCCGGGCTGATCTACCAGGCCCTCGGCTTCCCGGTCGAGATGTTCCCGGTTCTCTTCGCGATCCCGCGCACCGTCGGCTGGCTCGCCCAGTGGGAAGAGATGCTCGAGGACTCGGAGCAGAAGATCGCTCGTCCGCGCCAGATCTACACCGGCGCCGGGGAGCGCAACTGGGTCCCGATCGCGGACCGAGGTTGAGGTGAAGCGGGGCGGCGTCCGCGTCCTCGACCTCGAGCACCTCGGGCTCGAGGGCGCGATCGGCGCCGGCTTCATCGAGCACCCCGAGCCCGCCCTCGTCGACCCGGGCCCGGCCACGACCCTCCACTCGCTGGGGGAGGGCTTGCGTGCCTTCGGCGCCACTCCCGGCGACATCCGGCATCTCTTTCTGACCCACGTCCACCTCGACCATGCGGGGGCGGCGGGCCACCTGGTCGAGCACAACCCGCGGATCACCGTCCACCTCCACGAGGAGGGCGCGCCGCACATCGCCGATCCAGAGCGGCTCGTGTCCTCGACACGCCGCACTTTCGGGGAGGCGCACGACCGGCTCTGGGGCGAGGTCCGGCCGGTCCCTCGCGACCGAATCAGGGCCTGGCGCCCGGGAGAGGCCCCCGGCCTCCCGGGCGTTCGGCCCCTCGCGACCCCGGGACACATCGCCCACCACCTGGCCTGGCTTGTCGAGGGCGAGGGCGTGCTCTTCGCCGGGGACAGCCTCGGTATCATCCTCGACCCGGAGCTCCCGACGCATCCCGCGACCCCACCCCCCGGGGTCGACCTCGCCGCCTGGCGCCGGACCCTCACCGACACCCTCGCCGGCCTCGGCGTCGAGGCCTTCGTTCCGACCCACTTCGGTATCCACACCGACATGGACGCGCGTCGCCGCGGGCTCCTGCGCGTCCTCGAGGCGCTCGAGGCCAGGGTGGCCCGCGCGATGAACGAGGGTGCGGCCGCAGAGGAGGCCGACCGGGATGCCTTCCACCTGGAGAGCATCGCGAATCTCTCCGGGCCCCTTTCGCGTGAGCGGGTCGAGCGGTATTTCTCCACCTTCTCCCCGCGGTCCGACTGGGATGGCGTGCGTTTTCACCTTGCCCGGAGGGACCGCCCCGCGAACTGACCCCTGCACCGGATCGACCATGCGTTCGAAGCACCACGGCGAAGGACTCCTCACCCTCGGCATCACCTTCGCCCTCGCCGCCTTCGCGGTCGGCTGCGGCGAGGCCGACATCCCCGCGCCCCCCGCGGCCGATCAGCCGACGGAGGGCCGTCTCGTCATCATCGGAGGAGGGCTCTCCGGGCAGAACGAGGCCGTCTACCGCGACATCCTGGACGCGCGCCTCGACGGGGGCCCGATCTGCGTGATTCCGACGGCCGGCGCGAGCCCCGAGAGCTCGATGGAGAGTGCGGCCGGTCGCTTCGAGCGCTGGGGCGGGGAAGGGGCGGCGCGCGGGATCCTGATCTCGACGGACAACCCCGAGAGCGCGCTCGACCCGGCCGTCGCCGAGGAGATCCGCTCCTGTGGGGGCTTCTTCTTCACCGGGGGGCAGCAGTCGCGGATCGTGAACGTCTTCCTCCCGGAGGGCGAGCGCAGCCCCGCCTACGAGGCGGTCATGGAGCGCTTCCGGGCCGGTGCCGTCGTCTCCGGCTCCTCGGCTGGCGCGGCGATCATGACGAGCCCGATGATCGCGGGCGGGAGCTCCGAGGGGGCCTTCGAGGATGGCCTCGACGGGGGTGTGCGCCTCACCCCGGGGCTCGGCTTCATGCCGGCCTCGGTCATGGACCAGCACTTCCTCGCCCGGGGCCGCATCGGGCGTCTCATCGTAGCCGTGCTCCAGGCTCCGGAGTTCGCCTCCGGGTTCGGGGTCGACGAGAACACCGCGCTCGTGGTCGAAGGTGACCGGGCCTGGGTCACCGGAGCCTCGGGCGTGGTCCTTGTCGACGGGTCGCGCGCGACCGCCTCGGGCGAGACCCCGGCTGCCTCGACGGGGGTCCGGCTCGAGCTCCTCGGCGCGGGCGACACGATCGACCTGCGCACCCTCCAGGTACGGGAGCCCGCCGGGAAGGCGCCGGTCCGCGGCCTCGAGATCGTGGCCACCGACGACGACGAGCCCTCCCCCCCGGAGGCCCCCGTTGACGGGCTCTTCGACAACTGGATGCTCCTGCACCTCTTCCACCATTTCGCGCACGAGGGCGAGGCCACGATCGTCTCAGAGGTCGAGGGGCACCGCGTGACCCTCAGCGCGGGCTCCGACCTGCGCGGCGTCGCGCACCCCGAGATAGGAGTCCGAGGCACCCCGCAGGGCCTCTCGGTCGGACCCATCCGGGTCGAGATCGAACCCCTCGGGGGTCGCTGATGGCCGGGGGGGAAGGGCATCCGCCGGACGCCCTTCCTCCCCGTGCGCCCAGGGGGCCCGAACGGAGCTGTCGGAGCTGGGCCGCGGAGGCCGCGCTGCGCATGCTCCTGAACAACCTCGACCCCGAGGTCGCGGAGCGCCCGGCCGACCTCGTCGTCTACGGGGGTCGGGGGAAGGCAGCCCGGGATCCCGCCTCCCTCGGGGCGATTCTGGCCGAGTTGCGCCGCCTCGCGCCGGACGAGACGCTCCTCGTGCAGTCGGGGAAGCCGGTGGGGGTCGCGCGCACGCACCCCGATGCGCCGCGGGTCCTGATCGCGAACTCGAACCTCGTGCCGCACTGGGCAACCGACGAGCACTTCGACGAGCTGGAGCGGCGGGGACTCATGATGTTCGGCCAGATGACGGCGGGGTCCTGGATCTACATCGGGACCCAGGGGATCCTGCAGGGCACGTACGAGACCTTTGCCGAGGCCGCGCGCGAGCACTTCGGGGGATCGCTCGAGGGCACCCTGAGCGTGACCGCCGGGTGCGGGGGGATGGGGGGCGCGCAGCCCCTGGCGGTGACGATGAATGGCGGAGCGTGCCTGATTGCCGACGTGGACGGGACGCGCCTCGAGCGCCGGCTCCACGACCGGTACCTGGACGAGCTCGCCCCCGACCCCGATGCCGCGATCGAGCGGGCCCTCGAGCACAGGGAGGGGGGGCGGGCCCGGAGCGTGGGGGTGCGGATGAACGCGGTGACCCTCCTGGAGCGTCTCCTCGAGCGGGGGATCACCCCCGAGCTCCTGACCGACCAGACCTCCGCGCACGATCCCCTCGAGGGGTACGTGCCCGAGGAGTGGAGCCTGGAGGAGGCAGCCCGCGAGCGAGCGCGCGATCCGAAGCAGTACGTCGAACGGAGCACCGCCTCGATGGTGCGCCACGTGCGGGCCATGGTCGAGCTGATGGGGCGTGGGGCCGTCGCCTTCGACTACGGGAACAACCTACGGCAGCGCGCCCTCGACGGGGGGTACCCCGACGCCTTCGAATTCCCCGGCTTCGTGCCCGCCTTCATCCGGCCCCAGTTCTGCCGGGGGAGGGGGCCCTTCCGCTGGGTGGCCCTCTCCGGGGACCCGGCCGACATCTACCGCACCGACCGGGCGCTCCTGGAGCTCTTCCCGGCCGACGAGGGGCTTCGGCGCTGGATCCTCGGGTGCCACGCCGAGCCGGAGGCGCTCCTGGCCGGGGCCTTCGACCGCTGTGCTCCCCGCTTCGGCTTCCAGGGGCTACCCGCCCGGATCTGCTGGCTCGGCTACGGGGAGCGGGATCGCGCCGGCCTCCTCTTCAACCGGATGGTCGCCTCGGGGGAGCTCGGCGCGCCCATCGTGATCGGCCGCGACCACCTCGATGCCGGGTCCGTCGCGAGCCCGAACCGGGAGACCGAGGCGATGCGCGACGGGTCGGACGCCGTCTCGGACTGGCCGCTGCTGAACGCGATGGTGAATGTCGCCTCGGGTGCCTCCTGGGTCAGCTTCCACCACGGCGGAGGGGTGGGGATGGGTTTCTCGCAGCACGCAGGGCAGGTGATCGTGGCCGACGGTACGCCCGAGGCCGGGGCGCGGCTCGAGCGCGTGCTCTCGAACGATCCTCTCATGGGGGTGCTTCGCCATGCCGACGCCGGATATGACGAGGCGCTCGGCTTCGCTGCCGCCACCGGGGTCCGCATCCCGCTTCGGGAACAGGGGTGAGCCGCTTCGGCCCCCCGCCCGGAGAGCCGGCTCGGGCCGGTGAGGACGCGCCACGTCGTGCGAGCGAGGCTCTGTTCTGGCCCGTGGTACACGAGGCCAGGGTCGGGCTCGTCGGGCTTCCTGACGAGCTGGGCGTCCGGATGAATGGCGGGCGCCCGGGTGCAGCCCGGGGGCCGGCTGCCTTCCGCCAGGCGCTCGCACGGTATGGGGCTGCCGCGCCGGCCGTGCTCGCCTGGCCGGCTCGGGGTGGCGCGC
>SLDT01000255.1 GCA_007125125.1 Gemmatimonadota bacterium | reverse complement strand
TCCCGCCCCCACCGACAAGAACCCGGCTAGAGCACCCGGTGCAACCACCGACCGATTCGCCGCCGCAAGGGCGAGTAAGCCGGCAGAAGCGCATCGAACTCGTCGAGGGACTCGATCCAGGTCACCCCACCCGTGAAGAGCACCAGGTCGAGAAAGGACTGAAGCGCCCAGGGCCCCGCCACCACCGCGAGCGCCTCCCCGTCGAGCGCGAGACTCCGGACATTCTTGTTGATCGACCCCGAGGCATAGTAGAGCACCGGGTCGTCGAAGCGCGGCGCCACCTCGTCCCAGAGCTCCAGGAGCGCCAGCGTCGGCGCGATGCGCGCCTGCTCGAGGAGCGGGCCCGACTCGGAGGGCGCGACGATCCCCTCCCGCACCCTCGCGAGCGCCGTGCGCACCACATCCTCGGTCCCCGGATTCCCTGCGAGCGCCCGCACCGCCTCGCGGTCCAGGATCCACTGCGTCTTGCGGTGGAGCTGCGGGGGTCGCTCACCCGGTTCGCCAGGGTGCCTTCCTCCCGTGGGAGCCGGCTCGCGGATCGCCTCGACCGTCCCTGGCGCGAAGGGGAGAAGCTCGCCCAGAAAGGGGTGGCGGTCGAAGCGGCTCTGGAGCTCGGCCGCGAGGGCCGGGAGGTCGTCCAGGGGGACCTCGCGCGCGAAGAGCCCGACCCGGAGGTCGCCCCCGCCTTCGCGGATCCGCTCCCCGAACACCTCCTCGATGAGGACGAGGCGCGAGAGGAGCTCCTGCATGACGGACATCTGCGGGAAGCCGGCGCTCGGCGCATTCGCGAGGGCCGGGCCCACGATCCAGACATGGCACCCCCGAAGCGCCGCGCTCACGAGCTGGGCCATCCACTGGAAGCTCGTCCAGAGGGAGTCGGGCACGTAGATGAGGGTCCCGGCAGGCGCCAGGTCGTAGAGGAGCATCTGGACGAAGGTGGCGTCCTTCGTGCCCCAGCCGGTGCGGTTGTGCACCTGGAGGAGCTCCGCGCCCGCGCCCGCCTCCTCGAGCGCCGCGACCCGCGCGGCATGGTCGGGCGCCCGTGCCCGCTGCCGCAGGGGGGGAGGAAGGCTCGCTCCACCCAGCCGGTTGCGCGCGAGGGTCTGGCGCAGGAAGGGGAGCACGGCCGACGCCCCCGGCCCCTGGACGAGGAGCGCCCGGTCGTCCCAGGTGGGGTTCGCGTAGTGGTCGCCCACTCCGACTCCGGAGAGGATGAGCTCGCCCGAGGCCGGGTCGTCCTCGAAGAGGTCGCGGAGCACGAGCTTGCGGTGGTCACGCACGAGGTTGTCGGCCCCGAGGGGGGGGCCGAGGAGCCGCCGGTTGCGGAAGCTCAGGTCCGAGGGGTTCGTGATGTTCACATGCACCTTCACGAGCTCACCAACCCACCCCGGGCCGAAGGCACGCACCTCGGCCTGAAGGCGCTCCGATCCCTCGATCGCTAGGGCGAGGGAGTCCTGGAGGGCCTCGATCCGCTCGCGCCAGGAGGTGTGGCTGCGGGGAAGACGCGGGCGATGCTCGAGGGGGCGCTCGAGGAGGTCCATCCAGCGCCGGCCATCGTTCAGCTCGTAGAAGTGCTGGTCGAGGACGATCATGAACACCGGCATGCGCCCGGTCTCGTCGTAGCGCCGGACTGCCTCCAGGAGCGCGCGCAGGTACCCGTCGGTGACCATCTGGAAGGCGGTGCGGTCGGGGTCGCCCGAGCTGTCCGTCCCGCGGAAGTCATGGATCCAGAGAACGTGGTAGGTCTCGGTCTCGTGCAGGGTGCGCAGGAGCTCGACCTGGAACTGTGGTGCGTTCGTGTCGAGCACGGCGTTCCCCCCCTCGAAGCCGGTGCCGAGCGCCCGCTCCACGAGGGCGTCGATCTGGGCCCGCGTCCGGTGCTCCTCCGGGCGGAGCGCAAGGGCCAGGGGGAGCCACTGCATCCGCGAGTCCCCGGTCAGGGAGGCCAGCTCGGCGCGGAGTTCCTCCAGGCTCTCGAGCCAGTCGTCGAGCACGGCCAGCGCATCGGGCGACGACTCGTCGGCCCCCGGCGCGCGTGCCTCCGGGCTCAGCCGCGACCAGGCGCTCCAGCGAGCCCGTGCCCGCGCGGTGAATCCCGTCAGGAGGTCCGGCTGCCTGTAGCGGCCGATCGTGCGGTTGTAGGGAAAGAGGACCTCCTCGAGGACGATGCGACGTGCCTCGTCGGCCAGGGGGCGGCCCGCGCGGACGGCCCCCTCGTCCGGGACGCCGAGCGCTCGCCCGAAGGCGCGGTCGAGCGCATTGTGGTAGGCCTCGACCTTGCCCTCCCACGTGCTCTCCGGCCCCTCGTCCAGCTCCCGCGCGATGACCTCGTCGCGGAAGGTCGTCAGGATCTCCCGCCACTCGCGCACCGTCGCCTCGTAGCTCAGGCTCTCGTTCTCGGTGAGCCAGAAGGCGCTGCTCAGTGCCACCAGCCAGCGCATCGCCTCGCGCACCTCGTCCATCGCCGGGGCGATCAGGGGCGGAAGGGGAGCCGGCGGGGCCGCGTCGCGAGGCGGTCGGGGAAGAGGGGCATCGACCACCCGCGGGCGCGTACGGCCGGCGTGGGGCTGCCGCACCGGGAAGCTCGCGCCCACCTCGAGGGAGTGGTCGCGCGTGGGGAGATAGTCGATGCGGAGCTCGCCTCCCCGGCCGAAGAGCCCTCCTCTCACAGGAGGAAAGGTCGTGCCCACGAAGGGGTCGGTTCCACCCTCTCGTGCATTCCAGTCGGCACCGATGCGCAGGAGGATGGCCGCCGTCTCGAGGGTGAGGCGGGCACCGCCGTCGAACTCCTCGCCCCGCTGGCCCGCGTACACCTCACCCCCGACGGCGAGGAGGCCATAGACCGGGCTGAAGAGATCACGGAGCACGCCGGCACGTACCGTGGCTCCAGCTCCCTCGCCCGGCATCGCGCGGTCCCATCCGTAGCCAAGTCCTGCCCATGGGCGCAAGCGGGATGGCTGGCCGAGCGACCGGACCGGCTCCCACGTGCCGGCGATCGGGGGTTCGGTGCGCTCGTCTGGCAACGGGGAGGGGACCTGTGCGAGGCCGGCATCGGGCAGGCCCGGAACGAGAAGCCCCGAGAGGGCGGTGAGGACCAGGGGCAGGGGTGTCCTAATCGGCGTCTCCCTTTCGCGACCAGCGTTCCGAGTCCCGCAGGCGGTACTTCTCGAGGGTGCGCTCGAGCGCCTCGTCGAGGTCGATCCCCTGCTCGTTCGCAAGGGCGAGGAGCACGAAGAGGACATCGGCCATCTCGAGGGCGAGGTCCTGTTCCGGCTCGTCGTCGCGCTTCTTCTTCGCGCCGTGGCGATGGTTCAGCTCGCGCGCGAGCTCCCCGACCTCCTCGATGAGGCGGGCCAGGTTCACCAAGGGAGGCCAGTAGCCCTCTTCGAACTGCGAGATCCAGGCGTCAACGTGAGCCTGAGCTTCCTTCAGATCCATGGTGCGGGATGCGGTCGGGGAAAAGGGTCTGCGAAGGGTGGCGTGACCCGGAGAGGGAACCGGGAGCATCGGGCCGGAGCCGGGTCGGTGGAGCTGAGTTCGCCTGAACGAAGGTACGTCCAGGGTTGCTGCACCGGAATCCCCGGTCCGAGGGGGACGTCGGGTCACGCTCACACCCTACCGGGTCATCCTGTCCCACGGCAGGTCCGTGAAGGTTCGTCATC
Organism: Gemmatimonadota bacterium; assembly: GCA_007125125.1. Lineage (GTDB taxonomy): Bacteria > Gemmatimonadota > Gemmatimonadetes > Longimicrobiales > Gaopeijiaceae > SLDT01. The sequence continues at coordinate 13,934 of SLDT01000255.1, read as the reverse complement.
AGGGTTTGTAAACCTCAGCGGGACAACGGTGTATGTGATTTGTAACGGAATCGCGATTCTGGTACGTGCCTTGCGCCTCCAAGTCATGACCTGCGAACGCGGACGGAAGAGATGAGGAGAGAGCGTGCAGACCGCACGGCGGATGGTCATGGCCCATGCGATGGCCTTCGGAGCGCTTGTTGCCCTTGGCGCCAGTGCACCGGAACCCGGAGCTACGGGCCAGCCGGGTCTGCACCTCATACCCGGAGAAGTACTCACCTACGCGGGAGACTTCGGGGTGTTCGGGCAGGTTGGACGGGGCGAGATGAAGGTGAGCGGGCCCGAGTGCCTGCGCGATCGCCCCGTCTACCGGATCGACTTCGGTTTCGAGGGGCGGGTCATGCTGATGAGGATCCGGGATCGGACGACGTCGTGGGTTGATGCCGAACACGGGATCACCCTTCGATACCACAAGGAAGAGAGGCATCCGGTGGGTTCCAGGGTCGAAGAGGTGGAGATCCACCCGGAACTCGATCGGTGGGAGGGAGCAGGAGGTGAAGGAGGGCCTCTCGGGGGGCGGGCGCCCCTCGACGAGCTCTCCTTCATCTACCTGCTCAGGGGGCTCGACCTCGAGCCCGGGGAGTCGATGGAGCTGGACCGGCACTTCGACGAGGCCAGGAGCCCCGTTGTCGTGCGGCACCGCGGGATGGACCGGGTGCGGGTGCCGGCCGGCTCCTTCGATGTGCAGGTGCTGGAAATGGAGGTGCGGGACGGGGAGCGGTTCGGTGGGGCAGGACGGGTTGTCCTGCACATCACCGACGACGAGCTCCGGGTCCCGGTCCGCATCGCCTCGGCGACACCGGTGGTAGGAAACCTGGTGCTCGTCCTGGAAGAGCGGACGGCCCCGTCGGCCGCATCCGAACCCGCGTCCGGTTCTGCCGGGCGCACCGACAGAACGAGGAGTTCACCATGTTCGACATAGGAAGGAAGGGGGGGATGGTATCCCTCGTCGCGATCGCTGCCGCCGGCTTCCTGGCCCTGGCCCCGGCCGAGTCCGCTGCTCAGGACCCCGGCCTCCAGGTCTCGGGAAAACTCTGGATCGAGGGAGGCTCGACCGTGCGTTCCTGGGACTGTGAAGCCAAGGAGATCCAGGTGCGCGCAACCACCCGCGAGGGGCTCGAGGCGCTCGGGATCGAGGGGCTGGCCGACGCCGTGACCGCGATGCAGGTCCAGATACCGAAGGCGCAGCTCGACTGCGACGACAACACGATGAACGACCACATGTGGAATGCCCTCAAGGCCAGCGACCACTCCACGATCACCTTCCGGATGGAGGGATACCGTGTCGTGCCCGGGCCGGACGGGGGCACCCGTGTGGAGCTTCGCGGGCCCCTCGGGATCGCCGGGGAGACCCAATCGACCACCTTCACCCTCGATGCGTCCGAGGAGGGGGCCGGCCTGCGACTGCGGGGCGTGCACACCCTCAACATGACGGAGTGGGGCGTGCGCCCCCCGAGGCTCTTTCTCGGAACCCTCCGCGTGCACGAGAATGTCGAGGTTCACTTCGACCTCCTGCTGACACGACGGGGTCTGAACTGACGGGCTCAAGGCCCGGCCTCCAACAACCTTCACCACACCGAGGACACATACAGTGCTCAACCAAATGAGGTACTTCAGTCTCGCCGCCGTGCTGGCGCTGGCCTTCCTTCTCGCGGTTCCCTCGTCCGGCGAGGCGCAGCAACCGGACTATGACCGCGGCGGAATCCAGATCGGTCAGATGGACGACATCACCTTCTCGATGGGCTTCCGATCCGTGGGCCGGTTCCAGGCCCTGAGCCAGGATGACGTCTTCGTCTGGGACGGTTCCGCCTTCGTGGAGCCCAGCAAGCCCTCGACGGGCATGCAGACCTCCTTCGCGAACATCGAGTTCCTTCTCTCACTGGGTGACGACATCGATGTCTTCTTCGATCTCCTCGTCGCCACCCAGCGCCACCCCACCCGCACGTGGGGCCACCAGGGCTACATGTACATCCGGCAGATGCCCGCCGGCTCCCCGCTCGAGTTCCTGAACCCGATCTTCGAGAAGGTCGACATGAAGGCCGGGAATTTCTACGCCAACTTCGGGGAACACCAGTTTACCCGGAGCCTGAACGGAGACACCCGTCGCAACCCCCTCGTCGGGAACCCGGTGGTCTATGCCCTCGGCGTTGAGCCCGGGATGGAGCTCTACTTCGGCGGGGACGGGATGGGTGCCATGGTCGGTGGCGGCATCGGTGCCCCGGAGCAGGACTTCGTCGAAGCACGTGGCTACTCGTACCGGGCCAAGCTCTGGTTCGACCGGCTCGATGGGATCTACCTCTCGGGGTCGTATTACAACGTGTCCCACGACGAGGGCGTGGTCCGGGGCACGAACCTCTTCCGGCGGGCCCGGCTGGGATCTCCCTATGCGGCCATCTGGAACCTGCACAACGACGATGGCGGCGGCGGCGAGGGTCCCGGCACGGTTCGTCCGGGAGACGGCCGTGACGTTTCGGCCTGGGAGCTGAACGCGATCGCCACCCTCTTCCCCGGCAACCACCTGGCGGCTTTCTATGGTCAGGCCGAGGGAAGTGGGCTCAACCCTGCCCTGCCCGGTACGGCAAAGGGAACGGAGGAGTGGAGCTACTATTCCATCGAGGCGACCCAGTTCCTCGGAGATCTCCCTGTCTACCTCTCGGGACGCTACAGCGCGATCGACTACGACAGGCTTCTCACGACGGACAATGCCGGCAAGGTCGACCGCTTCCAGATCGGGGGCGGCCTCTTCATCACGGACCAGATCCTGATGAAGGCGGAGTTCGTCACGCAGTCGGCCTCCGGATTCCAGGCGGAGACAGTTGGTGTGGCCAACTGGGTCGACGTTGGCCGCAGCCCCTCCTTCAGCGGGCTCATCCTCGAAGTCGGCATGAGCTTCTGACACCCTGATCCCGGCGATCATTCCTGGCGGGCGGTGGGCCTTCAGGGCCCATCGCCCGCTCTTCGAGGCACAAGTTGCCTCCCTGCTCTTCACCGACGAACAACCACAAGACTGGACCCATGAGACCCATGAAGATGTTCACTCGCTCCATCGCGGCCGTCGCAGCCCTTGCGCTCCTGGCCCCCCTCGCGGCCCAGGCCCAGTCGCCCGACGTGCCGCAGTACTTCCGCCCCTACGACCAGCGAGGCATCAACATATTCGAGGCCCCGAAGGAGCCCGGGGTCCCCTACGAGGGGTTCCGCGTCTTCTGGGGCGCCTCCTTCACCCAGCAGTTCCAGGCGCTCGACCATGAGAATGCGGCGAGCCCGAACATGCAGAACGACGTGGACCTGAACCAGCTCATGGAGATCGGGGCCGGGTTCAACCTCGCGACGGCGAACCTCCACCTCGGCGCGCAGCTCGCCGAGGGGATCCAGGTGAACCTCACGACCTACCTCTCCTCGCGGCACCATCCCGAGGCATGGGTCAAGGGCGGGTACGTCCAGATCGATGCGGCCCCGATGTTCAACATCGACGCGCTCGACCGGCTCATGGAGTACATGACCGTCAAGGTCGGGCACTTCCAGATCAACTACGGGGATGCCCACTTCCGCCGCTCGGACAATGGCAACGCGATGTACAACCCCTTCGTGGGGAACCTCATCATGGACGCCTTCACGACCGAGATCGGGGGTGAGGTCTACGTCCAGCGTGACGGGCTCCTCGCGATGGTCGCGATGACGGGCGGCGAGATCCAGGGGAGCGTGCTCCGCCCCGACGACCGGGCCCCCTCCTTCTACGGCAAGCTCGGCTTCGACCGGCAGCTGAACGAGGACCTCCGTCTGCGCCTCACCGGCTCCCTCTACTCGACCGACCGCTCCCTGAACAACACCCTCTACGGGGGTGACCGGGCCGGGTCGCGCTACTACTTCGTGATGGAGAACACCCAGGCGAGCGCAGCGGGCAACTTCACCTCCGGGCGCTTCAACCCGGGGCTCCGCAGCAAGGTCACCGCGATGGTCGTGAACCCCTTCGTGAAGTACCAGGGGCTCGAGCTCTTCGGAACCTTCGAGCGCGCCGAGGGACGAGCCGCGAACGAGACCGCGGACCGGAGCTGGGACCAGATCGCCGTCGAGGGGATCTACCGCTTCTTCGACGACGAGTCGCTCTACGTCGGTGCCCGCTACAACCAGGTGAGCGGGGAGCTCCAGGGGAGCCTCGCCGAGGTGAGCATCGACCGTTTCCAGCTCGGGGGCGGGTGGTTCGTCACCCCGCAGGTGCTCATGAAGGCCGAGTACGTCAGCCAGAGCTACAATGACTTCCCGACGGCAAACCGCCTGCACGGGGGCAAGTTCAACGGCTTCATGGTTGAGGGCGTGATCTCCTTCTGATCGCCTTCCCGACCTGCCTCCCCTCGATCCTTCAGGCCGGGAGAAAGGCACTCCGGGCCCGACACCCTCCGGGGTTCGGCCCGCACGGCCCGGGCGCAGCGATGCGCCCGGGCCTCTCTTTCGACACCCGTCCGGGCTACCCCGCAGCGACCCGGAGGACTTCCTCGGCGGTCGTCCATCCCTCGCGGATCACGCGCAGCCCGTCTTCGTGGAGGAGCCGCATCCCCTTGGTCCGTCCGAGCCGGGTCAGGTGCCCGGCGCTCGCGTCCCGATCGAGGGCGGCGCGTAGCTCGTCGTCCATCACGAGGAGCTCGTAGATCCCGGTGCGGCCGCGGTAGCCGGTGCCCCGGCACGCGTCGCACCCGAGCCCCTTCCGCGCGGGAACGACTTCGCCCTCGGGGACGAAGAGGGCAGTGCGCTCCTCGAAGGTGAGCTCCGTCGGGACGGCGCAGTCCGGGCAGATGCGGCGCACGAGCCGCTGCGCGAGGACCGCCTCGACCGTGCTCGCGACGAGGTAGGACTCGATCCCGAGGTCGATGAGCCGGGTGAGCGCGGTGGCCGCATCGTTCGTGTGCAGGGTCGAGAGCACAAGGTGGCCGGTGAGCGCCGCATGGGTCGCGATGTCGGCGGTGTCCTGGTCCCGGATCTCCCCGATCAGGATCACGTCGGGGTCCTGGCGCAGGATGGCCCGCAGGGCATTCGCGAAAGTGAGCCCCACCTTCGCGTTCACCGGGACCTGCGGCACCCCGGCGAGCTCGTACTCGACCGGGTCCTCGACGGTCACGATCTTCTCGCGCCCGGTCCGGATCCGGTCGACCGCGGCATAGAGGGTCGTCGTCTTCCCCGACCCGGTGGGGCCGGTCGAGAGCACGATCCCGTGGGGGCGGGCAACGACCTCGACGAAGCGGCGCAGGGTGTCGGGGGCCATCCCGAGCTCTTCGAGCTCGATGCGCCCGCTGTCCTTGTCGAGGAGGCGGAGCACGACGCTCTCGCCATGCAGGGTCGGGAGGGTCGAGACGCGGACGTCGACCTGCCGGTCACGCATCCGGAGCCGGATCCGGCCGTCCTGGGGCACGCGCCGCTCCGCGATGTCGAGCTCGGCCATGATCTTGAGCCGGCTCACGACGGCGGGGGCGAGGCGCCGGGGCGGGGCGGGGGCGTCCTGGAGCACGCCGTCGACCCGGTAGCGCACGCGGAGCCCGCCTAGGTAGGACTCGAGGTGGACATCCGAGGCCCGGGCCTCGAGCGCCTCGAGGAGGAGGAGGTTCACGAGGCGCACGACGGGGGCCTCGTTCGCGAGGGCGACAAGGTCGTCGATCGCGGCGTCGAGCTCCCCCTCGCCGCGGAACACCTCCTCGCCCAGATCCGCGATCAGGTCCTCGGCGGTAAGGGCCTCGGGGGCGTAGACACGGCGGATCGCGGCCCGCACCTCGGCCTCGGGGAGCCGCACGAGCTCGACCGGGGCTCCCCCAAGGAGCCGGAGGTCGTCGAGCGCCTGGGGGTCGACCTCGTCGAGCCAGGTGGCGACGCGGAGGGTGCCTTCCTCCAGGGTGAGGGGGAGGAGACCATGGTGCTCGAGGAACTCGTCGCTCAGCTCGGGCGAGAGGGGCTCGAGCGTCTCCAGCTCGGGGAGGCTCACCGCGCGCCAGCTCCCGGGATCGGGGGAATGGTGTCGGGGGGCGGGATCGTGACCGGGGGCACGCGGAGGGTGTCGGGCGGGGTCGTCGTGTCCGGCGGGGGCACGGTCGGGAGGGGGAGGGGGGCCGGGAAGATGACGGGCGGGGTGAGGGGCGCGATCGGGAGAAAGGGGTTCAGGAGCTCGCGCTCGCGCTCGATCTGCTCGCGGAAGAGGTCGGCGTCCTCGTCCGTGGCGACGATGTAGGGGGTGAGGAAGAGGAAGAGCTCGCTGTTGCCCCGCACCTCGCGCGTGGAGCCGAAGAGGTAGCCGAGCACGGGGATGTCCTTCAGGAGGGGGATCCCGCGGCGCACCCGGTCGATCTGCTGGTCCACGAGCCCTCCGAGGACCACGGTCTGGCCATTGCGCGCGAGGAGCTGGGTCTCGGCCTCGCGGGTGCTGATGATCGGGGCGCCGAACTGCGTCTCGGCGGTGGCGCTGCTCACCTCCTGGACGACGGCGAGGTTCACGTAGCCGTCGTCGTTGATCGTCGGGAGAATCGAGAGCACCGTGCCGACCTCGCGGAACTGGACGGTCTCGGCGCGCGCGCCGGTGGGATCTCCGGGGAAGGCCTGGGAGAGCTGGATGAAGGGCTGCTGGGTCCCGACGAGGATGCGCGCCTGCTGGTTGTTCTGGGCGAGGACGACGGGGCGCGAGAGCACCCGGACCTCCCCTGACTCGGAGAGGGCCGAGAGGGCGGCGTCGATGTCGACATTCCCGAAGCGCACGACGCGGAGGCCGAAGGCATCGTCCGGGGTCGTGGCCCGGAAGGGGAGCTCGGCAACGCCCCAGCCCCGGCCGGTCTCCCGGATTCCCGCGAAGGAGAGGCCGACGTCGAGGTCACCGGAGTGACGGACCTCGGCGATGAGGACTTCGATGACAACCTGGAGGGGTCGCAGGTCGAGGGCGGTCACCGCCTGCTCCACGATGCCCCAGTCCGCCGGTGTAGCGCGGATGAGGAGGGAGTTCGTGACCTCCTCGGGGACGATGAGGACCTCGGACTGGAGGCCCGCGCCCCCCTGCTGGGTCGTGATCACGATCCCCTGCGGGGTCTGCGTCGCCGTGGCCTGGGGCTGCGGGCCAGCCTGAAGGTCGCGGAGCTGCTGCGAGAGGGGAGGTCTCGGGCCCTGAGCACCGGTCTGCGGCATGGCGCCTCCGAAGAGGGCCTGGAGGGTGGCTCCCAGGGTCCCGGCGCGGGCATGCTTGAGGCGGTAGATGTAGAGCTGCCGGGGGTCGAGGTCCTCGAGGTCGCCTCCGCCGATGAGACGGACGAAGCTCCCCTCCTGGCTCACCGCCACCCCATTCGCGATCGCGAGGTTGCGGAGGATGTCGGGGAGCTCGGTCCGGGGCACGGGCTGGGTCGTGCGCAGGGTGACCGGCTTCTGCGGGAGGTCGTGGTAGATCAGGTTGAGCCCCGCCGCCTGGGCGAGGGCCGACATGACGAACGCGAGGTCGAGGTCCTGGAAGTCGAGCTGGACCGTGCCGGGTCCCGCGGGCGCGACCCCCACCTGTCGGGCCTCGAGGGGTGCGGGCGCGAGCCCGAGCGCGCCGGCGACGACCCCGAGGGCGAGGAGCGCGATCAGGCTCCGACGGCGTGCGCCCCGGAGCCCCGCGCGGGATGCGCCCGGGGTGGCCCCCTGCGGGGCACAGGGAGGTGCATGACCCTCGATCCTGCCCCTCTCGATTACGAGCACCTGCGGACCATCACCCATGTGCGCACTTCTCCCCTTCGCTGTCCGAGAGGTTCACGACGTAGACTCCTGGCTCCGGGGGGAGGGCTCAGCCGCCCCCGCCTCCACCCTGCTGCTGCGGGGGCCGCCGCTGCTGCTGCCCCTGCTGCCCCTGGCGCATGAAACCGCCCCACATGATCTGCTGTCCGTCGCCCCCGGTGGGAATTCGGATCTCGCGCGTTTCACCCCCCGGCCCCTGGATCACGATCCGGCCGTCCAGCATCTGGACCCGGACCTGGCCGCCCCCCTGGGCCTGCATCTGACGAGCCATCTCCATGGCGCGCTCGCGGGCCGCGGCCATCACCTCCTGCTGCGGATTCTGACCGCCCCGCTGCTGGCCCCGCTGGCCGCGGGCGTCGGCGGTCTCGGTCGCCCCGGTCGGGATGGGGCCCGCGACCCCGAGGTTCAGGCTCCGGCCCTGTCCCTCGAGCACGACGTTCCCCGAGCCGATCGAGGCCACCCGGTAGCCGAAGAGCTCCTCGCCCATCGCCATGACATGGGGTCGCTCACCCTCGACCTGAATCACGGCAACCCCGCCGTCGGGACCCGCGACCGTCCCGAGCACCCGAAAGTCCGGGGCGGGGGGGAGTTCCGGCGGAGCGGGGGGTGGCTCGGCGGCGGCGACCCGCTCGCCGGGCATGCGGTAGCGATCGTCCGGTGCGCGCCGGTCGGGTGCGAAGGGCGCGCGCTCGGCGGCGAGACGGAGCACCTCGTCCGGGATCTCGCTCCCGCGCGGGGTCTCGCTCCCGGCCTCCCGCTCCCGCTCGACCGTGGCCGGCTCGCCGGTGCGGGTCTCCTCGATCGCCGCCTCGCTCCCGGGTGCGGGGGTGGCGGTCGGGGCGGGGAGGGGCGCGGCGGGGGCGCTCAGGATCGCTCGTGCGAAGACCGTCGCGAAGAGCACGACCGCGCCTGCGAGGGCGGCTGCCCCGAGGAACACGCCTGCGTCATGGACTTTTCTCATCGTCGTCATTCCGTTGTGGACCGGCCCCGGAGGAGGCCGGTCGTCTGCCTCAGATTCCCGTTCCTGCCGCGCCCCCCGGCGCAAAGGCTTCCACGATCACCACGAAGGAGACGGCACCGGGCTGGGTGCCCTCCTGGCCGCCCCCGCTTCCCTGCTGGCCCCCCGAGGGCCGGTCGACGGAGAGCCCGACGACCCTCAGGAGAAGGGGGTCCCGCTCCATCCCGTGCAGGAGCCGGAGCACCCCCTCGAAGTCGCTCTCGCCCCGGGCGGTGAGGCGGATCGGCCGAAGACCTGCCGCCGGCGGCGCCCCTGGGGGGGCGGGAGTCGCCCTCACCTCCTGGAGAAGTACCCTGCTCTCGCGGGCAAGCTCCTCGAGGAGTCCCGTGACCTCGGCCTCGGCGAGGGCGAGGTTCGGAGAGCGGACGAGCCCCGCCTCCCACCGCGCGAGCTCCCGGGTCGCGCTCTCGAGACGAAGGGGGAGTCCGGGCCCCTCGCGGAGCACGGCGCGCTCCCGCTCGAGGAGGGCCCGTTCCGAGACGACCCGGTCCCGGATCTCCTCGACCGCACCTGCATACGGGCGCACCACCCCGACCCAGAGGAGGGCCGGCACGAGGAGGAGCGCTCCGAGGAGGAGGGCCCGCCGGTCCCGCTCGGGGAGCCCCGCGATCCGATCGCCGACGCGGTCCCAGAGTGCGCGCGGGCTCATCGCTCCCCCTCCTCGCCCGGGCCGGTCCGGATCACGACCGCGGGAACCGGAGCCCGGTCCGAGAGGATCGCGCTCAGGGTGAAGCGCTCGCGGGCCGTGGCTCCGCGATCCATTTCGCGCTGGATCGCGCCCTCGAGCTGGACCTCGCTGAGGGTTGGTGCCCGTTCGAGCGCGGCGAGGGCGTCACCCGCCCGCCCCCCGGATGCCTCGAGGACGACCGTGTCGCCCGCCGCCCGCAGCGAGACGATGTGCGTCTCGATCGGGAGGAGCATCGAGAGCTCGACGAGCGAGTACGTCCATCGGGCCGAGGCCCGCTCGATCGACTCCAGGTCCTCGATCCGTTCCGTGATCCGGTCGAGCGAGTCGCGGGCCGCGAGGGCGGGACCCACGTCGGGCCCGAGCTCGGCCCGCGCATGCTGGACCGCCCGCAGCTCCCGAGCCGACCCCCAGAGATGCACGACCCCGGCTCCGGCGATGACGAGGACCGCCGCCGCCAGGAGACGCACCGCGAGTCGCCGGTTCCGGAGCCGCCTGGCCTCGGCCAGGGTGGGCGGAAGGAGCTCCGGCTCGGCCAACGCGGCGTGCCGCGCCGCCTCCCCCTCGGCGCCTGCCTCCTCTCCGGGGCGGGCGATGACCCACCCGGCCTCCTTCAGGGCGACGGCGAGCGACGCCCGCAGCTCGCCCGGGGCGAGGATCAGGCACCAGCCGGGGTCGGCGCCCGCCGCCTCGACGAGCTCCTCGAGCGACCCGGTCGGGACGCGACGGATCCGCTCCGGGGTGTCCCCCGCCATCCGGACGAGGTGCGCGGTCTCCCCGGTCACCGCGACAAGGAGGCGTACCCCGCGTCCGCCCTCGCCCCCGGCGGGAGGAAAGGGAACCCCCTCGAGGAGCGCGCGGAGCCACGCGCCATGCCCCGCCGCGATCCGGTCGAGCTCCCAGCCACGCGCCTCGATGGCCCCCTGGACTGCGCGCAGGAGGTGCGCCGGTGCGGCGGCGGCGAGCACCGGAGGGGCGCCGTCGTGGCCCTCACCCCCTTCCGGGCGGGCGCCGCCCACCACGAGGGGGCGGCTTCGCCCGACGAAGTGACGGGCCGCGTCACGCTGGAGTACGGTCCGGATCTCCTCCTCCTTGAGGGGAGGCAGATCGACGAGCCGCGCCTCGCAGAAGGGGGGCAGGAGTACCGCCCGCACCCGGATCCGCTCCTTGGGTGCCTCGCCGGAGAGGCCGAGTTCACCCCGCACCGCCTCCTCGAGGCGCCCGAGCCCCTGCCGCAGCGCGGGCCCCGGGTCCTCGGCGCCGCCCGGCTCGAGGGCACAGGCTACCCGGAGCTCCCTCCCCGACGCGGGAAGGAAGGCCGTGATGGCACCGGGGCCCAGCGCGATGTCGAGTCTCAGCGAACGCAAGGACACTCCTTCAGCGGTATTCCCGGGAGACGACGAGGGCGCCTCCGGACGAGCGGGAGACGATCACGCGCACGCGGGCCACGACCGGGCTTCCCTCCACCTGCCCGTCGGCGGTGATCTCTACCTCGTTAGTGGCATAGACGACGCGGTTGTTAAAGGCCTGCGGGTTTCTCCGGATCACCTCGGCCTCGCCCGAGAGGAGCCGGATGAGCTGCCCGGTCGAGCGGGGGAGGGGTGCACCGCCCTCCCGCATCGCGAGGATTTCCCGCGCGAGGGCGGGGGTCATCCCGGGGAGGGCCAGGAGGACGGGCTCGGGGGCGGCATTCACATTGATCCGTCCGACCCCGGTGAGGGTGAGAAAGGGGAGGGCCCGCTCGTAGATCTCCGGGGTCATCCCCATGACATGCCGCAGCTCCTCGAGCTCGGCGAAGGGACGGTTCGCGGGGAGCACGGCGGCGCCTGCCCTGAGGTAGTCGTCGCGCTCGGCGCCCCCCGGGCGCGCGAGGTCATCCTCGTCGCGCCAGTCGAGGATCGCCTGCGCGAGGCGGTCGGCCGTCTGGTACTCGACCCCGAGCCCGAGCGAGAAGAAGTTCCGGAGCATCTCCTCGTCGGCCGCATTCAGGTTGAGCGCCGCCGCGGTGTCACGGAGGCGGAGGGCGAAGCGGGCATCGCCGAAGGCCATCTCCGGGACCACGAGCTCCTCCGGATCGCGCCAGGGGTCCTCGAGGGGGTCCGAAGCGCGGAAGAGGCGGTCGACACTGAAGGTGCGCCCTCCCTGGCCCCGCTGCGCCTGCGCCGACTGGGCCCGCAGCTCGTCGGCGCGATCAAGCATCGCGGAGGTGAGGCGCGAGCGTGCGTATTCGACACCGGCACCGGCAGCTGCCCGTGCCCGTGCGTCGTCGAGCTGGTTCGCGGCGGCGAGGCGCTCGGTGCGGAGCTGAAGCCCGGCGTGGAGCCCCACGGCCGAGAGGGCGACGAGGAGCCAGAGCACGGAGATCAGGATGAACCCCGCGCGGTCCGCGACCCGTCGGCGGGGGCTCGCCAGGCACCGGAAGCGATCGTTCATCGCGGCCTCACTGCGGGACGGGGAGGGGCACCCGGATCGGGAGCCGCAGGAGGGGAGGGAGTGGATCGTCCGGGTCTTCGAGGAGGGTGATCTCGAGCGCACGCGGGAGGGCGCCCTGGCCGCTCCAGCTCTCGGTCCACTCCACGGGAACATCGGCGACGGGGAGGTAGCGGATTCGCATCCCGATCACCGCCGGGTGCACCTCGAAGCGGACGGGCTCCATGTCCATCCGGTCGCTCATCTCGGCGACGAGCCCCCGCTCGGGCGTCGTGGGGTCGTCGTCGACATGGAGCCGGATCACGGTGAGGGGGGCGCGCAGGGGGGTGTGGGCGGGAGTCGGAAAGGTGAGTTCGTCCCAGGGGAGGGTGTGCTCCCGCTGGTCGAGCCCCTCGAACTGGACCCCGAGCTGCCCCGTCTGGTAGCGCGCGGAGCTGATCCAGTCGATCAGGGTCTGGCGCGCAGTGGCGCCCTCGAGGGCCGCGGTCGTGGCCTCGAGGGCGTGCGCCGAGCGGTCCTGGAGCGCGGCGAGCGCGGCGAACCCGGCCATGAGGACGATCCCGCCGACGGTGATGCCGACGACGAGCTCGACGAGGGTGAAGCCGGCGCGGGAGCGGAGCTCGTGGCTCATGGGGTGCCTCCCTGGGCGGGCGCGAGCTGGGGTCCGCTCCCGGGCTCCATCCGGTGCACGAGGGTCTCGAGGGGGTAGAGCTGCCCCCGCCCGCTCACCTCGATCCGCACCGCGAAGAGGTCGTATTCGCCATCGGTGCGATCGACTTCGGCCACCCAGGAGAACTCGTCGAAGGGCGGGTCGAAGCTCCCTCCCCGGAGCGAGTCCGGAAGGGATCTCAACTCGTCGTAGTGCAGGAGCTGGATCGTGGCGGCGCGGTCCTGGGCGAGGGCCGAAGCGACGAGGAGCACGGCGGCCTGGTCGGCCGAGCGGACCTGCGCACCGGAGGCCGCGAGGAGTGCGATCACGACGGCCCCGAGGATGGCGAGGCCGATGAGCGCTTCGAGCAGGAGGAAGCCTTCTTCCCCACCGAGGGGCGCGGGGCGCGTGCGGCGCGCGGGGCGCCGGCCGGGTTCAGCGCGCGCGCACACGAGCGGTCCAGGGGTCGAGGGTGAGGAGTCGTTCCTGCCCGAGCGGGCCGCGCAGGCGGAGGGAGTCGCCGGTGACCGCGCCATTCGGCATGAAGGTGAAGCGGCTGCGGGCCTGGAAGAGCTCGAGGGCGATCGAGGCGGGAAGGTCGAGGGACTCGGGCGCGGGGGGTGGGGCGGCCTCACCGAGACGGGCGTGGGTGTCGAGCCAGACGAGACCCGAGACGGAGTCGAGGACGACGGTGACGGGGGTGCCGGTGCGCACCGCGGAGTCGCGCGCCATCCGGAAGAGGGCGTCGAGGCGGCCCTCGGCGTCGACCATGTCGGGGGGCTCGCGCTCCTGGAGAAGGGCGGGCGCGACGACGGCCCCCATCACGGCCAGGATGAGGAGGCTTACGAGGATCTCGATCAGGGTGAAGCCGGCCGCGGAAGGAGTGCGCATCAGAGGGCCCCCGCGTTGACCCCGTAGATCGCCTGGAGGAGGGAGAGCGCCACGAGGGCGATCACCCCGCCGAAGGCGACGATCATGACCGGCTCGACGAGGGCGACCATCCGCTCGAGGCTCCGTTCGGTGCGGCGCTCCATGAGCTCGGCCGCCTTCAGGAGGAACTCGGCGAGGCGGCCGGCTTCTTCTCCGAGCTGGACGAGCTGGACGAGCTCGACGGGGAAGAGGTCGTGCTCCGCGATCGAGTGATGCAGGGTCGAGCCCTCGCGGACGCGGGTCCGGATCTCGCCGGTGACCTCGCGGGCAAGGGGGTCGTCGAGGCACTCCTCGGTGTCCCGGAGCGCGGTGAGGAGGGGGGCGCCCCCGCGGACGAGCTCCCCGGCCATCCGGGCGAAGCGGGCCGCGAGGACCTGGCGGCGGGCCGAGCCGGCGAGGGGTGCGCGGGCGAGGAGGCGGGCGGCGACACGGCGGCCCGCCGCGGCGGTGCG
>SLDT01000243.1 GCA_007125125.1 Gemmatimonadota bacterium | reverse complement strand
CGCTCGCGCTCGCCCTCGATCCGTATGCGGCCCCCCATGCGCTCGAGCACCGCGAGCACACCGGTACGCGTGGGGTTCAGTCCGACGTTCCCGATCTCGAGCGTCCCGCCTCCCTCCCGAAGGAGCCCGAGCGCCAGGACGAAGGCCGCCGAGGAGATGTCGCCGGGCACGAGGAGGTCGAGAGCGTCGAGCTCCCCCCCGAACTCCTCGAGCGAGACCTGGTGCGGTCCAACTCTCGCACTCGCGACAGGGACTCCCATCCGCCGGAGCATCCGCTCCGTGTGGTCGCGCGACGCCACCGGCTCCTCGACCTTGACCGGGACCCGGGCCCCGAGCCCGGCGAGGAGGAGTGCGCTCTTGACCTGCGCGCTCGCCACCTGCGAGCGATGCCGGACGGGTCCGAGAGGGGGCCCGAGGACCCGAACCGGGAGGCGCCCCGGCTCCCCTTCTTCCCGGAATCGCGACCCGGCCTCCTCGAGGGGGCCCGTCACGCGGCGCATCGGGCGACTCCGGAGGGAGGTGTCACCGGTGAGAGCGGCCTCGATTCCGAGCCCCGAGAGGAGCCCGAGCAGGAGCCGGGCCGTCGTCCCCGAATTGCCACAGTCCAGAGCGGCTGTCCGTGGCGCCCGAAGCCCGTGCATCCCCTTTCCGGAGAAGACGAACGACGCCCCGTCCCGGGGCAGGGCCGGAACGTCCACACCGAGAGTGCGGAGAATCCCGGCCGTGTTCCGGCAGTCGGCGCCGGGGAGCACCCCCTCCAGGCGCGACTGGCCCGGCGCCAGGGCTCCGAGCAGGAGGGCCCTGTGGCTGATCGACTTGTCGCCCGGGACCCGGATCATGGACCGGAGACGTCTCGCTCGGTGCCGTCAGCAAGCGCCGACCAGGCCCGCGTGATCGCCATGAACTCTGCGAGTTTGTCGAGATCTCGGCGGGCAAGAAGGTCTGCGACTACGTTCAGCGCTCGGGCCATGGAGGTGAGTCCCGTCCCGGTCACGGGCGCCGACCACTCGAGCAGATCGCGCCAGACCTCGGGCGAGGAGGCTGCGAGCCGCGTCATGTCGCGACCCCCCGGCCCGAGGTCGGCGGGCTCGAACCCGGCTGCGTCGAGCGCTCCGGCGAGTGCGTTCGCGACGAGCTGGGGGAGGTGCGACACCCAGGCCATCTGCCGGTCGTGCTCTTCGGCCTCGATCCAGGTGGGGAGGCCCCCGACGCCCGACCAGAAGCCCTCGATCCGCTCCCGGACCCCCTCCTCGACCGCCTCATCGGCGGAGAGCCACACCCTTGCCCCCTCGTAGAGCGCCCCGTCCGAGGCCCGATATCCGCTCTCGGCGGATCCGCACATCGGATGGGCCGTCACGAGACGTCCCTCGATGCCGGCAGCGCGTCCCCGAGCCAGGATCGGCGCATTCAGGCTGGTGACATCCGTCACCAGAGTCCCGCCTTCGAGATGCCCCCCTTCGCTCGAGAGGAACTCGAGCGCCGCTCCGAGGGGCGCCGCCAGGACCACGAGTTCCGCGCCCTCGGTCCCTCCCTCGCCAGGGGGCGCGTACCGGTCGATCACTCCTTCACCGAGCGCACGTGCGCCCGTCACGGGATCAGGATCAACCCCGGTCAGCTCGACTCCCGGATCGAGTGCCCGGAGCCGCCTTGCGAGGGAGCCTCCCATGAGCCCGAGTCCCACGACCGCCAACCGCCTTCCGGACACCCCCGTCATCGGCTGCTGACCGCCCCGACGGGGTCGGGTTCGAAGACGAAGACGAGCGGCACGGTCCGGAGGAGTTCGTCCGATCCTGCGAGGGCAGCGAAGCGCGCCTCCCGCGACCGATGGTCCTCGATGTTCTCGAAGGGCACGGCAAGGTGCAGCAGCCCCGAAAAGGGCCCCCTCGGAGGAAGGCTTCCCAGACTGGCCGAGGCCTCCTCGCCGAACACGGTCCGCGCCAGCTCGAGGGCACGCCACTGTGCCGCCCGGATCGACCAGCGACGGCTGAGGTCGACGCGATCCTCGCGAAGCTCGATCCAGCCCGGGCCCAGGATTTCCTCGCGCTCGATCCTCTTGATCATGCTTCTTCGTCGTCTCCGTAACCAAGTTCGATGGTGAGGCCGTCCCATGCCGCTCGCGCATCCGGGAAGACCCGTCGAGCCTCCTCTTCGAGAGGCCCGGGGTTCGCCGAGTATCGGGCCGAGAGGTGGGTCAGGAAAAGCTGTCCGACCCCGGCCCGAGCCGCGATCTCCGCCGCCTGGAACGCGGTCGAGTGAAAGGTTTCGTGCGCGCGATCGGCCTCGTCGTCCCCGAAGGTGGCATCATGGATCAGCACCTGCGCCCCGGCCGATACTGCAGCAGTCCCGGCCAGAGGTCGCGTGTCGCCACTGTAGACGACGGTACGCCCACGGCGCGGGGCGCCGACGACCTCCTCGGGCCGGATCGTGCGCCCCTCCACCTCGATCGACTCGCCGCGGTGCAGGCGCCCGAAGAGGGGCCCTTCCGGGATGCCGAGCGCCCGAGCCCTGTCCACGTCGAAGCGTCCGGGACGGGGGTGTTCGACAAGTGCGTACCCCAGGGCAGGCACCCCGTGCCGGACCGGAAAGGCGAGGATGTCATAGTCGTCGCGCTCGACCCGCTCCCCCTCGTCCAGTTCGTGGACGCGGACCGGAAAGCCGATCCGCCCCACGCCGAGGTGGAGCGCTTCTTCGAGGAGCCGCCGCGAGCGCGGTGGCCCGAAGATCTCGAGTGGCTCCTCGCGCCCCTGGAGGGCGAGGGTTCGGGTGAGCCCGATCAATCCCAGGTAGTGGTCCGCGTGCAGGTGCGTGATGAAGATCGACCCCGGGGCGAACCCGGTCTGGTAGCGCATCATCTGCCGCTGCGTCCCCTCTCCACAATCCCAGAGCATGAGTTCCCCCTCGCGCTGGATGGCAATCGCGCTCACATTACGGGCGACCGTCGGGCGGGAGGCGGACGTTCCGAGAAAGGTGATACGGATCATGAGCGCGCGTTCGGGGTGAACTCTTGCGACGCCGGGAGTGCCGAAGGCTCGGCACTCCCGGCGTTGCCGGGCCGTCCGGAAGGTAGCGCGTGTCCGGAGCCGATCAAGGAGCGCCGGGCGAGCAAGTGCGCCGTGACCCGCACCCTCGTCCCGTGTCGGTGTCCCGCCCGACAGACCCGTTTCCCGCACCCCCCGTGACGGAGCCACGATGCCGCGAACCCTCCTTCTACTCGCCGCCCTAGTTCTCCCGGCGGGCCTGCTCGGCCTGTCCCCCGTCCCGGCCTCGGCCGACCATGTGCCGCACACCGAGCTGCGGCTCTCGATCCCGGCAGCCGACTCGACGGTAACCGGCGCCGTGAACGAACTCATCCTCGAGTTCACGACCTCGGTCCAGGCCGAACTCTCGCGCATCACCGTCGAGGGGACCGATGGCTCACCGGTCGCCGCGGGCCCGGTGCGGCACCCCACGGATGAAGCGTCCAACCGCTTGCGCCTCGGCTTCGACGATCCGCTCCGCGATGGGCCGCACCGGGTGACATGGCGTACCGTCGCGCCGGATGGGCACGTCGTCGAGGGCAGCTTCTCGTTTCGGGTGCAGGGAGCCCCTGCCCCACCGATCGACACGGCCGAGCCGCCCACGCCCCCGGCGGCGCCCGTGGCCGCCGATCCCGCCGGGCCGGACCAGTTGCTCGGCCAGGGTGCCCTTCCGCCCGGGACACTCCAGCGGTGGCTCCACCTCCTGGCGACGGTGCTCCTGATCGGGGTCGTGGCCTTCCGTCTGGGGGTGATCGGGCCGCTCTCGAAGAAGGGTGACATGCCCGCGCTCACGGAGCGATCCATGCCTCTGCTGCGCCTGTGGGGATGGCTCTCGCTCGGGCTCCTCGCAGTGACGCTCGTGACCCGCCTCGACCGGCAACTCCTGACGCTCGGCGGTGGGGAGCGCGCCTGGGAGTTCCTGGGCCACCTCCTCTTCCGAACCGGCTGGGGCGGGGGCTGGGCGATCCATGCAGCCGTGATCGTTCTCGGGGTCACAGGGCTCGTCCTGAGCCGACGGCCCGGGTCGGAGGGACGAGGGTGGGGGATCCTGACCGGGGCCGCAGTGCTCCTTCCCCTCGTGCCCGCTCTCCAGGGCCATGCCATGGGAAGCGACCTGAGACAGGCGGCCATCCCGACCCTCTACCTGCACGTCGGGGCGTCGTCCGTCTGGCTCGGAGGGCTCCTCATGCTCGTGCTCGCCGGACTCCCGGCCATGCGCAAGGCCGGAACGGGAAGCGGGAAGCTCCCGGCCATCGCCCGCATGGTGAACGCCTTCTCCCGCTTCGCCCTGATCGCTGTCGTCACTCTCGTCGTGACCGGATCCGCGACGTCATTCCTCCTCGTCGACGGCGGGGTCATGGGCTCCCTCGGCTCGGAGTGGGGTCGGACCATGGTGATCAAGCTCCTCCTCGTGGGTGGAGCCTTCCTCCTCGGCTTCTACAACTGGCGCCGTGTTCGACCCTCTCTTTCGGAGCGACCCGACCCCGGGGCGCTGAGGATCCCGGCGAGCGTGGAGGCCTTTCTGGGGCTTGTCGTGCTCCTGGCCACTGCGGTGCTCGTGGCGCTACCCCTACCTTGACCGGTCCGTCCGATGACGCAACAACGCGGCCCCGTCGCGCTCGCGGTGGGGCCGCCTTGTTGCGTCATCGGACGCTCGTCAGGGAGTGTTCGGTGCCGAAGTGCGCCACATCTCCTTCAGGACCGGCTTGAAGAGCACCCCGTTCGGGCTTGTCGGGGGGCCGGTGAAGACGAAGCTCTTCGAGACGTCGAAGTCGACGAGAACCACCACCGTCTCGCCCCCGACGAGGTCGAGACTTCCCGCCTCTTCGTTCTCACCCTCGGGGTCATCGACCCCGCGGAGATTCACACGGATGCTCCCCGAGGGCACGAAGATCTCCTTCTCGTCGGTGCCGTCCGAGAAGGTGTATCCGTCCGCGAGGGTGATCCGGGCCGAACTCACGACGAAGCGGAGCTGGCCGTAGTTCCCCTCCGGGACCGGAACGGGGTCGAAGAGTTCGACCTCGGTGTCCTGGAGCTCGAGGAGATCGAAGTGCTGCGGGGCTTCCGTGTCCTGGAAGAGGGTGACCCGCCCCTGCCCCCCGCCGACGAGATAGATCTCGGAGATCCACACATCCGCAGCCTCGATCGCCTCGAGGGGGAAGTCGGTGAGAAGGACCTGGATGCGGGCCTCTCCGGCATCCGCCCCGGTCGGATCGGAGTCGCTGCAGCCGGGCGTGAGAACGAAGAGAGCGGCGAGCGCGAGAGCGGCCCCGCCTCGCCGGAAGAGATCGAGT
>SLDT01000210.1 GCA_007125125.1 Gemmatimonadota bacterium | reverse complement strand
GTCGGCCTCCTCGTCTTCGGGCTGAACCTCCTGACCCCGAACGAAAAGGCGCTTGGATCGCTCCTGCAGGTCCCGCAGCCGGCGGGTGCCGCGAGCTGGTACGACCACGGGCTGAGCGGCCCGGCAGCGAACCACCTCGTGGCCGACGAACTGAAGAGGCTGGGCATCGAACCGGGCGAAGAGGTGGGCTTCATCGGGTATGGGTACTACAGCTACTGGGCCCGGCTCGCGGGAGTCCGGTTGACGGCCGAGGTCCCCCTTCCCCAGGCCCCGGGCTTCTGGGAGGGCGACGAGGCGACGCGGACGCGGACCCTTGACGCCCTTCTCGGGACGGGCGTGGCGGCGGTCGTGACGGAGGCACCTGGCCGGCACCCTCCTCCCGAGGGCTGGGTCCGGCTGGGCGAGACGGCCTACTACGCCTTCTTGCCGGGTGATCGTCCGGGGGAGGGCCGATGAGCGACGAGACGAGGGGAGTGGCCGAGCGGGGCGAGGGTGCCGCCCGCGACGGTACGGGCACGGACGGCGTCGAGGTCTCCGTCGTCATCCCCTGTCTGAACGAGGCCGACACCCTGGCCGAATGCATCCGCGCGGCCCACCTCTCGATGGAGGCCGAAGGGATCACGGGCGAGGTCGTCGTGGCCGACAACGGGAGCACCGATGGCTCGGACCGGATCGCCGTCGAGGAGGGCGCGCGACTCGTCCGCGTCCCCGCCCGGGGATACGGGGCGGCGCTCATGGGGGGCATCGCGGCCGCCCGCGGACGCTACGTCGTGATGGGCGATGCGGACATGAGCTATGACTTCGGGGAGACACCGGCCTTCGTGCGGGAGCTCCGCAAGGGGTACGACCTCGTCCAGGGGTGCCGCTTCCCATCGGGTGGGGGCACGATCGAGCCCGGCGCGATGCCGTTTCTGCACCGCTACTTCGGCAACCCCCTCCTCTCGGCCCTCGCGCGCGGCCTCTTCCGGGCCCCGGTCAGGGACGTCTACTGCGGGCTGCGGGGGTTCGATCGGGCCTGGCAGCTCGGCCTCGAACAGCGATCGCCCGGGATGGAGTTCGCGACCGAGATGATCGTGAAGGCGAGCCTCGGGGGTGCCCGGATCGCCGAAGTCCCGATCACCCTCCGCCCGGATGGTCGCCGGGCACACCCCCCGCACCTGCGCACCTTCCGCGACGGGTGGCGAACGCTCAGGCTCTTTCTCCTCTTCAGCCCGACCTGGCTCTTTGCCTATCCCGGTCTTCTGCTCCTCGGCCTCTGTGTCGCGGGGTACCTCGTAGCCCTCCCCGGAATGCGGATCGTGGGCGTCCGCTTCGATGCGAACACCCTTCTCTTCGCGACCCTTGCCGGGCTCGTCGGTCACCAGGCCCTCGTCTTCGCCTCGGCGACCGCCGCCTGGAGCGTTCGTGAAGGCGGGCTCCCCCGAGGCGGGTGGATCGCCCGCTTCCTGCGGGGGGGGCGCATGGAGAACTGGCTCCTCACGGGGGGGGGCCTGACTCTCGCGGGGATGGTCCTGCTCGGTGCAGCCGTCGCCCACTGGTGGGGCGCGGGGTTCGGGGACCTCGAGTACCCGCGGATTCTCCGGCTCGTGATCCCCGGGACGCTCCTCGTGGGACTCGGGGTCCAGACCATCTTCGGTGCCTTCTTTCTGGCGCTTGTCGACGCCCGCGGCCGGGAGGGGCGATGACGGACCCGGAGCACCCGCAGGAATCCCGGCGTGCAGGAGGGGGCCCGGAGTCCCTTCCTCCCGCGGTGGCGCGCGTGGAGCAGCACTACGACGAGCATGCCGCGCACCCCGGGATGGACACGGGGGGGCGTGACGCCGTGCTCGCCCTACCGATCACGAGGGCGATCCTGGACTGGGCGGGGCGGGGAGAGCGGGTCCTCGACCTGGGGTGCCACCATGGCGACATCACGGTACTCCTCGGAGAGGCGGGGAACGAGGTCGTGGGGGTCGACCTGCCACGGATGGTCGAGGTCGCGCGCGCTCGGCACGGGCTCGAGGCGATCGCGCACGACCTGAACCGTCCCTTTCCCTTCGAGGAGAGGCGCTTCGACCTCGTGATCGCCGCGTCCGTGCTCGACGACATCGTGGATGATGTCGGGTTCCTGCGGGAGTGCCGGAGGGTGCTCGTGCCCGGGGGGCGGCTCGTGGTCGTCGTGCCGAACGAGGTCTCCCTCTTCCGGCGGGTGCAGGCGCTCCTCGGCCGGTCGAGCCGCGACCGCTGGACCCCGACTGGCTACCACGGGCTGCACCGCTACACCCTCCGGGGCATCCGGGCCCTGCTCGAGGGAACCGGGTTCGAGGTGGAGGAGGTCCGGAAGTGCCCGAAGCGGCATTCGCGGATCCCCCTTCGCTACACCGTCGAGCGGCTCCTCCCGGCGACCTTCGCGACGGATCTCGCGCTCCGGGCCCGCCGGCGCGAAGACGCTCCCAACGGGACCCATTCGTAGTATGTAAACACCCTCTCAGCCGGCGCGGAGCCCCCCGATCCAGCCGCGCAGGGCACGCACACCCCCGGCTGGCCCCTCGCGCGCGAGAAGGCGCAGGGTGAGCCAGGGCACCCCCGCCAGGTAGAAGGCGAGCCGATGCCGGAGCGGGGCATGCCGCCGCATGAGGAGCCTCCAGTTGCGGGCCTTCGTCCGGGCGTAGCGCTCCGTGTAGCGACCGCCCTCGAAGGTGGTCGTGACCGCGTGGTAGGCGACCGCCCCGGGAACGTAGAGGGCGCGGTATCCGGCCTCCCGCACGCGGAGCGAGAAGTCGAGGTCCTCGGGGCCGAAGGGGTTGTAGCGCTCGTCGAACCCCCCGAGTTCCCGGAACACGTCGACCCTGGTCAGCGTCGCCCCCCCGCAGGGAAGGCAGGGAGCCGGCTCGTCGCGCTGGCCCCGGTCCGCTTCGCGAAACCCCACGGGTGAGGTGCGGCCGAGCCACCACCTGACCTCGAACCCACCCCCGTCGTTCAGGAGCTCGGGTTCCCGGAGAAATCGGAGCTTGGCCTGCGCCTGGGCCAGGAGGGGGTCACGCCGGAAGGGTGCGAGGAGTGCCTCGACGAAGCCCGGCTCGACCTCCATGTCGTTGTCGAGAAAGAGGAGGTGGGTGGGGTCGAAGCGCTCGATCGCAAGGCGCGCGGCTGCGTTCCGCCCACCCGCGACCCCCAGGTTCGCCGGTGAGGGGTGGAGATGGACGCCCGGGAACCGCGCTTCGACTGCCTCGGCGGTTCCGTCGTTCGAGGCGTTGTCCCAGACCAGGACCTCGACCCCCGGACGTCGCTCCGGAGCGAGGCTCTCGAGGGCATGCAGGGTGCTCTCGCGCTGATCGAGGGTCAGGATCAGGATCACGACCCGCTCGGCTCCATCCGGAGCCGGCCTCGGGGTCGGCGGGGGTGCGGCCCCGAGCCCCCGGACGATCCCGAGGGGAAGCCCGACCAAGTAGTGCCGTCCGTTCGCGGCCCGTTCCGGGTCTCGACCCAGGGTTCCCGAGAGCCATCGCTTCGCCACCCGCCCGAGGTGGACGAGCGCAC
Organism: Gemmatimonadota bacterium; assembly: GCA_007125125.1. GTDB lineage: Bacteria > Gemmatimonadota > Gemmatimonadetes > Longimicrobiales > Gaopeijiaceae > SLDT01. The sequence continues at coordinate 14,129 of SLDT01000210.1, read as the reverse complement.
GCAGCGCGATGAAGAGGTCGCCGCGCCGAAGCTGCCTCCCGTAGAAGGCGCCATGGCTGAGGGCATAGGAGCGGAGCTGGGCTCCCCGTGCCGCCCCCTCGCGCCAGTCGAGGTGCGCCACGCCCGAGGCCGGTTCATAGAGGAGGGGCACCCCGGCGCGCAGTGCCCGGTAGGCGAGTTCCCCGTCTTCGGCCGTGGCCATCCGCGGGTCTTCCTCGAAGTCGCCGAGCGCCCCGAGGAGAAAGCGGTGCGCCCCCATGTTGCCCCCCGAGAGGGTGTCGAAGGTGAGGCGGGGTCGCCGCTGGAGCCTCGGCTCGCGCGAGGTCGCCACGACCGGGACGCTTCCGCCCTCGAAGGCCTCGATCCGGCCCGTCACGATCGCCCCGGGATGCGCCTCGAGCGCGTCGGCCATGGCCTCGATCCAGCCGGGCTCCGGGATGCAGTCATCGTCCGTCACGACGACCTTCGGCGTTCGGAGCGCACGGAGCCCCTCGTTCAGACCGACCGCTCGCCCCCGCCCCCCCGATCGGACGATCCGCACGCGCAGGGGGCCGGTCGCGGCTCCGGCCACGACCCGTGCACAGGCACCCTCGGGCCCCTGGTCCACGAGGACGACCTCCGCCGGGAGGCGGCTCCCCCCTGCGATCGCCTCCAGGGTGCGCGCGAGGCTCTCCCGTCCGAGGGTCGGAACGAGGACCGAGAGGTCATCGAGGGTGCGCAGGGGAGCCTCAGCCATCGCCGACCTTCTCCAGAAGCTCGATCCAGGCATCCCGCACCCGGTCGAGGGCATAGCGCTCGAGCGCCGCGCGCCGCCCGGCCTCCCCGAGCCGGGCCCGGAGGGCCGGGTCCGAGAGGAGGCGCGAGAGGGCAGCGCCGAGCTCCTCCGCGTCGCCCGCTCGCACGGCGAGCGCCCCCTGGGGCTCCTCCACGAGATCGGCCAGTCCTCCGGCACGGGTCGCGACAATCGGGAGCCCGGTCGCCATCGCCTCGATCACCGAGATCCCGAAGGCCTCGTGCTCGGAGGGGAAGACGAAGAGGTCGGCCGCCCTCAGGAGCTCCGGGACCTCGGCGGTCGCTCCCGTAAAGTGGATCCGTGGGATCGCCTCGCTCCGGACGAGCGCATGGAGTTCGTCTTCGCAGGCATCGAGGTCGGCGCTTCCCTCCCCCGCGATCACGAGGTGGGCATCGGGGTCGAGGGGAGCAAGCCCCTGCCAGACCCGCACGAGGAGGGGGAGGCCCTTGTACCGGACGAGCCGCCCGGTGAAGACCGCGATCGTGCTCTCGGCCGGGAGCCCGAAGCGGGCACGCATCGCCTCCCGCTCCCCGGGGCGGGGCGGCCGGAAGCGGGCGGTGTCGACCCCGTTCGGGATCCGGTGCACCCGCTCCGCTTCGACCCCGTGCCGGAGGAGCTCCTCCTCGATCGGGCTCGAGATCGCCACGAAGGCATCGGCTCCCCGCAGGAGACGGTTCCGCCAGGCAAGGAGGGGGCGCACGGGGAGAGACCGGTGGGAGAGCCCGACCCCGCCGAGCCCGCCGTCGAAGAAGGCGCCGGAGAACTCGCCCGGCGAATCGGCCTTGAGGACCACGCGCAGGGGTCGGGTGCCGGGCCGACTCCGTCGGCGTTCCAGGAGGGCCGGGATCCCGAGGACCCGGAAGCCGTTCACGACCGCGACCGGGTGATCGGCGCGGAAGCGTGCCACGACGGGACGCACCCTGCGCGCGAGCCCCCAGCGCCCGCGACCCCGCCCCCCCGTCGGCGGAAGCCGGTGCACGGGCACCCCGTCGAAAAGCTCGAGTTCGGGCCAGGCAGGATCCCAGCGCCGCGTCAGGATTCGCACCCGCATCCCTCCCTCCCGGAGTGCGATCGCGAGGTCCCGGGCCTGCGTCTCACCACCTCCCACCGCGGGATGGAAGCTCTCGGTCAGGAGGAGGACACCCGGCGAGTCGGCCCCGGCCGGCCCCCCTCCCCCTTCGTCCGGAACCGGGCCGTCGTCCCTTGCAGCAGCTCCGGGGACGAAGGCGCGCGCCCGGCGAAGGGCATGGCGCGCGAGCTCCGCCACCCCCGGATCCCGGTGGAGTGGACCCCGGGTACCTTCCACCGTGCGGGGCTCCGCCTCGCCCCGGGCCACGCGGAGGACGGCCTCGAGGAAGAGGTCGAGCCCGAGATCGTCGAGTTCGGCTTCGACCCGTGCCAGGGAGCGTCCGCGGGCCGGGACCTCGCCGCGCGCGACCACGGGGCCATCGTCAATCCGCTCGCCGAGGTGCTGGATCGTCACCCCGGCCCCCGCCTCGTCTGCAAGGAGGGCCCGCAGTGTCGCCTTCTTGCCCCGGTAGTCGGGGAAGCGGCCATGGTGGATCCCGAGGGCCCCGAAGCGGGGGAGCTCGAGGAGGGGGGCGCGCACGATGGGGCCACCGTAGCTCAGGGTGAGGTCGGGGTCGAGGCCGCGCAGGCGGTCGACGACCTCGGGCGCATGGAGGGAGGGTACCTCCTCGAGACGGGCGCGGAACGCCCTTCGGGAGCGCCGCGCACGGGCCGTCTCGACCGGAGAGCGAACCGCACGGGTCAGGCTCCGCCCCCCCCCCGCGAGGGCGATCGGGCCCGCAAGGAGCCCCCTGCGGCGAACGAGGTCCCTCATCCGGGCGAGGGGTCCGAGGCCGGGGGTCTCGCAGAACACGGCAAGGAGCTCGACCTCGGGGTGCCCCTCGAGGCGTTCGGCGAAGCGGACCGGGCCCGGCTCGAGCGCCGGACCGCAGAAGAGGACGACGCGGATCGGGCGCCCAAGGGGCTCGCCCGGAAGGCGCACCGCGGGCGCCACCCGCTCGGCGGTCATCGGACGAGGGCCCGTGTCGAGGCGAGGACGCGGTCCTTTCCGCGCTTCAGCCTCGGCTCGAGGGCATGGACGAGGCGGAGCCGGAGGGCGGCCGCGCCCCGGAGCCCCCCGTCGTCGCAGCGGGACCGGTCGAGGAGGAGCTCCGGCTCCCCGCAGGCGCGCTCGATGAAGGCCGCCGTCAGGTTCGGGCGGGCCTGCCAGTCGAACCAGCGCGTCGTCTGGGTGCGGTGGCACTCGAGCGCGCGGCGTTTGCGCGCGCGGGCCTCCCCATCGGGCTCGAGGCGCAGGAGGCACTCCGGACGGAGGAGGCGCCGCACGTCGCGTCCGGGGAGGAGCCGCCACCGGGCGTAGACGAAGTACTCGAGGACGCGGGGATCCCCGTCCCCCCCGGACACCGCATGCCCCGCTGCGTGGAGTGCGAGGTGGTCCGGGTGCCCGTCGAAGCGGAAGGGCAGGAGGAGGGTGTCGGGTGCGAGGGTCTCGAGGCTCCCGGCCACCGCCTTCCGCAGCGCCTTCGGGTTCCGGCCGAGCCGACCGTCGGGGAGCCCGAGGAAGTGCGCGTTCCCCCCCGTGATCCCGAGCGCCTCGAGCCCCGCCCGCGCCTCGTCCCGGCGGGTCCGTGCGAGGGCCTCCCGGTCGACCCCGATCCAGGGAAGGGGTGGGGAGGGCGAGCCCGCCCCGTCCGTGGCGTAAACCACGAAGAGCCGCTCCGGGCGGGGGAGCGAGGCGAGGATCGCCCCGCATCCGATGAGCTCGTCGTCCATGTGCGGCGCGAGAAGGACGACCCGGCCCCGGAGCGCCCCCTCGAGCTCCCCGGCCCTCTCCGCGGCCACCCCCTCCGACACCCTCAGTCCGCCTCCGGGACGACGCGCGCGGCGGCCTCCTCGGCACTCGGCGCGCCCCCGCGGGCCGCCCACTCGAGCACCGCGAGGGTCCGCCGCGCGCACCGGTCCCAGGAGTAGCGCTCGGAGCGCGTGAGCCCCGCCCGTCCCAGCCGCTCGCGCAGCGCCTCGTCGCCCAGGATCTCGAGCACCGCCCCCGCGATCTCGTCGGGGTCCCGCGGATCGACGAGGAGCGCACCCTCGCCCGCGATCTCCTCGAGCCCGTTCTCGCGCGAGGTCACGATCGGGGTGCCGCACTTCATCGCCTCGGAGACCGGGATCGGGAAGGCCTCGAGGTTCGAGGGATAGAGGTAGAGATCGGCGAGGGAGTAGACGGCCGGGAGGTCGGCCTGGTCGATCCACCCGGGGAAGTGGACCCTCGCCCCCCACCCCTCGTCCGGGATCCCGTGCAACCCGCGGAAGGTCTCGAGGCCCCTGCCCCCCACGACGAGCGCATGCGGCGCCGCCTCCGCGACCCGGCGGAAGGCCTCGAAGATCCCCGCAGCATTCTTCCGCGTGTCACCCCCCACCTTCGAGAGGGTCAGGATGAACCGCTCCGGAAGGTCATAGCGCTCGCGCACGGCCCGCAGCCGCTCCGGATCCTCGACCCGTCCGAAGTGCCTGGCCGGGGCCAGGTAGGTCGTCACGACCTTTCCCGGCTCGAGTCCGAGAATCCGGTTGAAGTTGTCGGTCGTGATCTTCGACACCGAGCAGACCGCGGTCGCCTGCCGGAAGTAGTGGGGCATGACGGCCCGGATGTAGGCCACGTCGAGCGGCTTGTAGAAGCGGGCGTGCTCGGGGATGAACCAGTCGGCCCCGTGCACCGTCATCACCGTCGGGCAGGGCGCCCGCAGGGGCACCGTGAACTTCGGGTGGAAGAGCACATCGACCCCTTCCCTGCCGGCAGCGCGCGGAATCGCGATCTGGTCCCAGACCGGCTTCTGGCGCCCCCCGACGAGGTGCTCGTGGACCCGGGGGTTCCCCTCCCGCTCCCCCATCCGCTCCGGAGTCCGGAAGAAGAGGACCCACTCGTGCTCCGTGTCGAGGGCGAGGAGTTCGTCGAGGATGTTCCGGGTGTAGACCCCGACCCCGCCCTTCTCGTCGAGGGCGCGGAGCATGACGCCAATCCGAAGGGGCTGGGTCGCCATCGTCAGCCTTCCTCCGGCTTGACCGCGGTCACGGAGAGCTTGTAGGCCCAGCGCAGCGCGAGCGGCTCGGGGAGCAGGTTGTAGACCGGTCGGAAGAGGGTCCGGTAGAGGACGGCCTTCGGCCCTCGCTTCGCGACCGGCAGCGCCCGATGGTGCTCGCGCTCGGCCGACTCCACCTCGAAGTCCTCGAACATCGCGAGGATCTCCTCGTCCGTGTAGAACTCGTTCACCGGGGGGTCCGCGTCGCGGTGCTCGATGTTCTCCCGCCCGAGCCTGTGCACGAGGTACATCCAGGACGGCTTTCGGTAGAAGTGGGAGATGATCGCCCGCCCCCCCGGCCGGAGCACCCGCCAGACCTCGCGAATGGCCCGCGGCGTGTCGCCCGTCGCGTGGAGCACCCCATTCGACCAGACCGCATCGAAGCTCTCGTCCGCGAAGGGGAGGGCGAGGGCGTTCGCCTCGCGCACCTCCTCGGCACGCACCCCCTCGACCTCGAAGTGGCGCCGGGCGGTGGCGACCGCAGCGGGGGTCAGGTCGGTCGCCGTGACCCGCACACCCCGCTTCAGGAACTCGAGGGAGTCGAAGCCCATCCCGCAGCCGATCTCGAGGAGGTGCCCCCCCTTGCCGATGCGGCGCGCCTCGGCCTCGATGCGCTCCATGATCCAGGGGAACTTGTACGGGTTCATCCAGGGGCGGATGTGCGCGAAGTACTCGGCCGTCCCGCGCTCGAGCGTCGGGTCGCTCACATACTGCACCCCCAGGGTGCGGGCGTCCCAGTAGTCGCGGATCTCCTCGACCACCCCCGCCAGCTCGGGATCGAGCGCCGGTGCGCCCCCTGTTCCCTCAGCCTTCTTCGGCTCCATCGTCCTCTCCTCTCGTTCCGATTGCCCGCGCGGGAATCCCCGCAGCACGCGTGAAGGGTGGCACATTGCGAGTCACGACCGCCCCCGCCCCGATGATCGAGCCCCGCCCGATCCGAACCCCGTCGACCACGATGACCCCCGCACCCAGCCAGCAGTCCTCCTCGATCACGACCCCCTGGCGCGGGAGGGGCTGCTCGGCGATCGGCCGGTCGCGGGCGGCCGCCGGGTCGTAGCGCCCGCCCCCTACATAGCAGTTCGCCGCGAGCATCGTGTCGTCCCCGATCTCGAGCCGGGTCGAGGCATACAGGGTGCACCCCGCCCCGAGGTTCGCGCCCGATCCGATCGAGAGGGTGCCGTCCTTCGCGCTCAGGATGCACCCCCGGCTGATGAAGGCGCCGTCCCCGAGCTCGAACTCGCCCTCGGCGCACCCCTTCGCGTCGAGGTAGACCCCGTCGTCGACCACGACCCCCGCCCCGATCCGCATCCGTCCGGGGTGCCGGAGCACGACCCCGTGCCCCCAGACCGTCCCGCGGCCGCAGCGTTCGAAGAGTCCCGGGAAGAGGAGCTTCCGGAGTGCGAGCCCCGCCGCTCCAGGGACTCTCGCCGCCCAGGCACCCACCTCGTGGCGCAGGAGTCGCCCGAAGCCGCGCGACCCCACGACGAGGTCCTGGTATCGCCGGAGCGCGGAGCCCTCGGTCGCGGCCGCGACCACCTCGCCCTCGCCCCTCACCCCTCGACTCCGTCGCGGGCGCTTCCGGCTTCCACGAGCCCGCCCTGGTCCTCGCCGAGCCCGAGGAGCTCCCGCGCCCAGGCATCGAGGGCAAGGAGCATCCAGAGCCGGACGTGGTGGTCGGCTCCCCCGGCGCCATGCTCCGCAGCGAGCCGGGAGGCGGCCCCCGGGGCGATCCACGCCTCGCGCACCAGGGGCCCCTCCTCGAGCCGCACGCGGATGGCCTCGAGCGAGCTTCCCTGCATCCAGTGGCCGAAGGGGAGCATGAACCCCTGCTTCGGCCGCGCGAGCACGGCGTCGGGCAGGTGTCCGCGGAAGGCCTCCCGGAGTGCCACCTTCGTACGCGAGCCCCTCACGCGGAGGCGCGCCGGCATCGACGCGGCAAAGTCCCAGAGCTCCCGGTCGAGGAGGGGACTCCTCAGCTCGAGCCCGTGCGTCATGCTCAGCCGGTCGGCGAGGAGGAGCGAGTGCTCCGGAAGCCGGGTCAGGAGGTCGGTGCGCAGCATCCGGTTCAGCCGATCCTCGGCTGCCCCGACCCCCTCGCCCCCCATCGGAACCTGATCGAAGAGCTCCTCGATGAGGCGCTCCGCCTCCCCGTTCGCCGCCTCGGCGAGAGCCTCCCCCCAGGCCCATGCCTTCTCGTCCGGGCCGAAGCGGAAGATGCTCGTCATCCGCGCGTAGAGTGCACCCCCGCGCAGCCCGTCGAGGCCGTGCAGCCAGCGCGCCTTCTGCCCCAGGCTCTTGTAGCGCTGCGCCCCGGGGAGCAACCTCGCGAGCGAGCCCGTCACGCCTCGGCGCACCCATCCCGGGAGCCCCGCCCACTGTTCGACTCGAACGAAGGCGGCATACCGGTCGAACCCTCCGAAGACCTCGTCTCCCCCGTCGCCGCCGAGCGCCACCTTGACCTCGGAAGAAGCGAGCCGCGCCGCCGTCCAGGTACAGGCCGCGATCGGATCGGAGGGCTCGTCGAGGGCGCGCACGAGGGTCGGGATCGCGGCCAGGGTCTCGTCCCCGACCCGTTCCTCCCGGTGCCGGGTGCCGAAGTGGCGCGCGACCTCCGCCGCCCAGGGGCGTTCGTCGAGGCTCGCGACCTCCGTCCCCACGCAGAAGGTCGGAACCCCGGGGCCGAGCCGGGCCGCCATCGAGGCCACGACGACCCCCGAGTCGAGCCCCCCGGAGAGGAGCGCACCCACCGGCACGTCGCTTTCGAGGTGCCGCTCGACCGCCCGCTCGACCCGCTCCCGGAGTCCCTCGATCCAGGCCTCGTCGCTCCGGGGCTCGAGGGCACCGAAGCGGGGCTCGAACCAGCGCTCGACTCGCACCTCTCCCCCCTTCCACTCGAGCCGGTGACCGGCGGGGAGCTTGCGCACCGCCCGGAACATCGTCCGGGGCGCCGGAACGAAGCGCTGGGTCAGGTAGTGGTCGACCGACTCCAGGTCCGGGTCGCGGCCCACGTCCGGATGGGCGAGCACACCCTTGATCTCGGAGGCGAAGATGAAGCGTTCGCCCACGACCGCATGGTGGAAGGGCTTCTGGCCGAAGGCATCGCGCGCGGCATGGAGGCGGCGCTCCCGCCGGTCCCAGATCGCGAAGGCGAACATCCCGTGGAGTCGGTCGAGCGCCTTCCACCCCTCGAGTTCGAAGAGCCGGAGGAGAACCTCCGTGTCGGTCCGCGTCCGGAAGGCGTGCCCGCGGCCCTCGAGCTCGGCACGGAGCGCACGGTGGTTGTAGATCTCCCCGTTGTACGTGATCACGAACCGTCCGTCGGGGCTCTCCATCGGCTGGCTTCTCGCGCCCGGATCGATCACCGCGAGCCGGCGGTTCGCGAGGACCGCTCCATCGAGCCGGGCGATTCCTCCGTCGTCCGGACCCCGGTGCCGCTGGACTTCGGACATCCGCTCGACGAGGGGGCGCTCCCGCCCCGGGTCTCCCCCGACCACCCCGGCGATCCCGCACATCAGTCCGCGCCCCCCGTCGACTCGAGGGTGCGGCGAAGCCCCTCCTCGAGCTCGACCCCGGCGCGGAAGCCGAGCGCGCGGGCCGCTCCTTCGCCCGAGAAGGCGTTGTCGTGCTCGAAGAAGGCGAGCGAACGGCGCGAGACCGGGGGCTCCCGCCCGAGGAGCGAGGCCGCGAGTTCGACCGCCCCGAGGGCGAGCCGCATCGGCCTCCGTGGAAGGCGGAGGCGGGGGGGCCGCACCCCCTGCACCCGGGCGCAGAGCTCGACGAGCTCCCGCACCGTGTGGGCCCGCGGCCCCACGACGAGCCAGGGCCGACCCACAGCCTCGTCCGGTGCGTTCGCCGCCAGCAGGAACGCCTCGACCGTGTCTCCGATCCAGACCGGATGCCGGAGGTTCGAGCCGTCGGCCACGAAGGCGAAGCGCCCCCGGCGAACCGTCCGAAGGAGCTTCGCGGTCCGCGGACAGCCCGGCCCGTAGACCCAGGCCGGACGGAGCACGACCACCTCGACCCCCGCTGCCTCCCCGGCCTCGAGCGCCGCGCGCTCCCCCGCGAGCTTCGTGCGCTCGTAGGGGTTCGTCGGATGGGTCGGGCTCGCCTCGTCGGCCGGGGGCTCGCCCACATGGCCGTAGACCCCGACGCTCGAGACGTGGACGACCCGGCGCACCCCTGCCGCACCGGCGGCACGCACGACCGAACGGGTGCCCTCGACATTCACCGCCTCGAACCAGGCCTCGGGCGCCCCGTGCGCGAGGTGCGCACTCGCGAGGTGGTACGCGATGCCCACCCCCTCCATGGCCCGTGCGAGCCCCGCGTCGTCTCGCACATCGACAGGGTGCTCCTTGACGGCTCCCTCACCGGCCCGACCCGCCCTGCCGAGCGGGTGTGCCGCGAGGGCCTCCGGGAGGTCGAGGGCCCGCACCGTTGTCCCGCCCGCCGCGAGGGTCGCCGCGAGGTGCCGCCCGATGAACCCCGCCGCACCGGTCACGAGCGCCGCCCCGACGGGGCCGGCCCGCTCCCCCCCGCGCTGCTGCGAGGGTGCAACATGCGTTGCCGTCTCCCGGCCCGTCATGGCTTCCGCGCCTCGATCGCCACGGCGTATCCACCCCGGCCGGGAATCAGCCGGTCGAGTGACGCAACGAGCCGGATCAGGGGAAAAACCCGGCGGTAGAGCCCCCACGCCCCCCCGGCCTTCCGGAGCCCCGCCGCGTCAGAAGGAGCGATCTCGCCCTCCTTCGGCGCCTTCCCCTCGGGCGAGCGTCCGAGGACCTTCACCCAGGCCAGGTTGATCGCGAGCTCGATCGACTCCGTGAAGAAGCGCGCATAGGCCCCGCGCGCGACCGGCTCGAGGCCGACCGCACGAGCCATCGCCTCGAGCTCGCCGTGCGTGTACCCCTGCACCCGGTGCCCGTAGACCTCCGGGGTCATCCCGAGGAGCCGCTTGAGGCGTGCGAGAGGGAGGCGGGTGTTCCCGGAGGGGGTCGTGACGAGGAGCCTTCCTCCCGGCCGAAGGAGGCGCACGAGTTCCCGGTTCAGGGGCTCGACCGCGTCGAGGTGCTCGTGGACATCGATCACGACGACGAGGTCGAAGGCCGCGTCCTCGAAGGGAAGGCGGTCCGGGGCGGCGTGCTCGACCCGCTCCCCGAGGAGGGCCTCGATCGCGGGGATCCGGTCGTGTTCGAGCTCGGCCCAGCGCCACTGGCCTCCCGCCGCGCGGAAGTGCCAGTTGAGGGCGCCGGGGTTGTCACCCCCGGTGACAAGGAGCGCCCGGACGCCCTCGAGATTCCCCGCCATCCGAAGGAGGAGTTCGACCTTCTGCCGCTTCTTGAGCCCGTGGTCGAAGAGCTCGAGGGCCCAGGGGCGCCCCCCGCCGTCGGCACCGGAGCCGGACCCGGCACCCGCACGGGGCTCCGCCTCTCCCGAAGGGGAGGGGTCCGTGGGGAGTTCGGCGGTGTCGAAACCGGATGACATGGAGGCGGCCCGGAGGGGTGATGCCGGGGGGCGGGAGGGGTGGCCCCGCCCGCGTGAGCGCATTTCATGCGGAGCAAGGGATGTGCCCGCAATCCGGGGTCCCGTCGCGGCGACCTCCGCGAGGCACGGAGGTTGCTCCTGATCGAGGGACGAGACACCGAGCCGACCGGTCAGGCCCCGACCCCGCGCCGCCCCCTGCACACCCACCCCGCACACGCCCCAACCCGACCGCGCATGTCCATCGGCACACAGAGCCATCCAACTGACCGACCCGGCCCCCTCGCCGGGGTGCGCGCGCTCCTGCGTCGACTCCTGCCACGGGACGTTCGACGCTCGCTCGCCCGCACCGGCACGCGGCTCACACGGGTCCCACCGGTCGGGATGGTCCGCTTCGGGTCGCTGCGGCGCCTCTCCCCCATCAGCGCGGACTGGGGCTTCGACCGGGGGCTCCCGGTCGATCGCCACTACATCGAGGAGTTCCTCGCGGCCGAGGCGGCCTCGATCAGGGGCCGAGTCCTCGAGATCGACTCGAACGACTACACGCGCCGCTTCGGGGGGGATCAGGTCGAGCAGAGCGATGTGCTCCACATCGCCGAGATGGGGCCCGGAGTCACCCTCGTGGGCGATCTCACGAACGCGCCCCACCTTCCCTCGCGCGCCTTCGACTGCATCGTCGTGACCCAGACCCTCCAGCTCATCCACGAGGTCGACGCCGCCGTCGCCACGATCCACCGACTCCTTCGCCCGGGAGGCACCGCGCTCGTCACCGTCCCCGGCATGAGCCCCATGACCCGGGACCCGGAGGGGAGCTGGGGCTACCACTGGGGCTTCACGACCCTCTCGGCCCGGCGGCTCTTCGAGCGACACTTCGAGGGGGGCGCGGTGCAGGTCGAAGCCCGGGGGAATGTTCTCACCGCCACAGCCTTCCTCCAGGGGATCGCGGCCGGGGAGCTGCGCCCCGAGGAGCTCGCGTACCGGGATCCCGCCTTCGAACTCCTCGTCACGGTCCGCGCCGTGCGCGCCTTCGCGGCGCCCGACGGGCCGGAGCCGGACGCCCAACCCCTCACGGAGGAAGGGTCCGCGGGCCGATGAGGGTGCCCGGGCTGAAGACGGCCCGCCGGCTGGGCTGGCGTGCGCGGGCCTCCCTCGGCGGGGTGGGAGTCGTGCTCGGGTACCACCGGGTCACGGCGCTCAGGTCCGACCCCCACCACCTGGCCGTGCACCCCGACCACTTCCGGGCACAGATGGAGGTGCTGCGCGCGAACTACCGCCCCGTCGCGCTGGACGACCTTCCCGAGGCGGTGCGCGAGAGCCGCAGCGGGGCGCCGCCCCCCGTGGCCGTGACCTTCGACGACGGCTATCATGACGTCGTGAGCGAGGCACTCCCGATCCTCGAGGAGCTCGAGGTCCCGGCCACCCTCTTCGTGCTCCCGGGGCTCTGGGGGCAGGTCCCGCCGTGGGAGGAGGGCGGTCCGGCCTCGGGCCCCCGGCTCGTCGAGGAGGCCGAGGTGCGTGCGCTCGCCCGACACCCGCTCATCACGATCGGATCGCACACCCTCACCCACCCCGCGATGGACGAACTGCCGCGCCCGGACCGCACAAGGGAGCTTCGGGAGAGCCGCGCGCAGCTGGAATTGGTCATAATGTACAATATGACCAGATTTTCGCATCCCTTCGGACGGCTCTGGCCCGGCCACGAGGAGGAGGTGCGGACCGCGGGGTACCAGCTCGCCTGCACCTCGAGGAACGGCCTCGTCACGGCCGGCGCCAACCCGATCTCCCTGCCCCGCCTCTGGCCTCCCGATGTCGGGGGGCCCGACTTCGCGCGCTGGCTGGGGGGGTGGACGGGGGTGCGCGGGAGCCGCGGCCCGGACGAGGGCGCCGACCGGTGAGCCCGGACCCTCGCCCACCCGACGAGGACCGGGAGCGGCCCGCGGGGGCGGAGGCTGCGCGTCGCCCTCCCCTCGTGAGCGTCGTGATGCCCTTTCTGGACCCTCCCGTCTCCTTTTTCCGGGAGGCGATCGAGAGCGTTCTGGCCCAGACCCTCTCCGAGTGGGAGCTCCTCCTCGTGAACGACGGCTCGGGCCCCGAGGCCAGCCGGTTCGCCGAGGAGGCCGCCGCCCGCGACCCCGACCGGATCCGGGTGCTCGCGCATCCGGGCCGGGAGAACCGAGGGGTACCCGCCGCCCGGAACCTCGGGATCGCGTTCGCAGCTTCCGAACTCATTGCCTTTCTCGACGCTGACGACCTCTGGCTGCCCGAGCGTCTCGAGCACCACCTCGAGTTGCTCCGCGCCCACGGCGATGCGGCCATGGCCTATGGTCCGAGCCTCTACTGGCGAAGCTGGCACGCTCCGAAGGCGGAGGACGTGACTCCTCCGACACACGTTCCGGCGGGGGTCGTCATGAACCCCATCGGACTCCTCGCCCACCTCCTTCGAGGGGCAGGTGCGGTTCCCTGCCCGACGAGCGTGACCTGCCGCACCAGAGCCCTGCGGGAGGTTGGCGGGTTCATCGAGGGGTTTCCCGTGCCGACCGAGGACCAGGCATTCTACGTGCGCTTTCTCCTGGCCCACCCCGCAGTCGTGACCGACCGGACCCTCGACCGGTACCGGCTGCACCCGGACTCGGCAACAGGCTCGGCCGAGCCCGACGAGGAAGCCAGCTGGCGACGGGTCCTTCTTGCCTGGGCACTCGATGAAGCTGGCCGTCATGCGCCCGAGGCGACCGGGCTGCATCGGGTGATCCGGGATGAGCTGCGCCTCCTCGACCGCCCCCTCGAGGCGAGGCTTCGACGGACTGGCCGGCGCCTCGTTCGCCGGCTCGGGTTGGAGCGCTCGCCCCATCTCGTCCCCCTGGCCAGCTCGCAGGGATGACGAAAAGTCCCGACCCGGCGCTCGAGGGGGCCCTTTTCGATGCGGTCGTCGTGGGGGGCGGCGTCCTCGGGGCACTCATTGCCTGGGATGCCTCCCTCCGTGGGCTCGAGGTCGCACTCCTCGAGCGTGACCGGTTCGGAGAGGGGACCTCCTCGAACTCGCTTCGGATCGTTCATGGGGGGCTTCGCTATCTCACCCGCTTCGACCTGCCTCGCATGCGGGCCTCGATCGCGGAACGTGCCGCCTGGCTCCGGATCGCCCCCCACCTCGTCGATCCCCTTCCGGTCCTCGTCCCCGTCGAGTCCGGGGCGGGTGGGCTCCTTGCCGCGCGGGCGGCCGTTCGCGTGGCGAACCTGCTCTCGCTCGACCGGAACCGTGGACTCCACTCCGGACACTTCGTGGCCCCTGCCCGGGTCCTTGACCGGGAAACATGCCGAGCCATGGTGCCCGAACTCGCCGGAGAGGGCTTCGACGGCGGGGGCATCCTCTTCCAGGACGGCCTTGTCCGCGATCCGGCCGAGCTCGTGCGCGAGCTCGTCGAAGCCGCGGTCGAGGCAGGCACCACCGCGGTGGAGGGGGTCGCGGTCGAAGGCCCCCTCCTGCTCGACGGGCACCGGATCGGGGTCCGCGCCCGGTCCCAGGAGGGAGGCGGCCCGATCGAGGTGCGTGCACGCACGATCGTGAACGCCGCCGGTGCGGCCGGCGCCCCCCTCTCTCGCCTTCTCGCGGAACTCCCACCGGATGCGGGCGCCCCCCGCCCCTCGATCGCCCTCAACCTCGTGCTTCCGGATCGGTACCCCGGGGCCGTCGGCGCAGGGGGCAACCACCCCGTGCGATCGGGTCGGGGACGTGCCGAGCCCTCTCGCGCCGCGAT
>SLDT01000090.1 GCA_007125125.1 Gemmatimonadota bacterium | reverse complement strand
TCTCCTCCGGTCGGGGGTCGAGATGGGCCGAGGTGACAACGAGGAGAGGGGATCCCCCCGGCCGCGCGGATTGCGCGATCGGACCCCGCGAACCCAGCCCGGGAAGGTGTCGATGGAGGTGGTCCAGCACGATGTGCTTCTGATCGGAGGGGGCGCGGCCGGGCTGCGCGCGGCCTTCGCGATCGTCGAGGCCGACGAGGGGCTGGACGTGGCTGTACTCTCGAAGGTGTACCCGATGCGGAGCCATACGGTGGCCGCCGAGGGAGGCGCGGCCGCCGTGATCGACGCGGACGACAGCTTCGACGACCACGCGCACGACACGATCAGCGGGGGCGAGTGGCTCTGCGACCAGGACGCGGTCGAGCGGTTCGTGGAGGAGGCGCCCGGCGAGCTGATCCGGCTCGAGCGGTGGGGCTGCCCCTGGAGCCGGGAAGAGGACGGGAGCATCGCGGTGCGGCCCTTCGGCGGGATGAACCGGGAGCGGACCTGGTTTGCCGCGGACAAGACGGGGTTCCACCTCCTCCACACCCTGTACCAGCGGGCGCTTCGGCACCCTTCGATCGTCTTCCACGACGAGTGGTTCGTGACGCGCCTCCTGGTCCACGACGGGCGGTGCCGCGGGGTGGTCGCGCTCGAGCTCCAGACGGGGCGGGTGGCGACCTTCCTCGCCGGTGCGGTGGTGCTCTGCACGGGCGGCGGGGGGCAGGTGTACCCCTACACGACGAACGGACAGATCAAGACGGGCGACGGGATGGCGCTCGCCTACCGCGCGGGGGTCCCCCTGAAGGACATGGAGTTCGTCCAGTACCATCCGACGGGGCTTCCCTTCACGGGGATCCTGATCACGGAAGCGGCGCGGGGCGAGGGGGGATGGCTCGTGAACCGGGAGGGCTACCGGTACCTCCAGGACTACGACCTGGGGGAGCCGGGTCCCGAGCCGGTGAAGCGCACGATGGAGCTCGGGCCGAGGGATCGGCTCTCGCAGGCCTTCGTGAAGGAGATGGAGCGCGGCCGCACGGTCGAGTCGCCCTACGGGGAGGTGGTGCACCTCGACCTGCGCCACCTCGGCGAGGCGGTGATCGACGAGAAGCTCCCCTTCGTGCGGGAGCTCTGCCGGAAGTACGAGAAGATCGACCCGGTCGAGGAGCTGATCCCGGTGCGGCCGGTGGTGCACTACATGATGGGCGGGATCGACACGGACCTCGACGGGGCGACCTCGATGCCGGGGCTCTTCGCGGCGGGGGAGGTGGCCTGCGTGAACATCAATGGCGCGAACCGGCTCGGGTCGAACTCCCTGGTCGAGTGCCTCGTCTTCGGGGCGCGGGCGGGGCGGGCGGCGGCGGTTGCCGCGCGGGAGCGCCTTCCTCCTGCGGACGAGGCGGTCTTCCGGGAGGGGCATGCCGAGCGGGAGCGGATCCACCGGGGGATCCTCGGGCGGGAGGGGGGCGAGGAGCGGATGCCGGCGCTTCGCGCGGAGCTGCGGGAGGCGATGGAGAAGGGGGCGGGGATCTACCGCGAGGAGGACGACATGGTGCGCGCGCTCGAGGTGGTGCGCACGCTCCGGGAGCGGCTCGAGCGGGTGGGGCCGGACGATGCGAGCCTGACCTTCAACACGGAGCTGCAGGGCTTCCTCGAGCTGGAGAACATGCTCGATGTGGGCGAGGCGATCCTCGTCTCGGCGCTGCACCGGAAGGAGTCGCGGGGGGCGCACCAGCGCAGGGACTTCCCCGATCGGGACGACGAGGAGCACCTGGTGCACTCGATCGTTCGCTCGGGTGGTGACGAGGAGCCCTCGGTCGAGCTGCGGCCGGTGACGATCACCCGGTGGCCGCCGGAGGAGCGGGTGTACGGGAGCGGGGAGGGCGACGGGGCGGCGCACGGTTCGGGCGGGGAGGACGGGGCGGCAGACGGCTCGGGCAGGGAGGGCGGATGAGTGCGCCGGAGGCGGTGGAGCTCGAGGTGTTCCGGTACCGGCCGGAGCGTTCGGACGAGCCGGAGATGGAGCGCTACGAGATTCCCTTCCGCCCGGACTGGACGGTGCTCGATGGGCTGAACCATGTGAAGGAGGAGCTGGACGGGACGCTCTCCTACCGGTGGTCGTGCCGGATGGGGGTGTGTGGAAGCTGCGGGCTCGAGGTCGACGGGGAGCCGGTGCTGAGCTGTGCGGCGTACCTCGAGGATCACCTCCCGGGGCCGATCCGGGTGGGGCCGCTCAGGGGGTTCCCGGTGATCCGCGACCTCGTCGGAGACATCTCGGACTTCGTGGCGAAGCTCGAGCGGGTGAAGCCCTGGATCATCGGGGAGGGGGAGGGTGCGGGTGCGGGCCGGGGGGGCGGTGCGGCGCCGGATGGAGCACCGGATGGAGCGCCGGACCCCGGGGAGCCGCACCGCCAGACCCCGGCCGAGCTCGCCGAGTACGACCAGTACAGCCACTGCATCAACTGTCTCCTCTGTTACGCGGCGTGTCCGATCCACGAGCTCGCGCCCGGGTTCCTGGGGCCGGCCGCGATCGCGCTGGCGCAGCGCTACAACCTGGATTCGCGGGACCGGGGCGCCGAGGACCGGCGGGTGGTGCTCGCGGCGCGCGACGGGGTCTGGCCCTGCACCTTCGTGGGGGAGTGCTCGAGCGTGTGTCCGAAGGGGGTCGATCCGGCGGGCGCGATCCAGCGCTACAAGGTGACGGCGGCGCGGCAGTGGTTCAGCGCGCTCGTCTCCGGGGGAGAGCGATGAAGGGGCCGGCGAACCCGAACTACACGCGGCACCATCCGCGCTGGCACCGGAGGCGACTCCCGATCTTCTGGTGGGTGCACAAGCGCTCGTACATGGGGTTCATCGTGCGGGAGCTGACGAGCCTTGCGGTGGCCTATGTGGCCTTCCTCCTGCTCGTTGCGGTGTGGGTGATGGGGCGCGGGGAGGCGGCGCGCGAGGCGTTCGTCGGGTGGCTGGCGCGGCCTGCGGTGATGGGGGCTCACCTGGTCGTGGTGCTGGCCCTGGTCCTGCACGCGCTGACCTGGTTCCATCTGGCGCCGAAGGCGATGCGGCTCCGGGTGGGGTCGTGGCGGGTGCCGGCCGGGCTGGTGCTCGGGCTGCACTACGCGGGGTGGGTCCTGGTCTCGGCCGGGGTGGTCGTTCTCCTCGGTGTGGGGGTGGGGCGGTGATCCGGGGGCGGGAGCCGCTGGCGTGGGGGCTTTTTGCGGCCGGGGGGACGGTGGCTGCCTTCCTCCTTCCGGCGGTGGCCTTCGTCGTGCTGATCGCACTTCCTCTCGGGTGGACGGGCGAGGGGGCGAGGGGGGCTTTGGGGGCATGGGCCGACGGGGCCGGGCACCTGCTGGGGCGGCTTGCGCTCACGGTGGTACTTCCGCTTCTTTTCTTCCATGCCGCGCACCGGATTCGCTACACCCTGTATGACGGGCTCCAGCTCCATCACCTCGAGCGCCTCATCGCGGCGGCGACGTACGGGCTCGCGACGGTGATGTCGGGGGTGGCGCTCGTCGTGGTCTGGTTCCTCGGACCGGGAGGAGGGGGATGAAGTACGGGCTCGGGCGGGCGGTGTTCTGGGCGCTCTCCTACCTGGCGCTCGTGCTGGCGCCGCTCGCGGTGGCGTACCAGGGCGGAATCGAGCCGCGGGGGTTCTGGATCGAGTTCTCGGTGGCGCTCGGGTTCGTGGGGCTCGCCATGTTCGGATGGCAGTTCGTGCTCACGGGAAGGTTCCGGCGCTTCGGCGCCTCCTTCGGGCTGGATTCGATGCTCCAGTACCACCGGCAGATCGCCATCGTGGCGGTGGGGTTCGTGCTGGCGCACCCGGTGATTCTCTTTGCGGCCGACCCCACCTATCTGGAGTACCTGGACCCGAGGGTGAACCTGATGCGCGCGCTGGCGCTGGCGGGTGTGCTCGGGGCCCTTCTTCTCCTGATGGCGACGAGCCTGTGGCGGCTGAGCTTCGGGCTGAGCTACGAGCGCTGGCGGCTCCTGCACGGGGTGCTCGCCTTTTTCGTGCTCCTCGTCGGAGTGGCGCATGTGATTCAGGTGGGATACTACATCTCGGCGCCCTGGAAGCAGGTGACCGTGGTCGGAATGTCGGCCGCCGCGGTGTTCCTCCTCGTGAACACGCGGTTCGTGCGCCCCTGGCGAAACCGGCGGCGGCCCTGGCGGGTGCAGGAGGTCCGGCCGGAGCAGGGGGAGGCCTGGACGCTGTCGCTCGTGCCGGACGGGCACGAGGGGATGCGCTTCCGGCCGGGTCAGTTCGCCTGGCTCACGCTCGGGCCGACCCCCTTCTCGATGCAGCAGAACCCCTACTCGTTCAGCTCGAGCGCCGAGGCCGCGCCGGAGGTGATCGAGTTCACGGTGAAGCCGGAGGGGGATTTCTCGAGCACGGTGAGCGAGGTGGAGGAGGGGTCGACCGCCTTCCTCGAGGGGCCCTTCGGGTACTTCGTTCCCGAGAGCGATCCGGGGCAGGGGAGCGTGATGATCGCGGGCGGGGTGGGGATCACGCCGATGGTGAGCATGCTGCGGACCCTTGCCGATCGGGCAGATGAGCGGGAGTGCCTCCTGATCTACCTGAACGTGGCGCTCGACCAGGTGATCTTCCTCACGGAGCTCGAGGGGTTGAAGGAGCGGCTGAACCTGACCGTCGTGCATGTCCTGGAGGAGCCGCCCGAGGACTGGGAGGGCGAGACCGGGCTCCTCGACAAGGAGCTCCTGGTGCGGACTCTGCCGGAGGACCGGGCGGGCCAGGAGTACTTCGTGTGCGGGCCGAAGCCGATGATGGACATCGCCGAGACCTCGCTGATCGAGCTCGGCGTGCCCCAGCGGCAGATTCTTACGGAGCGGTTTGACATGGTTTGAGGGGGGGGTGGCCGGCGCAGCTTGGGCCTGCGCAACTTTGGCCCGCGCAGCTTCGGATTTCGCACGCTCGGATCTCGCACCTTCGGCTCTCGCACCTTCGGCTCTCGCACCTTCGGCTCCAGCACCTTCCGCTCTCGCGAGGGCCAACGTTCGGCGGTGTTTGCCCCCTCGGCTCTCGCGAGCGAAAGCGTTCGGCGGTGTTTCCTCTTTCGACTCTCGCGAGGGGCAACGTTCGGCAGTGCCCCACCTTCGAGTTCCGATGGAGCGGCGCTGCGCGCCGCCCCTATGCGTTCCGGTTTGCGTGATCGCAAGGGGACGAAAGAGGGGCGCGCGCTTCCGCGCGCCAACCTTCGCTCGGAGGTGTCGCAGGGAAAGGCCGGGCCAGGCGCGAACGGGACGATCCGTCCCGACGGTGTGTGCCACTAGTGTATTAATATTCCGCGGAATATTAATACACTAGTGGCACACACCG
>SLDT01000042.1 GCA_007125125.1 Gemmatimonadota bacterium | reverse complement strand
GGGAGGCGGCGCCGCCGGCGTCGCCGGGGTCACGGCGGACGGGGGCGTCCGAGGCCGGGAGGTGCGCCGGGCGGCCCGTCCGGAGCCGAGCTCGCCGAGTCCGCGGCGTACCCCGCGGGCAGTGCTCGCCGAGTCGAGGAAGGCCTCCTCGGCCTCGTCCTGGACGACCTCCATCAGGGCGTTGAAGTGCTCGATGCGCTCTTCCATTCTCGCCGACGCCTGGTCGATCCGCTCCGAGAGCCCCCCGACCGCGCCGGTGAGCTTCCCGATGTCCCGGCGCAGGGTGTCCGAGATCGCCTCGAGGTTCGCGGCGGTCCTGCGGAGGTGCTCCACGCCGGGGTCGGCGACGAGGTCCCTGCGCACCCGCTCCACCGCCTTCGCGGCGCTGCGCGCCTGCAGAAGGACAAAGAGGAAGGTGAGGAGCACGGCGAGAAAGGTCGCGCCGATGAGCCCGGCGGTGACGGCCTGGATCACGTCGAAGCCGTCGCGAACCGGAACGGTCACGATCGTGTCGGCCACGAGCGCGCCGGCGAGGGCGAGTCCCGCGATCAGGAGATTCATGCCCACAGAATAACGGGGAAGGGGGCGAACGTTCCAGCCCGGGGCGCGACGAGCGGGTGCCGGCCCGGCCGCGCGCCCTTCTGCGCGAGGGGGTGCGGGGGTACCTTTCGAGCCGGAGGGGCGGCGGTGCGCCGAGGACCGGCCGGGGTGCCTTCCCCCCTCCGAGGCGCACGAGCGCGAGGGCGATCCCGGGACCGGTCGAGGCAGATCCATGGCGTACTACGAGGTCGAGGGCGGGCACACCCTGTCCGGGAGCATCCGTCCGACGGGGAACAAGAATGCCGCGCTCCCCTGCCTGGCCGCCTGCCTCCTCGCGCGCGAGCCGGTGACCCTCGAGAACGTGCCGCGGATCCGTGACGTCGAGACCCTTCTCGAGATCATGGCCTCGCTCGGGGCGGTGATCGAGTGGACGGGGGACTCGACGGTGCGGGTCGATGCCGGGGGGGTCACGGCGGGGCGTCCGGATCCGGTCCTGGCCGAGCGGATTCGCGCCTCGATTCTCCTGGCGGGGCCCCTCCTGGCACGCTTCGGGGAGGTGACGCTGCCTCCGCCGGGGGGCGACGTGATCGGACGGCGTCGCCTCGACACGCACTTTCTGGCCTTCCGCGGGATGGGGGCCGAGATCGTCTTCGAGCCGGCCGACTTCCGGATCGGGGCCGAGCGGCTGGCCGGGGCCGACATCTTTCTCGACGAGCCCTCCGTGACCGCGACGGAGAACGCCGTGATGGCGGCGGTCCTCGCGAGGGGGCACACCCGGCTCAGGAACGCCGCCGCGGAGCCGCATGTCCAGGACCTGTGCCACCTCCTGAACCGGATGGGGGCGGGGATCGAGGGGATCGGGACGCACACCCTCGAGATCACCGGGGTCGACGCGCTCAAAGGGGCGAGCTACCGGATCGGGGCCGACCACATCGAGACGGGCTCCTTCATCGGGCTGGCGGCGGTGACGGGGAGCGAGCTGCGCATCGAGGGGGCGCCGGTCGAGCACCTCGACGCGACCCTGCTCGGCTTCGAGCGGCTGGGGGTGTCGTGTACGGTCGAGGGCGAGGACCTCCTCGTCCACGGGGACCGCGACCGGGTGATCCGGCACGACGCCTTCGGGCACGTGCCGAAGATCGACGACGGTCCCTGGCCGGCCTTCCCGGCCGACCTCACCTCGATCGCGCTCGTGACGGCGACGGCGTGCCGGGGCACGATCCTCGTGCACGAGAAGATGTTCGAGTCGCGGATGTTCTTCACGGACAAGCTCGTGGGGATGGGGGCGCGGATCATCCTGTGCGACCCCCACAGGGCGGTGGTCGTGGGGCCCTCGCCCCTTCGCGCGGCCTCGCTCGAGAGCCCCGACATCCGCGCGGGGATGGCGCTCCTCCTGGCCGCGCTCGCCGCGGAGGGGACCTCGCGGATCCACAACATCCGGCAGATCGAACGGGGGTACGAGCGCATCGACGAGCGGCTGCGGGCCCTCGGCGCACGGATCGAGCGACACGGCCCCGGCTGAGGGGGCGGGGGCGGGATGCGGCCGGGGCTTGAATGCCCGGCGCCCTTCCTCTATCATTCATGTCGGACCGAGGCTGCCCGGGAAAGGCGGCTTTTTTTCGAGTGGGGGAGCCGCCGGCCCCCGCTTTTTTTTGCTCCGGCATCCGGGTGACCGGGGTCGGGAAGGGCGAAAACGAGAGTTGGCGTGCAGCAACGGAGGTGAAGGTGGCAAGACCGATTCCGGAGATCGATCGGGAGATCGAGCAACGGGTCACGGCGATGGAGATGGAGCTGGTGGAGGTGGTGTGGGCCGGGAGCGACCGGCGCCCCATCCTCCGGATCCGGGTCGACTTTCCCGACTCGGTGCCGGGGCAGGGGGTGACGGTCGACGACTGTGCCCGCGTGAGCCGCGAGCTGGAACCGTGGCTCGACGAACACCCCCTCGTGCCGGAGAAGTACACGGTCGAGGTGTCGTCTCCCGGCGTGGAGCGGCCCCTCAACCGCCGGAGGGATTTCGAGCGGTTCGCGGGTCAGGAGGTCGCGCTGCGCGGGAGCGGGCCCCTCGAGGGCGTGGGGTCGGCGCGCTTCGAGGGCCTCCTTGAGGGAGTGGAAGGCGGTGAGGACGCGGAACAATACCGCGTCCGGGTCCGTCGAAGGAATGGCGAGGTGGTCGCCGTTCCACGTGCCTGGATCGAGCAGGCGCGGCTGGTCTTCCGCTGGGACGGGGAGGACTGACCACCGGGAGTTCCGAGCCCCTTCCGCCCGGGGAGCGGGAGCCCGCGGCAGGGCGTGCCGCGCTCCCCGAGACGGGCCAGAGACAGGACGAGGTGAACATGCCGAACGCGGGACAGATCGTTGCCGCCATCCGTGAGATGGCGGCCACAAAGAGCTTCTCCCCCGAGGAGATGCAGGACCTGATCAGGGACGGGATCATGGCGGGGCTCGCCAAGATCTACGGTCCGACCGTGCGCGCTGAAATCGAGATCGACGAGGCGGGTGGCGAGATCGAGATGGTCGTGCTGAAGCGCGTGGTCGAGCAGGTGGAGGACCCTGCGGCGGAGATCAGCCTCGAGAAGGCGCGCTGGGACGATCCGACCTACGAGGTCGGAGACGTGATGGAGATTCCGGTCGATTTCGCCGACTTCGGCCGCAACGCCGTGCAGGCGATCGGGCAGCGGATCAAGCAGCGGGTGCGCGACGAGGAGCGCGAGCGGGTGCGCGACGAGTTCTCCGACCGGATCAACGAGCTCCTCTCGGGCGAGGTGCAGCAGATCGAGCGGGGCAAGATCGTGGTGATGCTGAACCGGGCACGGGACGCGGAGGCGATCATCCCCTGGCGCGAGCAGAACCCCCGGGAGCGCTTCCGCCAGGGTGATCCGATCCGTGCGGTGCTCAAGCATGTCGACGAGACCCCGCGGGGGCCCCGGCTGATCCTGTCGCGGGCCGATCCGGTCTTCGTGGAGGCGCTCTTCCGGCTCGAGGTCCCCGAGATCCACCAGGGGATCGTGGAGATCCGCGAGCGGGCGCGCGAGGTGGGCGGCCGCACGAAGATCGCGGTGTCGTCGCGCGACGAGTCGATCGACCCGGTGGGTGCCTGCGTGGGACTCAAGGGGTCGCGCGTGCAGGCGGTCGTGAACGAGCTCGGCGGGGAGCGGATCGACATCGTGCCCTGGCATCCGGACCCCGAGGTGTTCGCGCGGCGTGCGCTGGCCCCGGCCCGGGTGGCGAAGGTGATCTCGGATCCGGAGCGGCAGGTGGTCACGGCGATCGTGGACGAGGACCAGCTCTCGCTCGCGATCGGGCGCAACGGGCAGAACGTGCGCCTGGCCTCGCAGCTCATCGGCTGGCAGATCGACCTCTACGGCTCGCGGGAGTGGCTTGATCGGGGCGCCGACGCGACCCTCTTCCGCGACGAGGGCGACGAGCTCGAGCTCTCGGACTTCCCCCTCTCCGAGCTGGAACTCGACGAGGGGGCTCTGGCGGCCCTCGAAGCCGCTGGATATAGTACATTTCTGGACATCATCGACCTCGAGCGCGAGGACTTCGAGAAGGTCGAGGGGCTCGAGGCCGAGCAGATCGACTCCCTTCTCGGGATCATCGACGAGCTGACCGTGGAGGTCGGCGAGGAGGACGAGGTCGCGCCGGAGGAGGGCGAGCCGGTGGCGGCCGCGACGGGCGCGACCGAGGCCGCCGAGCCGGAGCCGGCCGAGGAGGGCGCGGAGCCGGGTGAGCGCAAGGAATGAAGCTGCCGGGCTCCTCGGTCTCGCCCGCAGGGCGGGGGCGGTGGTGCCCGGGATCGACGCCGCGCGGGCCGCGGTGAGGAACGGGGAGGCGAGGCTGGCGGTGTTCGCGGCGGATGCCTCTCCGGAACAACTTGGAAAGATCGAGGGACTCCTGCGACATCGCGGAGTCCCGGTGCGGTGGGTGACCACCCGGGCGGAGCTGGGCCGGACGATCGGCCGCGGCTCCACCTCGGCTCTGGTCGTCACCGTACTCTCGTTTGCCGAAAAGCTCATGCAGCTCCTACCGGCCGACGCCCCGCTCGCGGGGCGACCGGAGGGGGAGGCTGGGCCCCAGGAGGAATCTGGTTTCGATGCGGGTTGCTGAACTAGCGCAGGACCTGAGGGTCTCGGAAGAGGCCGTGCTCTCCCTTCTCCGGGCGATGGGGATTCCCGTGCCCGGTGTGGATGCTCAGGTCAGGGACGCCGACGTGGCCAGAGTGCTGGCCCGCGTCGAGCGCGAGCGTCGGGCCGGGAAGAAGTCGGCCTCGGAGGCGGTGGAGGCCGCGATCGAAGACACGCAGGCACCCACGCGCCGGCGCCGGCGTCGTCGTGTCGAGCCGGAGACCGAGGCCGCGGGCGAGGTCGAAGCCTCGACCGGGGAGGAGGAAGCCGCGGACGAGGCGGCCGCCGGGGCGGAGTCCGGAGTCGAGGTGCCTTCGTCCGAGAAGGACGAGGCCGCCCGGGCCGAGCCGGTCGAGGCCGAGGCACCCGAGGCGGAGGTGGCCGAGCCTGCTCCCGCGGAGGCGGCCGTCGAGGTCGAGCCCGAGGTGGCGCCGCGGGAATCGGTTGACGAGGCGCCCGAGGAGGCTGCCCGGGTGGAGACGCCGGAGGCCGGGGCCGAGACGGCCCCGGAGGCGAAGGATGCCGCGGAGCCCGAGCCGGAGGCGAAGCCCGCTGCGGAGGCTCCCTCGGAGGAGGCCGCGGCCGAGCCGGAGCGGCCGAAGCGCCGGCTCCGTTCGGCGGTCGAAGTGGCGCGCGAGTCCGGCGTGGCGCCCGCGGCCTCGGCG
>SLDT01000250.1 GCA_007125125.1 Gemmatimonadota bacterium | reverse complement strand
GGACGACATCGTCTCGGAGGTCATCGCCGCGGCCTCCTTGTCGTTTCGGATCTTCCCCGTCACCAGCCCGTACACGAGCCCCGGAATGAAGAACACGAAGAGCATGAGCGCCACGATCGACGAAAGCAGCGGCGCGATGTCCCCGTCCTCTCCGCGCAGCACGCCGTCCGCCGGCACCGCCCCCCACGCGATCACCGCGAGGGTCAGGAGGAAGGCACCCCCGGCCGCCCACAGCCCCTTGCGCTCGACCTCCGTCAGGCCCTCGTACTCCTCCACCTCGAGGCCCCCCGTGTACTCCCCGAGGCGGGGTTCGAGAATCCGCTCCGTCACCCAGGTCGCCCCCAGGGTGAAGACCGGCACGAGCGCCGCCATCAGCCACCAGTTCGCAGTCGGGTCGACCTGGTACGTCGGGTCGAGGAGCTGTGCCGCCGGCTCCGTGAACCCGGCCAGGAGCGGATCGAGCGCCGTCAGCATCAGGTTCGAGGAGAACCCGCCCGAGACCCCGGCAAAGGCGGCCGCGAGCCCCGCGATCGGATGCCGCCCCATTCCGTGAAAGACAACCGCCCCGAGCGGAATCAGGACCACGTACCCGGCATCGACCGCCAGCGAGCTCAGGAGCCCGCCCAGCACGATTGCCGAGGTCACGAGCCATCCCGGCACGCTCCGCACGAAGGCCTTCAGCGCGGTCTCGATCAGCCCCGTGCGCTCGGCCACCCCGATCCCGATCATGACGACCAGGACGAGCCCCAGCGGAGGAAAGTCCGTGAAGGTGCGAGGCATGTCGACCAGAATCCGCTGGATGCTCTCCCCGGTAAGGAGGTTCACCGCGCGAATCTCCTCCTGCGTTCCGGGGTGCACCGCCGACACCCCGAGAATTGCCGCGAGCCAGGAGACCGCGAGCACGAGGAGCATGAAGATGACGAAGAGGGTCACCGGATCGGGGAGCTTGTTCCCCGTCCGCTCGACCATGTTCAGGATCCGGTCCGTCCAGCCCGGGGGGGCCGCGCCCTGCACACCTGGGTTCGCCACCTGTTCTCTCCCTTGTCCGCCCCGGGCACCCGCAACAGCGAGCCCGGAGCCCACGAAGTGAATGACCTGCCGGTGTGTTCGCCCCCTCGCGAGGTGCGCCTCCGGCCCGTCGCCGCCCGAGATACTACCGGCTCCGCCCGCACACGCAAGGGGGGAAGCCGACCCGGCGAACCAGCCACCGGGGCGAGGGCCGCCCGGTGGACCGGGGGAGGGGCCGACCCGGGCGACCGAGCGGGACCGCTGGACGAAGGAGGGGTGGCCCCCTTACGTTGGCGCCCATTCAGCCCAGGAGCACACCGCGTCAGACGGAGGCCACGATGCCCCGAACCGAAGAAGAGCCCGGCAGCCGCGAGAAGAGCCGCTGGCGGATTCCTCCTCCCCTGCTACGGGACCCCGCCGTCCCGGGGCCCGCGGGGATCGCGGTGGTGCAGGAGATTCCCTCGCCCCTCGGGACCCTCCTCTGGACCCTGCTGCGCGGGGTGCAGCTCCGGTTTGCGGGGACGGGAAGGGGAAGCGGCGAGGGCGGTGCGGGTGGCGCGGGAGGGGAGAGTGGCGCGGTTGGGGAGAGTGGCGCGGGAGGCGAGCGCGCTGCGGGTGGCGAAGGCGTTGCGGGCCGTGGGAGTGCGGAGCCCCAGGAACCCTTCCCCCTGGAGCTTGTCGAGCGGCGCGCCGCGGAGCTGGAGGCGGTACTGGCCGAGAACGGGGGGGAGCTCGAGCGCCCCCTGCGGATCCTCGTCCGGGCGCTCGGACCGGGCGCGGGGGGCCGGGCGCCCGCACGTGGCCAGGCCCCCGCAGCTGACCAGGTACCGGGTTCGGGGGATCAGGCCCCCGCTCCGGGACCGGCCGCCCCCGGCCAGGAGCAGGTCGCCCGTACCCTCGAGCGGATCGCGGCCTGGGCGGCGCGCGAGGGGCATGCGCGCACGGCGATCGAGTGCCTCCAGACGGCGGCGCTCGTGCACCCCGCCGAGGCGCGCTACCCCCTCCAGGTGGCGGCGGCGGTCCTCGACCTCGGACAGCCGGGCCGCGCGGAGTCCTGGCTCCAGCGGGCGATCGGCGTCGCGAGGCGGCGCTCCGACTGGGGCCCCTACGTGGAGGCCTATCACATGCACGGGAAGCTCATGCTCGAGCGGGGTGCCCTCCCCGCGGCGCGGACGAGCCTGATGAAGGCGCTCCGCCGCTCGGTCCGCCAGGGCAACCGGGTCCAGGAGGCGTCGGTCCGCTCGGCCTTCTTCCGCCTGGAGAGGCGCGAGGGGAACCACGAGGCGGCCGCCGAGCAGGGGAGCGCGGCGCTCGGCGCCTTCGGGGCGGACCACCCCGCCCTCCCCGGGTTCGCCCTCGACGTGGCCCGCGCCCTCGCAGCGATCCGCGCCTGGGACGACCTCCTCGCGCTCCTTCCGGAGACGACGGTCCGGCTCCCCGAAGCCGAGCGGGCCGAGGCGCTCGGGCTCCAGGCCCGTGCGGCGGGCGAAAAGGGCGACGCACGCCTCTTCCGGCGCGCCCAGCAGGGGCTCGACCGGCTCTGGACCGCACCGGGGAGCGCCGCACCCTGGGCCGACGCCACCCGCGGGGCGGTCGCCCTCGGCGACCCCCAACGAAGCCGACGCCTCGCCCGTCGGACCGAGGCGATGGCGCGCCGCATGGGCGAGAGCCTGGAGCGCTACTCCGCCGAGCCCCTCCTCCGGGAGATCGAGGACGAACGCAGCACCGCGGCCGAAGCCGGGCTCCCCGAGGGAGAGGCGCTCCGGCGGCTGCGGGCGCTCCGGGCGATTGCCGAGCCCCTCGAACGCCTCCTCCGGATCGCTCCACGTCGCGTCGAGCACCCGGTCTCGCGCCGCGCGGGAGGAGCCTGATGCGTCGCGTCAGCCGGCCCCTGATCGTGCTCTCCGAGGACCCCACCCTCGCCGAGCGGATGCGCGACGCCGCGGGCGAGCGTTTCGAGGTCGACACGGCCGAAGGGTGGGACGAGCTGGCCGACGCGGTCTGGCGCGCCCCCCCCGCCGCCATCGCCCTCGTCGACCCGTACCTCGGGCAGAACCGGCGCTGGGGAGGGCCCTCGCCCCGCCTCTACCGGATCCTGCAGGAGTTCCCCTCGGCCACGGTCGTCGCCGCCCTCGAGGTCGGGCCGGAGAGCGGGCACGACCTGCGGCTCCTCACCGAGTGGGGGGTCGCGGAGATCCTCCAGCTCGAGGCCGACCGGACGAGCGAGGCCGTGGTCGAGCGGCTCCTCTCGGCGCGCTCCCGCTTCATGCGCGACCTCCTCGAGGGGGAAGGCACCGAGGGGAGGCTCCACCTCACCGGCCGCGCCCGCTCCCTCATCGACGCCGCGATCGACACGGTCATGACGGGAGGCAACCCGCGCGACCTTGCCGACGCCCTGGGGTTCTCCCCCTCGACCCTCCTGCGCTGGTGCAAGCGCTCGCAGCTCCCGCCCCCGCGGCGCCTCCTCCTCTGGATGCGCATGGTCTTCGCCTCGGCACTCCTCGACGATCCGGGGCACAACATCTCGACGGTCGGGCAGGCCTGCGGCTACTCGGGCGACCAGGCCTTCCGGCGGGCGCTGCGCGCGGTGCTCCCCTACACCCCGGGGGAGCTCCGCGAGCGAGGCGCCTTCGCCACCGTCTCGACCGCCTTCTTCGAGGAGCTGGCCCGGCTGAGCGACGACGAAGCCCAGCGGCGGTAGCCCGGTCCCGGGGCCCTTCTTCCTGCGCCGAGCCGAGCGCGAGTTGACAGGAAGGGGCCCGATCGAGAGCGTTGGCTTCGGACGCGCGCTGCCTTCCCCCCCCGAACCCTGCCACCGCACCCCGCCGGAGCGACCCCTTGGATCCCATCATCCACAACATCGATCCCTTCATCTTCCGGATCGGAGACGGCTTCGGCGTCCGCTGGTATTCGATCCCCTACATGCTGGGGATGCTCTTCACCTGGCTCTCGCTCCGGAAGGCCGCGCGCGAGCGGAGCATCCGCAACCTGACCGAGGAGGGGGCCGAGACCTTCGTCCTCGTGGCGATCGCCGGGGCCCTCATCGGAGCCCGCTTCTTCCACGTCTTCGTCTTCGAGTTCGACCGCTACGGTTTCGACCCGGCGGCCTGGATCGCGGTCTGGCGGGGGGGGCTCGCCTTCCACGGGGGGCTCCTCGGGGTGATCCTCGCCGTGCTCTGGTTCACGCAGAAGCACGGAATCGGGGTGTACCACCTCCTCGACCGGATCGCGATCCCCGTCGCCCTCGCCCTCGCCTTCGGGCGCATCGCCAACTTCATCAACGCCGAGATGTGGGGCACCCCGTGGGAGGGCCCCTTCTGCGTCGACTACTCGCAGAGCGAGTTCCTCGCCCGGCCCCCCGAGGGGTGCCGCCACCCCACGCAGCTCTACGAATCGGCCAAGAACTTCGGGATCGCGGGCGTGCTCCTCCTCGTGCGCGAGCGCATTCGGCCCCGCCCCGGCGTCATCACCTGGGCGTTCATCGGGAGCTATGGCTGGATCCGCTTCGGGCTCATGTACATCCGCGAGGAGCGCACGGTCTGGATGGACCTCACCCTCTCCCAGATCTTCTCCGGTTCGATGGGGATCCTGGGCCTCGTCATGCTCGTCTGGGTCCTCACGCGCGACCCCGTCCCCGAGCCCGAGGGCCGCGCCCCTTCCCGCGCCGGAACTCGCCGGGGGCCGAAGCGGTAGGCCCCGCATGGCCTCCACCCCAGCCCAGGACGACCGATGACGACCCGCGCCGATCGAGACCGCCCCTCCCGCCTCGCGCCTCGCGCCCTCGTCCCTGCCGCGCTCCTCGTCGGCCTCGCCGCCTGCGCGCCTCCCGAGCAGCCCGCCCTGCACGGCGAAGGGGAGGGTGGCGCCGCCTGGATCTCGGGCACCGTCAACGAGCGCTTCCAGCAGGTCGGTGACCAGTTTGCCGGCTTCTCGGCCACCATGTTCGAGGTCGCCCATCGCTACCGCGAGCTCCACTGGGCCATCGAGGACGACAACCGAGCCTACGCCCGCTACCAGACCGAGAAGATCCGCGACGCGATCGAGCTCGGGATCATCCGGCGGCCCGGACGCGCCGAGTCGGCCCGCGCCCTCTTCCTCGGGGCACCCGTCGAGGAGCTGCTGCACGCGATCGAGGAGGGAGATGACGAGGCCCTCCGCCGGGAGTTCGGGGAGTTCACCGCCGCCTGCAACCAGTGCCACGTCGCCGAGGACATGGCCTTCGTGATGGTGGGCGCCCCCCCGGAGCGGAGCAGCGTGGTCCTGCCTCCGTCGAACGAGCGCTGACCCGGGGGTGAACCGCCCCTCGTCGCAGGGTCCGTCGGGCCGGGGCGGGGCGGACCGGGGCGGG
>SLDT01000070.1 GCA_007125125.1 Gemmatimonadota bacterium | reverse complement strand
GTGCAGATACTCCATGAGTTCAGCATACGGCCCGAGGCTCCCCGTCGCCAGATCATAGTAGCATGGACCCGCCGAGGAGAACGCGGTCGCCGCCACGTTTCCGAGCAGGATCCAGCTCAGGAAGTAGCTCGCGAAGAACCTGCGGCGCATCGTCCCTTCCGGCATCCAGGCGAACCAGAGCATCACCCCGACGTTCACCGGGAACCAGACGTAGTAGAGCAGGTCGAAGAAGTGCGTGAACACCGGGTACCCGAACACCGGGTGCATGAGCTCCCACGGGTCCCGCCCGAAGTGGAGCGCGCGGTCGAGGCGCATGAAGGCCTCGTCCCAGGCAAAGGGCTGTATGAGCGGGATCGCGGCCTTGAACGAGACGAAGACCTGGAAGAACACGGTCACGAGCGCGATCGCGACGACGACGCGCAGGATGTGCGGCCCCGTCGGCCGCGCCTTCGATGCGAGCCAGCTCTCCTTCAGCGTCGGGACGGCATCTCCCCCCCTCCGCGCCCGCATGAGCGTCCGCAGGCGCTGGACCGCGAAGAGCCCGACGCTCACCGCAACCGCGAGCAGCGCGAGCTGGAGGGCCCGCAGGACCACCCCGAGCGCGTGCGTCCCCCGAAGCCGCTCGGCCACCGGCACCCCGCTCACCGCCTCGACGACGAAAGCGGCCAGGACGAAGGGGACGAGGATCCAGAGGAGCACCGCATTGTCGCGCACCGCCCGCCAGAGCGCAGTCCCCGCCCCGCGCACGCGATCGCCGAAGCTGGGGACCCGGGCCTCCGGGAGGAGCTCGACCTCCCTCCCCCTCACCCCACCCCCTCCAGCGCGCGCCTCACGTACACGGGCACCATGGCCCGCCGCCAGTCGGGGTCGGTCGTCATGTTCTCGAGCGGTCGGCACTGCGCGTGCGCGCGCTCGGCGAGCGCCGGGAAGAGCTGGTCGGACCAGGGTTCCCCGACCGCGATCGCCTCCCAGCCGCTCAGCACCCGCGGGCGCGAACCGAGCCCCGTCACGACCCCGCGGATCGCCGCCACCCGCTCTTCCTCGTCGAGCCAGACCGCGACCGCCACGGTCAGGAGCGGGAAGTCGATCGAGCCCCGCTGCCGGAGCTTCGCGTACCCGGTGAGCCGGCGGAGCCCCTCCCCCGTCCCCGGCACCCGCACGCGCACGACGAGCTCCCCCCGCTCGAGGCGCACATTTCTCACCCCGTCCGCCACGAAGAGCTCCTCGACCCCGACCTCGCGCACCCCGTCCGGCCCCGCGACCTCGACCCCGGCCCCGAGCGCGATCAGCACCGGGGGCGTGTCGGCCGAGTGCGCCGCGACGCACTTCGCGCCCACCTTCGTGACGTGGCACACGTCCCCGTCCTTCTTCAGGCAGTACCCGAGCGCCTCCCGCCAGAACGCGGTCTGGTTGTAGTAGGTGCAGCGCGTGTCCAGGCAGAGGTTCCCCCCGAGCGTCCCCCGGTTGCGGAGCTGCGGCCCGGCCACCCCCCGCGCCGCCGCGGCGAGCGCCGGCAGCTCCCCCATGAGGAGCGCACTCCGCCCGAGCGCCGCGAGCGTCTCCCCCGCCCCGATCCGAAGCTCGCCCCCCTCGCCTCGCTCCACCCCGCGCATCGCCTCGATCCCCCCGAGCGCCACGAGCTCCCCCGGCGTGAAGAGCCGGTGCTTCATGTTCGGGATCAGGTCCGTGCCCCCGGCAATCGGCATCGCCTCATCCCCATGGAGGGCAAGGAGCTCGAGCGCCTCCTGGACCCCCCGCGGGCGATGGTACCGGTAGGGAGGAAGCCTCAGCATGCCCTCACCGCGGCCTCGCCACGCGGATCCCCTTCTGTCCGGAAATCCGCTGGATCCGATCGGCGAGCGGCTCGGCCGACACCTCGACGGAGTCCCCGACGAGGGGAGCATGGAGCAGATGCACCCGCCCCGCATGCCGGATCACGAACCCCGTGTGCGCGATGTCGAGCCCGTCGAGGTTGCTCACGGCCGCCACCACGTCACCATTCTGGAGCGCCCCCTCGATCTCGGCGATCCGCTCCTGCGGCACGAAGAGCCGCTCCCCCGCGCTCAGCCGCGCCTCGATCTCCCGCACCCCCTCCACGAGCGCCGGGTCCTCGGCGAGCTGCCGGTACGCCTCCGGGTTCGACGACATGAAGTGGATCGGCCGCTCGTCCGCGACCCCTCCCACCTCGCCCGTCGCCTCGTCCAGGATCCCCTCCCCGATCGCGTGATCGAGCCACTCCGTGAAGTAGTGCAGCCGGCTCAGGTAGCCATCGATCGCCCCCCCCCGGTAGCGGAGCCCCGTCAGCTCCTCGCGGTACGCACGGCGGAAGGCATCCTCGCTCCCGAGCGGACCCGCCTCCGGATCGGCCGCGGCCGCCGCCGCCCGCGTGAGGCGCGCGAGCACGAGCACATGCTCGACGAGGGTCACGCAGTCGAAGGTGCGCAGGTTCACGACGAGGCGCTCCGGCCCCGGGATCTCGAGGCTCCCCGGCTCGTAGGGCGTCCCCACGAAGGTGCTCCCGATGAGCGCCGCGACCTCCCCCGTCGGGAGGCCCCCGAGCCCCTGCGCCACCGCCCATTCGAGGGTCCCCCGCGCGATCGCCCAGTCGCGCTCCGTCTCGTGCTGCGGCTCGGCCCCTTCCGCCTCCGGCTCCTCGGGAGGAAGGTCAAGCACGGGCCCCGCATAGGTCGCCGCCCGGGCACCCGCCTGGGGGGGCGCCTCCGCGGCCCCCGCGCTCCCCCGTTCCGCGGCATCGCCCCCGCACCCGGCGGGGGGCACGAGGAGCACCACGAGGGCGAGGGCGAGCGCCCGCGGGGCGTTCCAGCTCCAGAACTGCATGATCGTCATATCAGAATCCGAACTATGTTTATGTTTTTGATCCATCGGCCCCGTGCCCCGCGCCACCGGTGACTGCCTCTCGCTCGCGCACCCCGCCTCCGCCCGGCGGGCTGGGCTTGGCGAGGGTGCCTTCTTCCCGTGCCTGCTCGATCGCGCGCCAGACGTTCGGGGGCGAGAAGGGGAGCGCGGTGAGGCGCACCCCGATCGCGTCGTGGATGGCGTTCGCGATCGCGGGGATCGAGGGGTGGAGCGGTCCCTCGCCCGCCTCCTTCGCGCCGTAGGGCCCCTCGGGGTCGATCGACTCCACGATGAGGGAGGCGAGCTCGGGGGTGTCGACGCTCGTCGGGATCCGGTAGTCGAGGAGCGAGGGCCCATGGTGGAGCCCGGCGCGGCCCTGCGTCTCGTCCTTGAAGATCTGCTCCTCCATGAGGGCCTCGGCGAAGCCCATGTAGGCCGAGCCCTCCATCTGGCCCTCGACGAGGACGGGGTTCAGCGCGCGCCCGCAGTCGTGCGCGATCCAGATGCGCTCGACCCGCACGAACCCCGTCTCGACATCGACATCGACCTCGGCGACATGGGCGGTGAAGGAGTAGGCGGGCGACGCCCCGATCGTGCCCCCGCGGTACTCCCCGTGAACATCCTTCGGGGTGTTGTACCAGCCGGTGGCGCCGAGGGTGCCGAAGCGCGTCTCGGCCAGGACGAAGGCCTCGCGGATGGGCATGCGGCGGCGGGCTCCATTGCCGGCGGCTGCCGCGGCCGCGGTGCCGGCGGGTACGAGGAGCGCTTCCCCCCCGCGCAGGACGACCTCGTCGGGTGCGCACTCCCAGTACTCGGCCACCGCGGCGCGCACCTGGTCGGCGAGCTTGCGGGCGGCGTCGAGGCAGGCGTTGCCGAGCATGAAGGTGACGCGCGAGGAGTAGGCGCCGAGGTCGACGGGGGTGAAGTCGGTGTCGCCCGCCTGGACGCGCACGTACTCGAGCGGCACGCCGAGCTCCTCGGCTGCGATGTAGGCGACCATGGAGTCAGTGCCCTGCCCGATCTCGGAGGCGCCCGAGAAGACGGCGACCCGCCCGGAGCGATCGATCTGGATCTGCACGGCCGACTGCGGCATCTCGTTCGGGTAGATCGGGTAGTTCGTGCCCGAGATGTAGCAGCTTCCGGCCACCCCGAGCCCGCGCCCGAAGGGGAGCCGGCGGAAGCGCTCCTTCCAGCCGCTCGCCCGCTCCACGGCCTCGAGGCACTCGAGGAACCCGTTCGAGGTGACGCGCAGCTCGTTCACGGTGCGGGTGTTCGAGCCCATGAAGTTGCGGCGGCGCAGCTCGATGGGGTCGAGCCCGATGCCTTCCGCCAGCCGGTCGAGCTGGCACTCGAAGGCGAAGCGGGGCTGGACGGAGCCATGCCCGCGCTTGGGGCCGCAGGGGGGCTTGTTCGTGTAGACGCGGCGCGAGTCGAAGCGGTAGGCGGGGATCTCGTACGGCGCGGTGAGGAGCTGCCCGGAGTAGTAGGTGGTGACGAGCCCGAAGGAGGCGTAGGCGCCCCCGTCGAGGATCGTGCGGGCGTCGACCGCGGTGAGGGTGCCGTCGGCGCGCACCCCCGTGCGGTAGTGCATGTGGAAGGGGTGGCGGCCGCGGTGCGAGTAGAAGACCTCCTCGCGCGTGTAGAGGATCTTGACGGGGCGGCCGGCGCGCATCGCCAGGAGCGCGGCGCAGAACTCGAGGTCGAAGGGCTCGGACTTGCCCCCGAAGGCTCCTCCGACGGGGGGCTGGATGACGCGCACGCGCGCGGGATCGAGCGCCAGGACGCGCGCCAGCTCGCGGTGCAGGTAGTGCGGGACCTGCGTCGAGGACCAGAGGGTGAGCTTGCCTGCGGGGGGCAAGCGTTCTTCTCCCGCGGGAGGAAGGGTCCCGGCCTTTCGACCCCGCTCGACCATGGGGGCCTCGGTGTCCGGGCCCTCTCCGGAGCCCTGCTCCCAGTTCGTGCCGCGGAAGGCGGGGGTGCCGTCGGGCTCCCAGAGGCCGATCGCGCAGTGGGGTTCGATGGGGGCGTGGGTCGAGCCCTCGAAGAAGTAGTCGTCCTCGATGACGAGGTCGGAGGAGGCGAGGGCCTCGTCGACTTCGCCGAAGGCGAGCTTGACGACCTTCGTGATGTTGCCGTTGTGGCCGGGGCGGCCGGGCTCGTGGATGAAGGGGGCCTCGGGGGTGCCGTCGGCGGCGAGGGCGGCGTGCGGGTCGTGCCAGGCGGGGAGCGGCTCGTAGGTGACGTCGATCAGGCGGAGCGCCTCGAGGGCGGTGTCCTCGTCGATGGCGGCGACGGCGGCGACCCCGTCCCCGATGAAGCGGACGCGGTCGGTGCAGAGCGGGTACTCGTCCGGGGTCCAGGGGATGATGCCGTAGGGGACGGCCATGTCGGCGCCGGTGACGACGGCGTGGACGCCGGGGAGGGCGGCGGCGCGGGAGGTGTCGATCGCGAGGATGCGCGCGTGGGGGTGCGGGCTCCGGAGGATCTTCGCGTGGAGCATCCCGGGGAGGGCGATGTCGTCGGTGTAGCGCGCACGCCCGGTGGCCTTCGCGAGGCCGTCGACCTTGCGCTG
>SLDT01000081.1 GCA_007125125.1 Gemmatimonadota bacterium | reverse complement strand
GGCCGACGAAGGATGCCCGCCCCCCGGCGGCAATACGACTCGTTCGGTGCATTCCGGGCCCCGAACGGCGTTCGTCGGGGGGGTGCGCAGGACCGAGCCTCTGGGAACGCAGGGGTCCGCCAGGCCCTCGTCGCCAGCGGCCCCAGCAGCGCGAGTGTCCGGCGCACTCCCCCGTCGATCGCCCCACCGGGCCGCGACAATCAGCGGACCGATCCGGGCCGCGGAAATCAGTGGTCGGGTGCGGGAAAGGCCTCGTCCAGCACCTCCTCCAGCGTCGGGCGCCCGATCACCTGCAGGTCGTAGCGCACCCGCGTCGCCGCAACCGGGATCTGCAGAAGCCCCCCAAGGTCGATCGGCGTCCCGATCGCGACCCCCTCGGCCCCGCCCTCCGAGCAAGCCCGCTCGATCGTCGCCTCCAGATCACGGATCTGGCCCTCTCCGTAGCCCATCGCCGGGATCACCCGGTCGAGGTGCGGCCAGGCAGCAAAGGTCTCCGCGAGCTCCCCGACCGCCCAGGGCCGCGGATCCACCAGCTCCGCCGCCCCCGCCTTCAGGGCCGCGAGCGTTCCCGCACCCGTCGACATACCCCCGTGCGTCAGGGTCGGCCCGTCCTCGATGACGAGGACCCGCTTCGCGGCGAGCACCGAAGCGTCCTCGGCCCGCACTGGCGACGCTGCCTCGAGGATGGGCACCCCCGGACGCACCCGGCGCACGCTTTCAAGGAGCTCGAGCACAGCCTCCGGCGCCGCCGCATCGACCTTGTTCAGGAGCACGACATCGGCGATCCGCAGGTTCGTCTCGCCCGGGTGATAGCGGAGCTCGTGCCCCGGCCGGAGCGCGTCGAGCACGGTGATCGTGAGGTCGGCCCGGATGAAGGGGGTGTCGTTGTTGCCGCCGTCCCACAGGATCAGGTCGGCCTCCTCCTCGGCCTCGGCAAGGATCTCGGCGTAGTCCACCCCCGCCCAGACCACGGAGCCGGCCTCGATGTGCGGCTCGTACTCCTCGCGCTCCTCGATCGTGACCTGATGGCGCTCG
Organism: Gemmatimonadota bacterium; assembly: GCA_007125125.1. GTDB lineage: Bacteria > Gemmatimonadota > Gemmatimonadetes > Longimicrobiales > Gaopeijiaceae > SLDT01. The sequence goes on along the minus strand of SLDT01000081.1, from coordinate 4,395 downwards.
AGGTCGTCGCGGTCGGCGAAGCGCTGCACCCGCTGGCGCTCGAGCTCTCCGTAGGGCATGGGGTGGCGGATCACCGCGACCCGCCTTCCTCCTGCGCGGAGGTGGGCGGCGACCGCGCGCGAGGTCTGGCTCTTCCCGGCGCCGGTGCGCGAGGCCACGACCGCAACGACGGGGCGCCTGGAGCGCAGCGAGGTGCGCTCGAGCCCGAGGAGGGTGAAGTCGGCCCCGGCCGCGTTCACGCGCGAGGCCAGGTGCATGACCGCCTCGTGGGAGAGGTCGGAGTAGGCCATCACGCAACGCTGCACCTGGAGCCGCTCGATGAGTTCCTCGAGTTCGTCTTCCGGGAAGATCGGGATCCCCTCGGGGTAGCGTGCCCCGGCGAGGCTCGCGGGGTAGCGCCGCTCCGCGATGTGCGGGATCTGCTCGGCGGTGAAGGCCACGACCTGCGCACGCGGATCGTCCCGGTAGACCACGTTGAAGTTGTGGAAGTCGCGCCCCGCCGCGCCGAGGATCAGGGTGCGCACCGCCTCGTCCTCGCCAGGCCCAGCCTTTCGCTCGCTCATCCCGCCCCCCCGTATTCGAGTTCGGTCGTCCCGGGTGCCGTCGGCATGCAACGCCTGTGCCGGAGCCGTAACAGTCCACAGGCCACCTCCGGGACCATCGGCCGGGTCCGAGTGTCCCGTGAGGTGACAGAAGGCCCCCCCTTCGGGCTCGCGGCCCGACAGGCTCCCGGCGCGAGGGTCTGGCACGATGCTTTCATGTGAAGAGGTCTGTGTGGCGGCCCTCCGGGGCCCTGGCGCAGGTCCCCCCATCGGAAGGCACCATGAAGATACTTCTCGGCACGGACGGATCCCGGTATGCACGCCACGCGGCGCGCTTTCTCAGGAACTCCCTCGACGAGGCTCAACCCCTCGGGATCGACGTGCTCGCGGTGCTCCCGGGCACGGGTCCGACGTCGTCGGGGCCGGTGAATCCGGAGTTCGCCGAACGTTGGGCCGACGAGGCTGCCAGCCTCTTCACGGACCTGCCCGGCGAAGTACACACCCTTGTGACCCAGGGCGATCCGGGGCGTGTCCTCGTGGAGCGCTCCGTGGACTACGACCTCGTCGTGGTGGGGGTGAAGGGCCGCGGTGCCGCCCCCTTCTTCGAGCTGGGCTCGACCGCGCTCGCCGTGATCCGGCATGCGTCGGCGCCCGTGCTGCTCGTACGCCCGCCGGGGCGGGATTCCGCGCGTTCCTCTGCTCGCGAGGGCGTGGCGGGCCATCCCCCGCGCCCCCTCCAGCTCCTCCTCACCTCCGATGTCGAGGACGCCACCCTCGAGACCGCGCGCGGACTCCTCGACCGCTTCACGCGCCGGGATGCGGTCGTCGAGCTCGTCTCGGTTCTCGAGCCCGGAGCGACTCTCCCGCCCCCGCCCGGACGCGCCCGCTGGAGCCGCCTCCCACGGGGCGAGGCACGTCAGCTCGCCGCCGGCTGGCTCGACTCCGCCGTCCGCGAGATGGGCGCGACCTACGCCTCCCCGAGGGGCAGGATCCTCGAAGGGGAGCCCGCCCGCGAGATCGCACGCAGAGCAGCCGACGAGGCGTCCGACCTCATCGTCCTCGGCACGCGCTGCCCGCACGCCGCACCTGGCGGCCCGCTCGGTCGCACGGCCCGCGAGCTCGCGTGGAGCGCCCCGTGCTCGGTCCTCCTCGTTCGCGCCCACGTCGCCCCGCATGCCGCCGCCGTCACGGGCGACGACGACGCTCGGCCCACGCTCTAATCTCGTCCCGGTAGATCACGAAGAGGATGACGGGGACGATGCTCGAGACGAGCACGATCCCGATCACCCAGCCACTCGCCTCGGCGGCGGTCGCCCCGATCACCGAGTAGAAGATCGTGCTCGGGATCGCCCCTGCCCCCATCGCCAGGAGGAAGGCGGCATAGCGGATCCCCGTCACCCCGGCCGCGTAGCTCACGATGTCCGGGTTGATGAAGGGGATGAGTCGGGTCAGGAAGACGGCCGCGATCCCCCGTCGCTTCATGAAGTCGTCGACCCGCTCGAGGTTGTCGGGCGCCACGATTCGCTCGACCCCGGGGCGCCCCACCACGCGCGCGATTCCGAAGCAGATCGAGGCAGCGACGAGCGCGGTGCCGAAGGTCAGGAGCCCGCCGAGGACAACCCCGAAGAGCATCGCGTTCACGATCCCCAGGAGAAAGGATGGCCCGGGAGGGAAGATCGAGGTCACGATCTGGAGGAGCCCGGAGATCACCGGGGCCCAGGCCCCGTAGCTCCGGAGCCAGTCAAGGAGCGCCTCCGGGTCCCCCTCGCTCAGGAGCCCCCACGCGGTCGTGAATTCCGCGCGCAACCCCTCGTCCGCGACGAAGAGCAGGGCGATTCCCCCGGCGAGGAGAACCGTCGGCAGGAGGGTGAGCGCAAGGGCCCGCTTGCGCCCCCGGACCTCACGCGGGGGCCCGCTCAACGGATCCCCCGCTCTTCGAGGTGCTCCTCGAGCCGCTTCGAGAGGGGCACGACCATCGGCACCTCGAGCCATCGCAGGGGCTCGCCCGTGGTCGGATCCTCGAAGCGCCCCTCCTCGACCGCGGCGGAGAGTTCCGCGAGCCCGCGCTCGCCCCTCTCGTCCACGATGCGTCGGAAGCGCGCCTCGTCGCGGGCACGCAGAAAGCTGAGGTGACGCCGCGCGAGCGCCGCGACATGAAAGTGCGACGAGACGAACCCGAGCCCGTCGAGCTCGAGCTTGCGGCAGAGCGTCACAAGCCAGGCCACGACGTCGGCCAGGATCCCGAGCCCGGGGTGCTCCTGACCCGGCAACGGAGGACGCCCCGGTCGAAAGGGAGCCCCCGGGTGCTGCAGGAGGAGCCACTCGATTCTCAGGAGTTCGAAGCCGGGCAGGGTGGCCCCGTCCCGGTCGAGGCGCACCTCGACCAGGGGCGGGTCGGCGGCCCTTCCGGTGAGCACCCTCACCGTCGGCCCGAACCCGGCCGAAGGGCGCAGCTCCACGACCGGGTCCGTGAAGCCGCGCGCCCGCACCTGGTCCAGGATCCCGAACCGCTCGAGCCCCTCGACCACCTGCCCCCGAGTGATGCGCCCGAGGAGCCGCGCCTCGCCGACCTCCGGGACTCCGAGCGCCACGAGGTCCTCCTCTCCGAAGGCCCAGTCGAAGGGGTCGTCCGAGCCCGTGTCGCGCCCCCCGCCCTCGTCCTCGATCCGGCGCGCCCGCCCGAGGGCGACCGTCACCTCGTCGGGAAGTTCGAGCACCTCGCCCGAGAGGAGCCAGCCGGTAAGGCGGGCCAGGGGGCGCCACGCGGTCGGCCCGTACCCGCCCCCCGCCACGACGAGGAGGGGGCGGCACCCCTCTTCCCGCACCGTCTCCACGACGAAGCGGTCGCGCGCGAGGATCCCACGCCCCGTCATCTTCCCGTCTCCAAAGGCGTCTCCCTCGGCCACATCGGTCCCCGCATTGTAGATCACGAGCTCCGGACGATGCTCCCGGACGATCGCCGGAAGGTGCTCCTCGAGGAGTGCCAGGTACGCCTCGTCCGTGACCCCCGCCCCGAAGGCCACCGACCGGTCCGCCACCGCCTCCACCTCGTCCCACGCCTCGTTGTGCATCGAGAAGGTATAGACCGTCGGGTCGTCCGCGAAGACCGCACGCGTCCCGTTCCCGTCGTGCACGTCGAGGTCGACCACGAGCACCGGCCCCTCGAAGCCCCGCACCCGCAGCCGCCGGATCGCGACCGCCACGTCGTTCAGGAGGCAGAGCCCCGTGCCTCGCTCCGGAGAGGCATGGTGGAACCCGCCCCCCAGGTGCACGACCGCCCCCCGGCGCCGGAGCGCGAGCCGGGTGCCCTGGATCGTCCCCCCCGTCGCGAGGCGCTGCAGCTCGACGGCCGCCCGCGCCTCCTTCGGCCCGAGGGGCACCCCAAGCACCGCGCCCACGACCGCCGGATCCTCGAGCGAGCGGAGGTACCCCTGCGGATGCACGCGCAGGAGGTGCTCGACCGCCGCCGGACGGGGCCGGACCGCCTCGCCGGAAAGGATCCAGCCCTCCTCGAGGAGCCAGGTCAGGACGCGCTCCCCCCGCATCGCGTCCATCGGGACTCCGGCCATCCCCTGCCGGTACCCGGGGTCATGGATGAAGGGGATCCCCGCCGGATGCCCCTTGACCCCCAGCGAGGTCAGGAGGCGTCGTCGGAGGCGCCGAAGGGGCGGTCGTGGATGCACGCTGGAGGTCGGATCGATTCAGGGACAAAGGGTGGCCGGACCTTCCTACCCCGCGGGGCCCGCACACGCTCCCTTGCGGGGCCCTTGCCCCCAGGAGCCGGGCGCCCCAGACTGATCCCGACTCCCCACGCCCACAACCCCCGATCCGACCCCATGGACCGACGACGCTT
>SLDT01000096.1 GCA_007125125.1 Gemmatimonadota bacterium | reverse complement strand
TCCCGACGGGACCCCTTCGGAGTATGTAAACACCCTCTCAGACCCCCGCCCGGTACCCCCGCAGCCGCGCCAGATTGCGCCGATCGAAGGTGACCATGTCGTCGCCCTTCGGGGTCTCCAGCAGCTTCGGAACGTGCACGAAGCGCTCGTCGTTCATGATACGCCGGAAGGGCTCCTCACCGAGCGAGCCCTCCCCGATGTGCTCGTGCCGATCCTTGCGCGAACCGAAGGGGTTCTTCGAGTCGTTCAGGTGGAAGAGCCCCAGCCGCTCGAACCCGAGCCGGGCCTCGAACTCGCGCCAGACCCCCTCGTAGTCCTCGACGAGGTCGTACCCCGCAGAGTACGCGTGGCAGGTGTCGAAGCAGACCCCGACCCTCGATCGCTGCGGCTCGGGGATCCCCTCGACGATGGCGGCAAGCCCGGCCAGACTTCCTCCGATCGAGGTGCCGGAGCCGGCCGTGATCTCGAGGAGCACGCGCGTGCTGCCCCCGACGGCCTCGAGGGCGCGGGTCACCCCCTCGGCATTCCGCGCGATTCCGCTCTCCGGGTCCCCGTCCGTCGCGTTGCCCGGATGGGTCACGAGAAAGTCGAGATCGAGGGCGGCGCAGCGCTCCAGCTCACGCGTGAAGGAGGCCAGGGAGCGCTCCCAGAGATCCGGCCGCGGAGAGGCCAGGTTGATCAGGTAGGAGTCGTGGCTCCCCGCGATCCCGAGTCCCGCACCCTTGAATGCCTCGTGCCAGGCTGCCCGCTCCTCCTCGTCGATCAGGGGCTCGGCCCAGCGGTTCGGCTGCTTCGTGAAGAGCTGCAGGTTCGGCGCATCGATCTCGAGGGCGCGCCCGGGCGCATTCCTGACGCCGCCCGCCGTCGAGATGTGTGCGCCGAGCTCGTCCACGACCGGGCTCACCCTCCACCCCCGCCGGGAAGCCCCGGTTCGGTCATGCCGCGCACGTCGAGGGCGCGGTCGAGCTCCGTCTCGTCGAGGAGCCCCATCTCGAGGACGACCGCCCGCACCGAGCGTCCCTCGGCCGCCGCCCGCTTCGCCACCTCGGTCGCCCGGTCGTAGCCGATCTTCAGGTTCAGCGCCGTCGCGATCGCGGGGTTCAGCTCGAGGAGCTCGCGCGCCCGCGCCTCGTCGGCCTCGATCCCCTCCACGCACCGCTCCCGGAAGGCGTTCGCACCCCTGGCCAGGAGGGTGGCCGACTCGAGGAAGGCATCGGCCATCACCGGCATCATCACGTTCAGCTCGAAGTTCCCGCGTCCCCCGCCCACCGTGAGGGTCGTCTGGTTCCCCGCCACCCGCGCCGCGACCATCATGAGTGCCTCGGAGAGCACCGGGTTCACCTTGCCCGGCATGATCGAGCTCCCCGGCTGCACCGCCGGTAGCCGGATCTCCCGCAGACCCGAGGTGGGGCCCGAGGCCAGCCACCGGATGTCGTCGGCGATCTTCATGAGGGAGACCGCCACCGTGTTGAGTGCCCCGTGCGCGGCTACCAGGGCATCGCGCGCACCCTGCGCCTCGAAGTGGTTCTCCGCCTCGCGGAAGCGAAGCCCCGTCGCCTCCGAGATCCGGGCGATGGCCCAGGACGCGAACTTCGGGTCCGTGTTGATCCCCGTCCCCGTCGCCGTCCCCCCGAGCGCCAGCTCCGCAAGCTCCTCCGAGGCCGCCCGCACCCGGTCGATCCCCTTTGCCACCTGGGCGGCGTACCCCCCGAACTCCTGCCCCAGCCGCACCGGCGTGGCGTCCATGAGGTGCGTGCGCCCCGACTTCACGATCCCGTCGAAGGCCTCGGCCTTCGCCTCGAGCGCCCCTCGCAGCGCCTCGAGCGCCGGAAGCACCGACTCCTCGAGCGCCAGCCGCCCCGCCACATGGATCGCGGTCGGAAAGACGTCATTCGAGGACTGCCCGAAGTTCACATGGTCGTTCGGGTGAACCGCCGCACCCCCGTCGCCGAGGGCCCGCCGCGCGAGCGCCGCGATCACCTCGTTCGCATTCATGTTCGACGAGGTCCCCGAGCCGGTCTGGAACACATCGACCGGGAAGTGGCCGTCCCAGCGTCCGGAGGCCACCTCGTCGGCCGCCTCGGCGATCGCGCGCGCCACTTCGGGATCAAGGTGTCCGAGCTCCCCATTCGTCCGGGCGGCCGCCCCCTTCACGATCCCCAGCGCACGCACCATCGGGCGACCGATCCCTCGCCCGCTGATCGGAAAGTTCTCGACGGCACGCTGCGTCTGCGCGCCGTACAGGGCATCGGTCGGAACGAGCACCTCGCCGAGGGAATCCCTCTCGGTGCGAACCTCATCGGACATGGGCAGCCTCGTGTGTCGTGTGGAGGGCAAGGAATGGTCACCGGAAGGTAATGCACACGCTTCCCGAGTCCACTCCGGTGCCCCCGCTGCCGCTCCCCGGAGTCCCCCCTCGACAAAGGCTCCCCCGTGGCCCGCCCTACTTCCGTGGAGGCTGCGTCGGACGAATCTCGATCCGGCTGGGCAATGCTCGCTCCGGGAAGGCCAGGAGGTCCATCACGACCCGCGCGATGTCGTCGGACTGAAGCTTCCAGTCGTCGTCCGGGTCGGGTCCTCCGTCGAAGAAGTGCGTGTTCACGCTCCCCGGCATGATGCAGCTCACGCGGATCCCCTCATGCCGCAGGTCGAGCATCATCGCCTCGGACATCCCCAGGAGCCCGAACTTCGAGGCGTTGTAGGCGGCCCCGCCCGAGAAGGCGTTCCGCCCCGCGAGCGACCCGATGTTCAGGATCCACCCCCCGCCCCGCGCCCGCATCGGCTCGATCACCGCCTGCGAGCAGTGGAAGACCCCGTCCAGGTTCGTCCGAAGCTGGATTTCCCAGTCGGCCGGATCCATCTCCTGGAGCTTCGCAAAGCGCCCGAGCCCCGCGTTGTTCACGAGGATGTCGACCCCGCCCAGCTCGGCCACCGCTCCCTCCACCAGGGCCTGGCATGCCGAGCGTTCCCGCACGTCGCAGGGAATTCCGATCACCCGGCCGGGGTGGCGAGCATCGAGTTCAGCCGCCACCTCCCGCACCTCGGACTCGGTCCGGCTCGAGACGACCGCGCTCCCCCCGCGAGCCGCGACCGCCTCCACGATTGCCCGTCCGATCCCCTTGGTGCTTCCCGTCACGACGGCTACCTTACCGCTCAGGTCGTCCATGCGCCCTTCTCCCTCTTCGTTGATGGTGGCTGTCCGGCGCAGGATTCACGCCCTGCCCCGGTACGCGCGGCTCCCGGCGAGCCCCGCGCGCACGCAGTGAGTACCACGCAGGCAGCGGGGCGTTTCGTCCGGAGGCATCCGGGTCCCCCTCCACCCTCAGAACGCTGGAGCCCCGACAGGTGGCGAAGGTCGCCCTCATCACCGGCGGCGCAGTCCGCATCGGCCGCGCGATCACCCTCGGCCTCGCCGAGGCCGGGTGGGAGGTCGTCGTGAACTACCACTCCTCGGCCTCGGAGGCACGCAGTGTCGCCCGGCAGTGCGAGGCGCTCGGCGCCCGCTGCACGATCGTCGAGGGCGACGTCTCGAACGCCGCGGATGCCCGCCGCATCGTCGAGGAGATCGTCCGGACCCATGGCCGCCTCGACCTCCTCGTGAACAACGCCTCCCTCTTCGGATCCGGGAGCCTCCTCGAGCTCGAGGAGGAGGAGTGGGACCGCGTCATGGCGGTCAACCTCAAGGGGCCCTTCCTCATGGTGCAGGCGACGGCCGAGCTCCTCGAGGCCTCCGGGGGGAGCATCGTGAACCTCGTCGACCTCTCGGCCTTCCAGCCCTGGACCGCCTACCCGCACCACGCCGTCTCGAAGGCCGGGCTCATGCAGCTCACCCGGGTCATGGCGCGTGCCCTTGCCCCGCGGGTCCGGGTCAACGCCATCGCTCCAGGGGCCGTCCTCCTCCCGGACGACTACGATGCCGAGGACCGCGAACGCTCCCGCAGGAGTGCGGCCCTCGGCACCCTCGGCTCACCGGAAGACGTCGTGCGCACCGTCCTCTTTCTCGAACGGTCGCCCTTCATCACCGGTGAGGTGATCGTCGTGGACGGGGGAAGGCTCCTCGGGGGCTGACCCCCCTCATCCCTCCCGCACGGGGACCTCGGCCGGGTGCCCGTCCGCGCTCGGGGGCGCACCCGCGCCCATCGCCCGCCGGTTCGCACCCCGGATGACCTCCTCGAGGTCGAGCCCGAGCGCCGAGGCGATCCCCTCGACCGTCCCGAGTGCGCCCCGCACCCGCTGGTTCGCGACGTTCGACATCGCAGTCCCCTCGCCCCCGTCGAGGACGACGAGGCGATCGACCTCGATCCCGCGCACCGCCTCGACCGCCGTCTCGAGGAGCTCGGGGAGCTTCTCGGCCACGAGGATCCCGAAGCCCTGCTCGCCCCCCTCCCGGACCTGCTCGGCGAGCTGGCGGAGCACCTCGGCCTGCGCCTTCCCGCGCTCCAGAATCGGGGCCGCCTCACCCTCGGCGCGCGCCCGTGCCGCCTCCCGCTCGGCCTGCGCCGGCTCGATCACGTCGGCCCTGAGGCGCTCGCGCTCACGCTCGACCCGCTGCGCCTCGAGGGCGCGCTGGGCGACCACCTCGGCCTCCTCCGCCTTCACCTGCGCGACCCGCTCGGCCGTCTCGGCCTCCTGGTCGAGCTGCGCCTGCCGCACCCGGAGGCGGTTGCGCGCCTCGGCGATGTCGATGTCGGCCTCGGCCTCGCGCACCTCGGCGCGCTGCCGCGCCGTCGCGGCCTCCTCACGGGTGTCGGCCTCGGCCTGCGCCTCGGCCACCTCGGCGTCGCGCACCGCGAGCGCCGACTTGCGCCGCCCGATCGCCGCCAGGTAGCCCCGCTCGTCGTGCACATTCTGGATCTTGAGCACGTCGAGGTGGAAGCCGAGCGCCGCGAGGTCCTCCCCGGCGTCCTCGGAAAGTGCCTGGGCGAAGCCGAGGCGATCCTCGTTCACCTCCTCGGGGGTCAGCGTCGCAAGCACCCCGCGCAGGTTCCCCATCAGGGTGTCACGTGCGAGGGCTCGTACCTCCTCGGGACTCTTGTCGAGGAGCCGCTCGACCGCATTGTTGAAGACGCTCTCCGGCTCGGAGGCGATCTTCACATTCGCGATCGCCTCGACCATGAGGGGGATGTTCCCCTTCGAGAAGGCGTTCGAGACGCTGATCTCGATCGGGATCGTCTCGAGCGAGACGTAGTCGACCTTCTCGATGATCGGGATGCGGAGGGTCCGGCCCCCGATCACCGTGCGGTACCCGACCGCCTCGCCTCCCTCGGAGACGCGCCGGCGGCCGGTGATCACGGCAGCACGGTTGGGAGGAACGATGATGATCAGCGCCTGGATCACCGCGAGGGCAATCACGAGGACGATCACGACAACGACGGCGGCGACGAAGGCACCCGCAACGAGGTCCAGCATTTCGACTCTCCCGGATTGGTGGCCCCGCGGGGCCATGGACTCAGAGTTCCGCTCCCCCCAGCTCCGGTGAGGCCGGGGCCACGTAGGCCACGCCCCCCCGTACCTCGATGACGACGACCCGCTCCCATCTCCCCGCGGCCCCCGGGTCCTCGGCCGTGGCGTGCGGCAGCGCGCGCAGAACATGCTCGCGCTCTCCCCGCCGCACGCGGATGCGGCCCGGCACCTCCGGGCGCAGGGGGAGGATGACACGGGCCACCCGTCCCTCGAACGATGCCTCGCCGCGGAGTTCGCCCGACCCCGAGCGCCGGAGCCAGGACAGGAGGAGGCCCGCCCCGATCCCGCACACCGCTCCCGAACCGATCGAGAACGCCAGGGTCACGAGGGTCTGCTCGCCTCCCCAGAGCAGGTGCAGCGCGGTGCCCACTCCTCCCGCGCCGAAGGCCCCGTAGATCAGGGTCAGCAGAGAGAAGGCATCCCACCAGCCGCCCTTCAGGCCGGAGAAGTCGGTCTCCGTTCCGAAGTCCGCACCCCCGTCGAGTTCGAGATCCAGCCCTCCTCCCTCGAGGAAGCCTCCCACCAGGGAGACGAGGGCAAGCCCGCCTCCCGTGACGAGTAGAAAGAGGTAGACCGCGAGCATCACGGGGACTCCTCCCGGGTCAGGATGGGTGGCGACGCCGGAGCGTCATTGCCGGGAATACGTACCCCGGCACGCAAACCTTCAGGCCACCGGCTCGGTGGGCAGGTCGCTCCCCACATCGGCCTCGACCGCATGAGCGAGGTAACGCTCGGCCTCGAGCGCCGCCATGCATCCGGTCCCGGCCGCGGTGACCGCCTGCCGGTAGTAGCTGTCCATCACGTCGCCGGCGGCGAAGATCCCCTCGACCGATGTTGCGGTGCGCCAGGGCTCCGGGGTCAGGATGTACCCGGTCTCGTCGAGTTCCACGACCCCCTTCAGGAAAGCGGTGTTCGGGGTGTGGCCAATCGCGAGGAAGAGCCCGCCCACCTCGATCTCGCGCTCCTCCCCGGTCACCGTGTCGCGCAACCGCAGTCCCGTGACGAAGTCGTCGCCCAGAACCTCGGTCACCACGCTGTTCCACTCGACTCGGATCTTCGGATCGTTCAGCGCACGCTCGGCCATGATCGGTGATGCACGGAAGGCGTCGCGCCGGTGGATGATCACGACCTGCCGAGCAAACTTCGTGAGGTAGGTCGCCTCCTCCATCGCGCTGTCGCCCCCGCCCACCACCGCGAGCACCTGGTCGCGGAAGGCCGGCAGGGCCCCGTCGCAGACCGCGCAGGCCGAGACCCCACCGCCGCTCTGCGCGAGTCGCTCCTCGTTGTGCAGGCCAAGCCAGTTTGCCCGCGCCCCCGTCGCGATGATCACCGTCCTCGCCCGCAGGGTGTCACCCCCGGCCGACCGCAGGCGGAAGGGACGCTCGGTCGGATCCACCTCGACGATGTCGTCCGTGATGATCCGGGTGTCGAAGCGCTCCGCCTGGGCCCGCATGCCCATCATGAGGGTCTGGCCGTCGACGCCCTCGGGAAAACCCGGGTAGTTCTCGACCTCGGTCGTGAACATGAGCTGTCCACCCGGAATCATCTCCCGTGAGGGGGCGCCCTCGTAGACGAGGGGGTCGAGCCGCGCACGCGCCGCGTAGACCGCCGCCGTCCATGCCGCAGGGCCGGAGCCCACGATTACCACGTTCTCGATCTGGCCGTCCATCCGCAAGCGCTCCCCTCAGGCGTTCTTGAAGACCTTCATGTTCGTTGAGTGCCCGGGATTCACCCGGGCGTTCGGGTCCACGTGGTGGACCGCGTTGTTCACCGCGATCGCCGCCTCGGCGAAGCCGGAGGCGATGAGGTCCAGCTTGCCCTCGTAATCGACGATGTCGCCCGCAGCAAAGATGCCGGGGATGTTCGTCTGCATGAGGGAGCCGACGAGGATCCGGTTCCTCCGGATCTCGAGCCCCCACTCCTTGATGGGTCCGAGGTCGGGCTTGAACCCGAGGAAGGTGAGCACGGCATCGGCCTCCATCCGGGTCCGGTCGTCCGTCTGGTTGTCGACGAGGGACACTCCCTCGACATGACCGTTTCCGTGGATCTCCGTCACCTCGTGGAAGAGCCGCAGCTCGACCTCTCCACGGGCCTCGGCCTCGTGAAGTCTCGCCACGGAACTCTCGTGGGCGCGGAACTGGTCGCGGCGGTGCACGAGCACGAGCCGCTCGACCTTCTCCTTCAGGATCAGGGTCCAGTCCAGGGCCGAGTCACCCCCTCCCACGATGACGACACGCTTCCCTCGGTAGCTCTCCGGATCCCTGACCGCGTAGGAGACCCCCTTTCCCAGGAGCTCGTGGTACCCGGCTGCCTCGAGGGGCCGCGGCTCGAAGGCACCCTTCCCACCGGCGATGACAAGACTTCGCGTGGGCATCTCCGCCGCCCGCCCCTCCAGAACGAAGGTGCCGTCGTCGAGCGGCCTCAGCCCTCGAATCTCTTCGTCGAGCACGACCTCGGGCTCGAACTGCATCGCCTGTGCGATGAGGTCAACGGCAAGGTCGCGGGCAAGCACCTTCGGAAAGCCCCCGACGTCGAAGATGTACTTCTCCGGGTAGAGCGCAGTGAGCTGTCCGCCGAGTTCCGGGAGGGAGTCCACGATTCGGACGCTGGCACCGCGCATCCCGGCGTAGAAGGCGGCAAAGAGTCCGGTTGGTCCCCCGCCGATGATCGTGATGTCGCGAATGTCGGTCGCCATGAGGGTGCCCCGTACTTGGTGGGGCGGCCAGGGGTGATCGGGGGGGGACGATGCCTTCCTCCTGGAGGTACGGGATCGGCCCGGCGGTCAGACGAAGGATAAGGGGTCGGGCGGTACGATCAAGCGGTGTGTCGGAAGAGGGCCGATTCTCGGTAGCGGTCGACACCCACGATGACGAGCAGCTTGACGCCCACGGCAAGGGGCACCGCGATCAGAAGTCCCACGAAGCCGAAGAAGAAACCGCTTGCGGCGATCGCGAAGAGGATCCAGACGGGGTGGAGCCCGGTGGAGTCTCCGACGATGCGAGGCGAGATCACCGCACTCTCGATCGTCTGGGCAATCGTGTACACGACCCCCATCCGGACGAGGTCGAAGCCGGGATCGCCCCCGGTGAGCGCGATGATCACGGCCGGGATGAGACTCAGCACGAGTCCGAGGTAGGGAACGATGTTGAAGATCGCGACGATCGTTCCGAGAAAGAACGCATAAGGGAAGCCGACGAGGAGAAGTCCGATCGTCGTGAGGGCACCCACGCTGAGCGAAACCATGACCTGGCCCCGCAGGTAGCTGGCGAGAAGGCGGTCGTACTCCCGAAAGCCCTCGGCCAGTCCCGTGCGATGCGGGGGGATGAGGCCGGAGAGGCGCTCCAGGAGGCGGTCCCAGTCACGCATGAGGTAGAAGGCGAGGACCGGGGCGAGGACGAGGTAGCCGAGAATGGAGAGCGCGGCGCCGAGCCCCCTGCCAAGCCCGAGTGCACCCTCGACGAGCCACGCCTGGATGAGCTCCCAGCGCCCCTCGACGAAGCGGGCCACGTCGTCTCCATCGACCTCCTGGAGGGCCCCGGCGAGAACGGCGCCATCGACCCCGGGGAGTGCGGTAGCCGAGAGACGCTCCCCGACGGCATCGAGAAAGGCCACGGCCCGCTCGAGGAACTCGGGCGCTCTGCGAGCGAAGCCCTGGAGTTCGCCGGTGAGGTAGGGCACGCCCCAGGCGAGGAGGGCCATGCCCCCCCCGAGGACCGGAAGCGCGAGGAGGGCCACGGCGGCGGTCCGGCCGACACGCCTTCCCTCCCAGCGACGGTCGAGCGCCCGAAGAGGGCGGATCCGCGCTACCCGGTTCACGACCGGGTTCAGTACGTAGGCGGCGACGAGTGCGAGGACGAAGGGCGCCAGGAGGAAGCCCATCTCTCGGAGGAGCCAGAAGAGAGTGAGGCCCGCGGCGGTGAACACGACGGGAGCGAAGACGGGCGTGCGTCGGAGCGGCAGGAGAGTACCGACGAGAGCGAGCAGGAGAAGGGGGGGATTCAGGATCTCCCGCAGGGCCAGGAGGAGAAAGACGAGGATGACGAGGGCCGCACCGGCAGCGCCCCATCGGATCGCCTCGTCGCCCTTCAACGCGGCTCCTCGCTCAGCCACGGAACGGCCGAGGGGTCGGAGGGCACCCTGATCCGCTCGGCAGCGCGCAGGATGACGCCTCGAGCATTGTCGTACCCCACGGTGCGGGCCGCGTCCTCGACGGGGAGCCAGCGGCAGGCGGTGATCCCCTCGGAGCGCTCCGGCACGGTCTCGCCATTCGGTGAAGCCATCAGGAAGAACCGGCAGTACTTGTGGATCCGGCGGCCCCGGAGTCGGAAGGTCCAGTCAATCTCGCCGAGGTCGGGACCGAGGACCAGGAACTGGAGCCCGGTCTCTTCCCGGACCTCGCGCATGGCGGCGTCGCGCGGGCGCTCCTGGTCCTCGAGATGCCCCTTTGGAAGCCCCCAGCGGCGATAGGGGTCCCGGATCAGGAGAATGTGGGGCACCCGACTTCGAACACGGACGACGACGCCGCCCGCACTTCGCTCGACCCGGTATAGGGGAGCCGCTCCCGGCGGGCTCCCTTCGCGGGCTGGTGGCGGTGTCTGGGTCACGGGTGCGGGGGTCAGAAGATGGAGAGACGGAGGTAGCGCCGCGGGTTCTCGCGGATGTCGTCGAGGAGGAGCCGCAGCGAGACCATCGTGGCCTCGACCTCCTCGGCCAGCTCGGGGTCGCGCAGGAGGCGGGCGACGGAACCGTCCCCGTCGCGGGCGAGCGCCACGAGGGCTCCGATCTCCTGGAGGGTGCTGTCGGCGCGGCCCGCCATCGCGCGGATCTCGAGGTTCGTCTCGCCGAGTTCACCGGAGAGGGTGCGGGCATTCTCGGTCACGACGGCGAGGTCGCCGAGGATCGCGACGAGCTCTTCCCGCTCGACGAGCTCGCCCACGCTCTCGAAGGTCGTGCGGACCCGCTCGGCCGCGGCCCGGATCTCCTGGGTCGCGCGCTGTGCCTCGTCGGTCACGTCTGTAAAGGACTGGGCCTGCTGCGTCACAAGCTCCGAGAGCCGCTCCGTCACCGCCTCGACGTTGTCGATGAGCGAGGCGATGTTCTGAGCGGTCTCCTCGGAGAAGGCGATTCCGACGCGCTCGGTCAGTTCTTCGATCGTCTCGGAGATACGGTCGGCGGTCGCGGTGAGCTGCGAGATGTCCGGCAGAGCGTATCCCGGGAGGTGGTCGGGGTCGTCGGGGTCGGTAAAGCGGTACGCCGCGAAGCGGTCGCGGGGGACGATCTCGGCCTGCCAGTCGCCGAAGAGGGATTCGGGCGAGAGAATCACGACCGGGTCCTCGGGGAGGGTCACATCATCCTGGATCCGGAGCACGACCTCGACGGACTGCCCGTCGGGCGACAGCCGGATCTCGCGGACACGCCCGATGCTCATCCCGCGCACCTTCACGGAGTTCCCCGGCTTGACCTGGCCGGCACTCGTGAACACGCCCACGATCTCGGTCTGCTGGCCCCGAAGTGTCGCTCCCTGGAGCCAGAGGGTCCCGAAGGTGATGAGGAGGAGGGCCGCGACGATGACGACCCCGACCAGCGCCTCGCTCGACCGCTTCATGTGGCATTCTCCATAAGTTCGGGACGGCCCTCGATGAAGCCCCGCACCACGGGGTCATCGGCCGTCCGGATCTCGTCGGGCGTTCCGTAGAACCGGCAACGCCCCTCATGAAGCATCGCGAATCGGTCGGCCACGCGGAAGGCGCTGTCCATGTCGTGGGTGATCACGATTCCGGTCACGCCCAGCTCCTCGCTGAGCCTCAGGATGAGGTTGTCGATCATTGCCTTCGTGACCGGGTCGAGTCCCGTGGTCGGCTCGTCATAGAGAATGTAGTCGGGCTTCGTCGCGATCGCCCGGGCGATCCCGGCGCGCTTTCTCTGCCCACCCGAGATCTCGGAGGGGTAGCGGTCCTCGAAGCCCTCCATGTCGACCAGGGCAAGGCACTCGGAGACCCGTTCGTGGATCTCCGCGTCCGAGGAACTCCTCTGCCGCCGCAGCCCGAGTCCCACGTTCTCGGCCAGCGTCATGGAGTCGAAGAGAGCTGCGAACTGGAAGACATACCCCACCCGTCGCCGGAGTGCGAAGAGCTCCTCCTGGGACAGCTCCGCGACAATCTGGCCATCGACGAGCACGCGCCCGCGATCGGGGACGAGTAGCCCCACGATGTGCTTGATCGTCACGGACTTCCCCGACCCGGAGCCCCCGAGAATCACGAGGGTCTCCCCGTCCCGTGCCTCGGCCGAGAATCCGGTCAGGACATCCTTCTTGCCGAAGCTCTTGTGAAGGTCCTCGATCACGATCGACATGGAACGCCCCTCACAGGAGAGTGATCGCCCAGAAGGCGTCGAGGACGAGGATCACCATGCTGCTCACGACGACCGCGCGAGTGGTCGAGCTCCCGACGCCCTCGGCCCCGCCTCGGGTGTTGAAGCCGAAGAAGCACCCGAGCGAGGTGACGATGAAGCCGAAGCTCGTGGCCTTCACGAGCGCGAAGGTCACGTCGAAGGGAACGAAGAAGAGCATGAGGCCGCTGATGAACTCGGCCGAGGTCATGTCCAGGAGCTGGATCGCGGTGGCCCACCCCGCGAAGATCCCCATCCCGATCGCGAGGGCGGTGATGAGGGGAAACATGATGATCCCGGCGATGACCCGCGGGACGACGAGGTAGGCGAGGGGCGGATACGCAAGCGTCTCCAGTGCGTCGATCTGTTCCGTGACCCGCATCGTACCGAGCTCGGCTGCAATGTTCGCCCCGACCCGACCCGACAGGGCGAGCCCGGTCAGCACGGGCCCCAGTTCGAGCATGATCGTCTTCCCCACCAGGACGCCCACGAAGTAGAGTGGGATCGCCCCGGTGAAGGTGTAGGAGGCCTGGAGGGAGAGGACGATCCCCGTGAACATCGCGATGAACAGGGCGATCGGGACCGAGTCCACCCCTACCCGCGCCATCTGTGGGAGAAGGAGCCGGACCCAGACGTCAAGGTGCCTCATGGCTCCGACGGTCCGCGCGGTGAGCAGGCCCCAGGCCCCGATCCCGGCCGAGACCGAGGTCACACCGCGGCCGATGAGGACAAAGGGTTGGAGTAGGACTCGCATGACGCGGTTGGGGCGAAAGAGGGAGGTTCGAGTGGTCGGCTGCGGGTCCGGTATCTCCGGAGGCCTCAGTACCCGGGAAGGCCGTTCTCGAAGGTGAAGACGAGCTCTTCGGTGCCCGTATCATCCGGCGATGGCACCTCGCACGCAACGGCAACCCTGCAGACACCCCCCTGATCGCAGCGAACTGCGACTTCGACGTCCAGGTCCTGCCGTTGACAGGTGATTCGGGTCCGGATCTGGGTGCCGGGATCTCTCTCCCGCCGGCTGGCCGGGTTGCGGAAGAGGGTCATGGTGGACTGCCGGCCGGTGGGCAGCCGGCGGCTGATCTTCACGTGCCGAAGCCAGTCCGGCTGGTAGCTGATCCGGTACTCGAATCCCCGCTGATCCGTCCCGGTCCCCTCGCGGTTGTGTCGCGCCACGCTCTCTCCCGATCGCTTACCTGGCCGCGCGCGTCCACGCGGCGTTCCAATTGCCTCCATCGGCCCGGAGCCCGCCCTCGCCGGACGCCGAATGTTCCGATCCCCGGCCCCCGTGTCAAGTCGTGAGCCCCCCCGCAGCGGATCCCCTTGACCGGGTTGACCCCCGCCCTTACGTTGGCGCCACTCCCTTCAGGAACCCTGGAGTCCAGGCTACTCTTCGCTCGCCGTCCGCTCGCTCATGGATGTTGCTTGTCGCGCGAGCCGCATCGGGTCCGACTCCCCCCTCCAGACGCGTCCGCCGTCCCCAGCGGAACGGCTCGCACCTCTCTCCCCGGTCCGCACGGACCCGGAGCATTCCTTGGACATCGCCGAACTCAAGAAGAAGGACAGGTCGGAGCTCCTCACCCTCGCGGACGAGCTCGAGATTCCGGGTCACGCAAGCATGCGGAAGCAGGACCTCATCTTCCAGATCGAGCAGAACCTCCTCGAGACCGATGTCGTTCTGAGGGGCGAAGGCGTTCTGGAGGTCCTTCCCGAAGGCTACGGGTTCCTCCGCTCCCCTGACTGGAACTACCTCTACGGGCCCGACGACATCTACGTGTCGCCCTCCCAGATCAAGCGCTTCGAACTGCGCACCGGCGACACCATCGTGGGGCAGGTCCGACCCCCGAAGGAAGGCGAGCGGTATCTCGCCCTCCTCAAGGTCGAGTCGATCAACCTCGACGACCCCGAGTCCACGAAGCACCGGCTCTCCTTCGACAACCTCCGCCCGCAGTACCCCGACCGCCGGATCCGCCTCGAGAACGCCTCGGGTTCCATCTCGATGCGAGTTCTCGACCTCATCGCCCCGATCGGGATGGGGCAGCGAGGACTCATCGTCTCGCCCCCCAAGGCCGGGAAGACGATGCTCCTGCAGGAGATCGCGAACGCGATCACGGAGAACCACCCCGAGATCTACCTCATCGTGCTCCTCATCGACGAGCGCCCCGAGGAAGTGACCGACATGGAGGAGCAGGTCCGGGGCGAGGTGATCTCCTCGACCTTCGATGAGCCTGCCGAGCGTCACACGCTCGTGGCAGAGATGGTCCTCGACAAGGCCAAGCGACTCGTCGAGCATGGAAAGGACGTCGTCATCCTGCTCGACTCGATCACCCGCCTGGCCCGAGCCTACAACGTCACCGTTCCCCACTCGGGCAAGATCCTCTCGGGCGGTGTCGACGCGAACGCCCTGCACAAGCCGAAGCGCTTCTTCGGCGCTGCACGCAACATCGAGGAGGGTGGATCCCTGACGATCATCGCGACCGCCCTCGTCGACACGGGGAGTCGGATGGACGAGGTCATCTTCGAGGAGTTCAAGGGAACGGGGAACCTGGAGGTGATCCTCGACCGCCACATCGCGGACCGCCGAATCTTCCCCGCCATCGACCTGAACCGCTCCGGTACCCGCCGGGAAGAGCTCCTGCTCACCGAGCACGAACTCAACCGGATCTACCTGCTGCGCAACTTCCTCGCAGACATGCCCCCCGCCGATGCGATCGAGTTTCTTCTGACGCGGATGTCCAGGACCGAAACGAACCGGGAGTTCCTCGACTCGATGCAGGACGGTGGCTGACGACAGGCCTCTCCCGACCCCGCCTGCACGCCATGCGAGCACACGCTCAGTCGTCGATCGCGCCCTCGTAGCGCGGATTCACCACCCATTCCCCCTCGTCGAAGACCTTGCGGTCCCAAGGGAAGACAATCGTCTGGTCCGTCTCGAGCGCGAAGTAGTCGGGCTTGTAGCCCATGGGCCTCACGAAGGTCGTCGCGGTGCGGATCTCCGCCGGCTGCACGTCACGCAGCGCCGCGAGCCCGAGCCGAAAGGTATCGCCCGAGGTCGTGATCTCGTCGACGAGGACAACTCGCCGCCCCCGCGCCTGGGGCGGTGCCGCCGAGAGGACGGCAGGCCGCTCCCGCACACGCGCACCCCCCTCCCAGCGCGAGATCTTGAGGGAGTAGAAGTCGATCCGCAGGAGCGAGGCCAGAATGGCTCCGGGGATCACCCCGGCCCGCGCAATTCCCACCACCATGTCCGGTTCGTACTCCCGAGCGACCCGCATCGCGAGGGCTCGGCAGAGCTCTCCGAACATCTCCCACGAGAGCTCGAGAAACTGGTCCTCGCGGACGAGGGGCTCTGAGCCCCGAGACATAGGGTCATACATGGGCCGCTCCTTGCGGTCGGATGGTCCGGAGGTCAGCTTACCGACCCTGCCCCCCCGGTCGCCATTCGAGGGAAGGGACGTTTTTCTACTTTAGCGGAGTGGGGTTTCGATGCAAGGGGAAGGGTCTCCCTGGCCGCGACCGCTCGCGAACGAAGAGGATGGTGATGGAACCCGGACGACAGGCAGAAGCAGACCGGCGCTTCGAGACGGCTCTTGCCTCGTCTCGCGCACTGGACCCGCGGCCGCGCTACAGGGACTTCCTGCGGCTTCTTCGCGAGAAGGACGAGTCGGCCTACGCCCGGATGGTCGAACGGTGGAAGGCCGAGGTCGTGGCGCCAATCGCCGAGGGAGCGGACGATCCCCTCGGGCTATGGCTCGAGTTCGGCCTCGAACTCGCGCGCACCCTCCAGCCGGGCTCCCCGGTGCTCATCGACGAAACGGGACGTGCCACCCCGCTCGAAGGGGCGCCCCCGCCCACGGCGATGGTCCTCCACCTGCCGGATCAGGCGCGGGAACGTGCCTTGGCCGTGTGCCTTCCTCCCGATCCGGCCCCGGCCCAGCGGGCTGCGGAAGCGCTCCTCGTGGAGGGCCGCGTGAAGCTCCCGGAGGAGGGTTGACCGTGCGACGAAGGAGTACGATCCACCCGGTCGCTGCCCTTCTGTCCCTTCTCGTCCTGCCCTTCGTGCCCGGTGCACTAACCGGTCAGGCGGTCCTCACCGGCACGGTGACGGATGAGGAGTCGGGCCAGCCGGTGGCAGGCGCCGAAGTAAGCCTGGAGAGCTGGGATGGACAGCCCATCGCTTCGGCGCGAACGAATGCCCGGGGCCTCTACCGGATCGAACGCCCGGGCGAGGGCATCTACGTCGCCTCGGCGGCCTCCCCCGCGCACCTGCGCTCGGAGCTGCGTCGGGTCGAGCTTGGGCCCGACGAGGTCACCGTGCTGGATTTCGCGCTCAAGCCTCACGAGGCGCCGACGGAGACGCGCCCGATTCTTCCCCCTCTGTCGGCAGGCCCGGGAGAGATCGTGGGCCGGGTGTTGGACTCGCGGACGGGAACACCGATCACCGGGGCGAACGTGATCCTCGAAACAAGCGCCGGAGACACCGTGCAGACGGTGACGTCCCGCCCCGGGGGCGAGTTCCGGCTTCGGGTCCCTCGCACCGCAGGCTATCGGGTGACGGCCCGTCTCGGAGAGTTCGCTCGCTCCGACCGCATCCTCGTCGATGGTGCCACGGACCGCGGGACGGTCCTCGATGTGGAACTCATCTCCGATCCCGTACAGCTCGAAGGGATCATTGCCGAGGCGGGCCGGGAGCGCGAGATCCACTGGTGGCACGAGCAGCGGCCGGTCTGGGTCTGGCCGTACTACGAACGGCGCTATTTCTATGGTCGGCTCAACATCGGGCGCTTCTTCGACGGGGAGATCCTCGAGGAGTGGGAAGGGGTAAGTGCCCTCGACTTCGCCCGCTCCCATGCCCCCTATGCCCGCTGCCGGGCGCTCGTCGTCGTGGACGGCTGGCAGATGGGACGGCTCGACCTCTTCGGTGGCCCCAGCCGGGGCGGCGAGGACGACGCGGCCTACGATGCCCTCTCGATCGCGGACTCGGGCGACCTCGAGGGGATGGAGATCTTCAGGGGAAGCACGGAGATGCCCTTCGAGTGGTTCGGCGAGTGCATGGTGATCTCGATCTGGACCCGCCGGGGAGGGGGACGAGGGACCCATTCGTAGGCTGTAAACACCCTCTGATCAGGAGACCGACTCGTCGCCCATGAGGGCGAGGTCGGCCTCGGCACCTGGGGGTGGCCGCGTCAGGAGACTGACGACAATGGTCACGGCGCCCGCGAGGAGGAAGGCCGGGATCAGCTCGTACATCCGATCCTTGAGCGCGGGGGTGAGATACCAGACGATCGTGGTCACGGCCCCCGTCGCAATCCCCGCGAGGACCCCGGCCGCCGTCGTCCGCCGCCAGAAGAGGACGAGGATCGTCGTGGGCCCGAAGGCGGCGCCGAGCCCCGCCCAGGCGAAGAGAACGAGCCAGAAGACAAGATCTTCGGCCACCCATCCCAGGAGGAGTGCGCCGATCACGAGGAGCACCACGACCCCGCGCGAGAGGTGGACGAGGGCCCGGTCCGGCAGCTCCGCCCCCCGGCGGATCCCCTTCTCGTAGAGGTCGCGCACGACCGCCGAGGCGCCAACGAGAAGCTGGGAGTCGGCGGTCGACATGATCGCGGCGAAGATCGAGGCGACGACGATCCCGAAGAGCACGGGGGGAAAGATCTCGCCCGCCAGGAGGGGATAGAGGTTCTCCGTGTCCTCGCCGGGGAGCATGGAGAGTTCGGGGAACCAGACGCGCCCGGTCACTCCGATGAAGACGGCCCCAATGCCCATGAGCACATTCGCCGTGGTGCCCGTCCAGGCGGCAAAGCGGAGGTCGCGCGGGTTCGCGATCGACATGTAGCGAACGAGGATGTGCGGGTTGCCGGGCGACCCGAGGCCGATCCCGAGCAGCCCGATCAGGGCGCCTCCGCCGAGGGAGAGGAGGTCGAGGAAGGCGGGCTCCCACCCCTGGAGTTCGGCCACCACCACCCCCCATCCCCCCGCACCGGCTGCAGCCAGGAGCGGCAGGGCGAGGAGCGCGAAGATCATGAAGGCAGCCTGCAGCGTGTCCGTGAGGCTCACGGCGAGGAACCCGCCGGCCGTCGTGTAGGCCAGGACGATCAGAGCGGTCAGGAGCACCCCGGTCTGAGGGTCGAGTCCGAAGCTCGCCCCCATCGCCTTCCCGCCCGCCACGAACTGGGCCGAGACGTAGGCGGCCATGA
>SLDT01000092.1 GCA_007125125.1 Gemmatimonadota bacterium | reverse complement strand
TTGCCTCCCGCGCACCGACCTTTCCGCTGGCGGTCCTCGTGCGGGCAACCCGCGCCCTGGCGACCGCCAGACGCGCGGCCGGGGTGGCGAAACGGTAGACGCAGGGGACTTAAAATCCTCTGGCCTTCGGGCCGTGTGGGTTCGAATCCCACCCCCGGCACTTTCGCATTGGCAGCCCGTGCGTTGGGTGGGATCTCCAATCCCACCCCCGGCACTTTCGCATTGGCAGCCTGTCCGCTGGGTGGGATCTGTAATCCCACCCCCGGCACTTTCGCATTGGCAGCCCGTGCGCTGAGT
Source organism: Gemmatimonadota bacterium (assembly GCA_007125125.1). GTDB lineage: Bacteria > Gemmatimonadota > Gemmatimonadetes > Longimicrobiales > Gaopeijiaceae > SLDT01. The sequence goes on along the minus strand of SLDT01000092.1, from coordinate 17,772 downwards.
GGGAGATCCAACTCCGCCCGAGTCACATGGCCCCGCGCGACGCCCTTCCTCGTCAGATCCGCTCGAGCACCCAGGCCGGGGTGAACCGGTTCAGCCACTCCGCGAGGCGCGTGAAGTCGCCGGTGATCAGGAGGATCCCGAGCAGGATCAGGATCACCCCGCTCGCCTTCTGGATCCGGGGGAGCCAGGGGCCGATCCGACCGCGCAGCGCCAGGAAGCGCGAGAGGCCGACCGCCGCCAGGAGGAAGGGAATCGCGAGCCCCGCCGAGTACGCCGTCAGGAGAACCATCCCGCGCCCCGGCGCCTCTCCCGTCGCTGCGAGGGTGAGGATCCCCCCGAGGATCGGCCCGATGCACGGTGTCCAGGCGAAGCCGAAGGTCACCCCGGCGACGAGGCTCCCCGCCGCACCCGCGGGCCGGGAACCGAGGGAGAGCCTCCACTCGCGCCCGGCCCAGCTCCGCTGCATCAACCCGATCAGGAGGAGCCCGAAGAGGATCATGAAGACGCCGCCCACGACCTCGAAGGTCCGCGACCAGTCCAGGAGGAGCCCCCCGACGTACCCGGCCGAGCCGCCCATCAGGATGAAGACAAGGGAGAACCCGGCCACGAAGAGAAGCGCGTAGGGAAGCACCGCCGGCCGCGCCCGAGGGGCGTCGTCGCCGGCCTCGGTCCCCGCCGCGACCGCGCTCCCGCTCACCCGCGCAGCCCCGCCCCGGCCTCCCGTACCCGCAGCCCCGCCCCGGCCCGTCGCCTCCGCCCCCGTCAGCTCGTCCAGACTCGCACCGGTGATGAAGCTCACGTAGGCCGGAACGAGCGGGAACACGCAGGGCGAGAGAAAGCTCACCACCCCCGCCAGCACCGCGATCCCGATCGTGATCTCGCTCATGAAGCACCCTCCCGCGCCTCGGCCCGCCGCTCCAGAAGCGGCTCGATCCGCTCGATCTCGGACGGCGCCATCGGATCGAACTCCCCGATCCACCGGTACGCGATCACCCCCTCGTGGTCGATCAGGAAGGTCTCCGGCACCCCGATCGTCCGGAACCGGCTCATCACCGACTGGTCCGGATCGAGCGCGATCGTGAAGGAGAGCTCGAGATCGTCCACGAAGGAGCGCACCGCCCCCGCGGCCGAGGCCCGGTCGATGCTCACCCCCACGACGCGCAGCCCCTCGTCCGCAAAGCGCGCGTGCAGCCGCTCGAGCGCCGGCATCTCGCGCAGGCAGGGCGCGCACCAGGTCGCCCACACGTTCAGGACCACCACCTCGCCCTCGAGCCCCGACAGCGAGATCGGCTCCCCGTCGAGCGTGCGCCCTTCCCACTCGGGGGAAGGGTTGCCGGGCACCGGCGCGGCGGCGCGGGCCTCGCCGTCACCCCCGCAGCCGACGCCCACGCCGAGCACGAGGGCGAGGCCGAGCCCCACCCGAACCCGTCCGAGGGCGGTCATGGCATGCCCCCGACACTCACCCGTGCCAGCTCGACCCGCTGCACACCCCCTGCGCTCGTGGTCCAGGCGGCGACCACCCGCCCGTCCGGGAGGCGGACGAGCTGCGGGTGCGTGCCACCCTCCGACCCGGAGAGTTCGGTGCTCACGAGCACACCCCCCTCGGCCGAGACGAGCGCGATAACGACCACGCGCCGTCCGTCCTCGGCTACATTCGAGGCCACGAGGGCCCGACCATCGTCGAGCGCCGCGATTCCCGGGTTCGCGACCCCGACCGAGCTCCCCGCGACGACCGGGACGGGCGGGGAGAACGCCTCCGCACCGGGTGCGCGGGCCGCGTGGTAGACGCCCATCCGTCCCTCGGCGCCCGTGTACCAGGCCGCATGGAGCACCCCGTCGGGTCCGAAGTCGAGCGCCGGCCCCGAGTGCGGACAGCCGGGGAAGACCCAGCCGTCCTCGTGTATCTGCCGGGGCGCGGAGCTCCCCGCTCCCTCCCCGAGGAGGGTGTGGATCACCGGGTCGCGCACGCTCCCGTCGAGGTGCGCGCGCCAGGCGCCGAGCACCGCGCCCTCGGGCGTGCCCAGGAGCTCGACCCGGCAGCAGGGGCAGGTGTTTCCGGAAATCCGGCGGTTCTCCGGCTCCCAGCTCTCGCCCAGGTCGTGGGAGACCGCCGCGAACACCGAGGCATCCCCGTCATGGGGGTCGTCCTCGTCGGCAAAGGCCTCCGGGGTCGCGGCCACCGTGACCGGGTCGAGCCCCTCCGCGAACCCGCGCTCGAGCCGCCGTGCGTCGCGCTCGCGCCCGTCGAGCCAGGCCACGACGAGGGTCGAGTCGCCCGCGAGCGCCGCGCCATGGAAGGTGTTGGCCCGAGGCGGGAGTCCCTCGAAGGCGAGGGGGTCCTGGAGGTTGCGGGCAGGTGACCATGTCTTCCCCCCGTCGAGGGAGCGTGCGTAGCGCAGGTCGCTCGCGGCGAAACGCCGGCCCTCGACCTCGAGGCGGTTGTTCCAGAAGAGCGAGACCACGCCCGGCCCCGCGACGAGGCGCGGTGCCCCCTCGGCGTGCGGGTGCAGGTCGCCCGGGCGGTCGTTCACCCGGGCCGGGGTGCCGAAGGTGTCGCCACCATCGGAGGAACGCACCAGGTGGAGGTCCCACCCCTCGGAGCCCTCCTCCCCCGCGGCGCCCCAGGCGAGGAGGAGGTCGCCCGTGGCGGGGTCGATCGCGAGGGAGGGGTCGGCCGTCTCCTCGAAGGCGAGGAGTGCCGGGGCCTGCAGGGGCTCGATCACGATCTCCGGCCCCGCGCTTTGCGGGAGCCCCTCGCACGCGGCGAGTCCGACCGCGACGAGGAGTCCCCCCGCGACGAGGCGCGAGGGGGGGCGCGAGGGGCTGGGCGTGGCCCGGCGCGTGGCCCGGCGTGCGCGGGGGTTCACTGCCACCTCCAGCGCAGGCCGAGGTGGAGGGCCCGCGGCTTGCCGGGGCTCAGCTCCTCGCCCCGGAAGGCGTTGAAGGAGGCGCGCTCCGCGTAGGCGCGGTCGGCGAGGTTCAGGATGCGCCCTTGGAGGGTGACCCCGTCGATGATCGGAGCCTCGAAGCGCAGGTTCCAGAGATCGTGTCCCTCGTAGAGGTTCTCGTTCCGGGGGTCCATCCAGAACTCGCCCATCCGGACCCACTCGAGCTCGAGGTGGCCCGCCGCGAGGAGGGGGAGGGGTGCGCGGAGCCGGGCCGAGGCCAGGTCGCGCGGCGCCTGCTCCATGAGGTTGCCCGAGTAGTCCTCGTCGGCGCGGGGCATCCACTCGATGTAGCGGTGCGAGGCGCGGGTGAGGGTCACATCGGCCGCGAGCCCGGCGGGGAGACTCGCCGAGAGGCCCGCCTCGACCCCGCGGTGGAGGGTGCGGCCCGCGTTCAGGCTCTCCCGGAGCCCGTCCTCGGGGCGGATGAAGCTCAGGATGTCGTCGCGGACCTCGAGCCGGAAAAGGGAGAGCTCGTAGCCGAGGCGCTCCGCGAGTTCGCCCCGGATGCCTCCTTCGAGGTTGCGGGCGCGCACGGGCCTGAGGGTGACCGTGCTCTCGGCCGCTCCCTGGCGGAAGAGCTGGCCCTCCGAGGGGGAGCGGAAGGACTCGCGGAAGGAGGCGAAGAGGTTCGCCGCCGGGTCGAGCGTGAGGGCCGCTCCGATCGAGGGCCCCAGGTTCGAGTAGCGGACCTCCGTGTCGGCCGGGCGTCGGTGGGAGCCCGTCTGGAGGGGCTCGAGCGCGCTCCGGTAGTCGAAGCCGACCCGGTCGTAGCGGAGTCCCGCGGTGACGAAGAGGGGCTCGATGGGGTTGGTCGCGAGCTGGAGGTAGGGTGAGATGCCGATGAACGTGGCCTCGTAGTCGTAGAGCCGCTCGAGACGCTCCCAGGCGCGCGCGAAGCCCTGCTCACGGGTGATCGAGATCCGGTCCTCGACCCGCTCTCCCGGGCTCCGGTCGAGATCGATCCCCGCGGTCAGCCGGCCGCGCAGGGGTGCGACCTCGAGGTGGTGGCGCACCATGAGCCCGATCGAGGAGTGCCCCGTCTCGTAGACCACCGGATCGAAGTTCAGCATCCAGGGGGGCATGAGGTCGAGGGAGTTCCAGCGGAGGTAGGGGGTCACCTCGAGGGTCGACCCGTCGCGGCGTCTCTCGAAGCGCGAGGCGACGCGGACCGCTTCGACGAAGCGGAAGGTGATCGGGTGGTAGTTCACGCTCGGGTCCGTCTCGAGCTCCTCGCGCGAGACCACCGAGGGGTCGTACTGGTCGATTCGCGACCAGGTGGCCGTCGTGCGCAGGCTCATCCCGGAGCCGAGGGTGCGGTCCCAGCGGAGGGTGGCGCTCCGGCGGTCGTAGCCGGCGTCGTCGCGCCAGCTGTCCCCGTCCGTGATGTTCAGGTCGAGGCGAAGCCCGTTGTCACCCCGGCTGTCCGAGGCCGTGGCGAGGAAGCGGCCGAAGCCGAGCGAGCTTCCCTCGGCCACCGCCTCGAACTCGGGGCGCGATGCCGAGGGGCGGGTGCCCACATCGATCACCCCGCCGATCGCGTCACTCCCGTAGAGGGAGGTGCCCGGACCCCGGATCACCTCGATCCGGTCCGATTGCGGCACATTCACCTCGTAGAGCGCGTTGTGGTTGAAGAAGCCCGGGGAGCGGGTGGGCACGCCGTCTTCGAGGAAGAGGTACACCGGCTTCGTCGTGATCGGCTGCCGGATCGCGGTCATGTGCCCCTCCGTGCTCGTCGGGCTGACCCAGACCCCGGGGATCCGATTCATGATCTCGGCCGGGTGCGAGGGGTTGACCTCGCGGATCGCCTGTCCGGAGAGGCTGCTCACGCTCGCCGGCGTCTCGGCGCGGCGCTGCAGCTCGCCCGAGACCGAGGCCACGAGCCCCGCCAGGAGCACCGGATCCGGGACGAGCCGGATCTCGACCGAGAGGGGCTCGGTTCGGCCCGGCTCGATCGTCACCTCGAGGGAGGTCGTGCGGTAGCCGATCCGCGAGATCTCGAGCTGGTGCCGGCCCACGGGGATCGCCGCAAGGCGGAAGCGCCCGGAGGCGTCGGAGAAGGTGGTCGACCCGAGGGCGGGAATACGGACCGCCGCCGAGGCGACGCCGGAGCCGTCGTCGGCCGACTGGACCTGCCCGACCAGGGTCGTGGACTGCTCCTGGGCGGGGAGTGGGGCCGCGCCGAGGAAGACGACCGGCAGGGCGAGGAAGGCCAGCGCGGCGAGGAGGGTCGCCGGGCGAAGCAGGGGGAACAGGGACATGGTCACACACTCCGTCAGAGTTCGGTGTGCCCGGCGCCGCGGAGCTCCCGCGCGAAGATGTGCGCGAAGTGTCCCGGGGTTCCGGGGAGGTCAGGATTCGAACGAGCTCTGGACGCGCCCGCGAGGGCGGGGCGTCAGGAGTGCGCGGGTGGCGCGAGAGAGAAGGGAAGGAGGTGGGGGATGCAGCAGGCCGGTTGGCGGACCTCGTCCGGGCCGCTCCGGTGAAGGGGGGCGGTCGCCGCCGTCGGGCTCGGGGTCGACGCGAGCGTCGGGCCCTCGACCGGAGGGGGACCCGCCATGCCGACGCAGAGGAACCCGCATCCGCAGTCGGAGCCATGCTCCTCGTGCTCGTCGGAGCCGGCATCGGCGTCATGACCGGCGTCGTGATCGTGGCCGTGATCGTGGCCGTGGTCGTGGCCGTGGTCGTGGCCGTGCCCGTGGTGGTGCGGGTGGGCACCCTGCTCGGCCTCGGGGCCGTGGAGGTCGTGGGCGACCTCCTCCCCGTGCGAGGCATGGTGGTGCACGCACAGCTTCGTGCCGAGTGCGTCGGACGCACCCAGCAGGACAAAGAGGCCCACCCCCAGGAGGCTGAGCCACGGTCGCCGGAGCCGGCTCATCTGCATGAAATTCCTATTCATGACAGCGTGAAGCTACCGGTCGGGGCCGTCGGGAGCAAGTCGGGGGGCGAGGGAAGACGAGGAAGGGGGCGGGCCTTGACGGGCCGAGAATGAGAACCTACTCTCAGAAAAGCAACCCGCAAGAGCAACCCGCCACCCGACCACTCCCCGCTGGGCCCGAAGGCGCGGACGATGGCCGGCGACCCGGCACCCCCGCGATCCCTGACCCATGCTGAAGGCCGAAAAGCTCTCGAAGAACTACAACGGTGCCGCCGCCCTCTCGGAGCTCGACCTGGAGGTGAGCTCCGGTGAGATCTATTGCCTCCTCGGGGCCAACGGGGCCGGGAAGAGCACCACGATCCGACTCTTCCTGAACTTCATCCAACCGTCGTCGGGACGGGCCACGGTGAACGGTCTGGACGTCACGAGGGCTCCCCTGGAGACCAAGCGGCACCTCGCGTACATCCCCGAGCAGGTCATGCTTTACCCCCACCTGAGCGGGCTGGAGAACCTGGAGTATTTCGCGGCGCTGGCCGGACACAGGGCGTATGGCCGCGGCGAGCTCCACGAGTTCCTCCGGTGGAGCGGGCTTCAGAGGGAGGCCCATGACCTCCGGGTCTCGACCTACTCCAAGGGCATGCGTCAGAAGGTGGGCATCGCAGTGGCGCTGGCGAAGCGAGCCGGTGCCCTCCTCCTGGACGAGCCGACCTCGGGGCTGGATCCGCAGGCCGCGAACGAGTTCGCAGGACTCCTGCGGGAGCTACGGCAGGAGGGCGTGGCGATTCTCATGGCCACGCACGACCTCTTCCGGGCGAAGGAGGTGGGGAGCCGGGTGGGGATCATGCGGCGCGGGGTCCTTCGCGCCGAGCTGGATCCCGGGGAGCTGGACCATGCCGACCTTGAGCGGATCTACCTCGAACACATGCACGACTGAGGAGGATCACCGGCATGCTCCGTCAAATCGTGCGCAAGGAAGTCCGGGAGCAGCTCCGGGACGGCCGCTTCCGCTGGGGGGCGGCGCTCGTGGGGGCGCTCCTGCTTCTCTCCCTCTCCGCCGGGTTCGCCCAGCGGGAGGAGGTGGCACGGGCTCACGCCGCCGCCGAGGCGATGAGCTGGGCCCAGTGGCTCGAGCAGGGAGACAAGAATCCCCACTCGGCCGCCCACTATGGGATCTACGTCTTCCGTCCCGTGTCCAGCCTCTCGTTCGTGGATCGAGGGGTGGAACCCTACGTGGGCGCCACCACCTGGCTCGAGGCCCACTACCAGAACCCCTTCGAACACCGAGCTGTCCAGGACACTCCGGCGCTCGCGCGCTTCGCGGACCTGACCGCGGCCACGACGCTCCAGCTCCTGGTACCCCTCCTGATCCTGCTCCTCGCCTTCCGGAGCTTCAGTGGCGAGCGGGAGCAGGGGACGCTGAGGCAGGTGCTGAGCCTGGGGGTGGACCCGCAGCGCCTGGCCGGCGGGAAGATCGTCGGGCTCGCCCTGGCCCTCGGCATCCTGCTCGTCCCGGCGGCCATCGTGGGGGCGCTGGCGCTTCTGATGGCCGGACCAGGCGGGGGCGCCGTGGGGGACGAGATGGTGCGCTACGGCCTCCTCCTGGTCACGTACCTGACCTACTTCGCCGTCTTCGTCCTCCTGGCGGTCGCGGCCTCGGCCCTGGCGCCCTCGTCGCGGGTGGCGCTGGGCCTCCTGCTCTGCTTCTGGATCATGAACGGGATCGTTGCACCCCGGGTTGCCTCCGACCTGGCGCGGGGGCTCGTTCCCCTGCCCTCGAGCCTCGAGTTCCAGGCCTCGATCCAGCGTGACCTGGCCGAGGGATTCGACGACCATACCCCCCGCGACGTGCGCCGACGGATGCTCCGTGACAGCGTCACCGTTGCCCACGGGGTCTCGGACGTTGCGGAGCTTCCCTTCAACTTCGCCGGTCTCTCCTTCCAGTCCGGCGAGGAGTTCGGAAACCTCGTCTTCGACCGGCGCTTCGGGGAGCTGGCCGAGCGGGTGGAGCGGCAACTGGAGCTGCACCGACGAGTCGGACTCCTCGCCCCGCATCTCGCGGTCCGGAGTCTTTCCATGGCCCTCGCCGGGACGGACCCTGCCCACCACGAGCGCTACGCAACGGCCGCGGAGGAGCACCGGCGGCTCATCCAGCGGGTCCTGAACGAGGACATCATGGTGAATTCCCGCTCGGGCGAGACGTACATGGCCGATGGATCGCTCTGGGCACAGGTGCCGGAGTTCGAGTACCTGGGCCCGGGAGCGGGATGGGCCATGGCCGGCCAGGGGACCGCGGCTGCAGGGCTCCTCTTCTGGCTGCTCCTGGGGGCCGTCCTGGCCAGGTCGGGGGCGTCCGCCGTGGCAAGGGGGGCCTGAGGGTGTCGCTTCTGCGTCGTACCCTGATCCATGAGTTGAAGGCGCTTCTGGCGGACCGCATCGTCTGGGTCGCCGCTGCCGCCCTCGTCTTCCTCACCGGATATTCGGTCCACGTCGGGGCCCGCGCCGTCGAGACCCATCGCAGCCAGGTGGAGGCAGCATTGGAGGAGGAGGCCGAGCGCTACGAACTCCTCCGCAGTGCAATGGAGAATGTGCACTCCGGGAACGCTTCTCCCTCACCCTTCCAGGACCCGACCCGGCCCTACGTGGCGGGCCGTGGCCGGGGTCAGCGCTACGCCGTCCTGCCGACATCTCCCTTCCAAGCCTCGGCCGTGGGTCAGTCGGACCTCATTCCTCCGGTGGTCGCGGTGATCCTGGATGGCGCGGACCCTCGAAGTGCCCGGGAGGAGATCGAGAATCCGCTCCATCTCCTCACCGGTCCCCTGGACCTGGCCTTCGTGGTGACCTTTCTCCTTCCGCTCCTCGCCCTTGCCCTCTCCTTCGACCTCATCTCCCGGGAGCGCGAACAGGGAACCCTGGCCCTTGTCCTCTCCCAGCCGGTCTCGGCGCGGAGCCTGACGATCGCGAAGATTCTCGCCCGCTGGGGGCTCCTCCTCGTGATGGTGGTGGCCGCGGCCGGGGTCTCCCTTCTGGTGCTCGGGGGCGGGGTGCCCCCGGACCGCTTCCTCCTGTGGTCAGGGGTCGTGGCGCTCTACCTCGGGTTCTGGGTGGCGCTGGCGGCGGTGGTGAACGTGACCGGGAGGGACTCGGCGCGAAACGCCGTCGCGCTCGCCTTTCTCTGGCTCGTCTTCGTGATCCTCATCCCCGCCGGTGTCCAGCTCACCGCGGGCCTTCTGCACCCCGTCCCGTCCCGGGCCGAGCTCGTGGCCCTGGAGAGGGAGGAGGTGCGGCAGGTCCAGGAGCAGGCCGCTGCCGTCCTGGCGCAGTACTACGACGACCACCCCGAGCTTCTCCCCGCGGGGTCGGTTGACGAGGTGGACTTCCAGACGCGGGCCTTCGCGGTGAACGAGGAGGTGCGAGGGCGCCTGGCTCCGGTGCGGGCCCGATACGGGGAGAGCCTCGAGGCTCAGCGGGAGTGGATCCGCACCTTCCGATGGCTGTCTCCCACGATCCTTGCCTACGAGACCCTGATCGAGCTGGCGGGGACCGGCGATCGGAGGGTTGCGCGGTTCGAGGCCGAGGTGGAGGCCTTCCACGCCGAGTGGATCGCCTTCTTCGAGCCCCTGATCTTCGGGGACCGCCGGCTGGTGCCCGAGGACCTGGACCGACTCCCGAGCTGGGAGTTTCGGGGTGATGGGCGATCCGACCTGAGAGCCGCGTTCATGCCCGGCATGCTCGGCCTTCTGCTCTTCACCGGCGTCGTCGTCGGTGTCGCGATGAGGCTTCTGAGGGACGGAGGAGATCGGCGGTGGATGCCCTGAGCGCCGGGGGCGCCTCTTACTCTGCCGGCTCCCGCACGCGGAAGTTCAGGGGCGGTGCCTCGTAGATCGTGGTCGGGCCCCGGCGCACGACGAAGGACATGCGCGAGGCACCGGCCAGCTGCCCCTCGAGCGAGCCGCGCGACGACGTGCCAGTCCAACGGGCCAACGAGGGGTCTTCGATGACCACGTGTACCGAGTACTCGGGGTGGTCGGCCAGGGAGATCCAGCTCTCCGTGGGCGGAGGGTCGTGGTCGTCGGCGGGCAGCTGGATCTCGCTGAACCAGAGATCGAACCCGGCCTCCTGGCCCTCGCGGACGACGGGCGCGCCATGCCAGTGGTCCCGGTGCGAGTAGGCGTAGGATCCGTCATCGCCCATCAGGATGATCTCCTGGATGAGGAGGCCGTCGACGGTGGGCTCCGTGGGGCCATCCGAGGTGCATGCGGCAAGAAGGACCACCGGGAAAAGGAGGAGTCGCATCGGGAGGAGAGCTGCGACCTCGCGAGTGAAGTGGGTGTTCATGGATCCGGGGGTACGCTGGTGTTCGAGGGAGGGTGGACTCGCAGGCGCAGCCAGGGCGTGACGAAGTCCGCGTGGTTGATGTGCCAGATGAGGAAGCGAACCTCGGTCTCGCCGACGGCGAAGGGATGGATCCGGTTCACGGTGCTGAGCGGCTCCCACTGGACGAGGGTGCCGTCACGGGCCTCCATGCGGAAGGAGAGGTCGCTTCGACCCGTCAGGTCGATGGGATCGCCCCGGAAGTCGAGGGCGACCAGGACGAGATCGAGCGTCACGCCGTCCTCGAGTTCGAGGGCCGGGACGGACCACTCCCGGTTGAACTCCGTCCGGGCAACCTCGGCGCCCTCGGGGGTTGCGAGGATGAGGTCGGCGGCCTCCACATGGGGCGAGACGATCGCGATCGGGTGCTCGCACCCCCAGACGGCAACGACCGTCAGGAGGAGGGCGACCGGTGCAAGACCAACGGACGGGCCGCGGCGTGAGGGTTGGGCTGCGAGGGACGCGCCGGTCCGGGGCGTGGGCCTCTTCATGGCTGCACCTGCAGGGAGAATCGGATGTTTCGTCCCGGCTGGGGGGCCACCTGCTTGGCCCGCCAGAGGGGGTCCCGCCAGGTCGTGTCGAGCAGGTTCTCGAACCCGAGGGTCAGGCGCGTCTCCCAGGGGGTCCATCGGTCCGGGAGGGGCAGAGAGACCACACCGCCCACGAGAATGGTGCCGGGCGTGGGGCAGAAGTGCGAGGGGAGCACGGCAACCTCCGCCTCCTCGACCCGCGGGGTGCAGGTGAGTTCGGCTTCGGCGGGCGGGCTCGGCGTCGCCCTGTGACGGAGGCGACCCTCGACCTGGAGCGCTGCGGAGCCGTCGCCCAGGAAGCGGCGCACTTCGAGTCGCCCCGACGCTGGCGGGAGGTTCGGGAGTGGGTCGCCATCCTCGGAGAAGCCCCGCACCAGATCGGCGGCGAGGTCGAGTCCCCACCCCTCCCCCAGCACGCGCTGGACCCGGAACTCCCCGCCATACAGACGGGCGTCCACCTGCTCGGGGGCGTAGACCACGTAGCGGCGGAGCCGCGGATCGCGCAGAAGCCGCCCCGTCGCGGGGTCCAGTACCGGGGCGTAGGCAACGTAACCCCGCATCCGCATCCCGAAGAGGGTGAGCTCGACGCGGCCCCGCGATCCGGCGTGTTCGAGGACCAGGTCGCTGCCAACGCCCCGTTCGGCCTCGAGGGAGGGGTCGCCGATCTCGTAGGCGTAGCTTGCCAGGTGAGGTCCGGCCGAGAAGAGCTCCTCGATGCTCGGCGGACGAAAGGCACGGGCCAGGTAGAGGCTCCCGGCCCACCCCCCACCCAGGGTCCGGCGGACCCCGGCGGCACCGGTGAGTTCGACGAAGGAGCGAGTGCGAACGTCCCGAACGAGGAGGGTCTCGGTGCTGTCGAGCGGGACGAGGTCGATCCGGTCGAGGCGGAGCCCGGCGAGGAGGCGCGTGGAGCCCAGCTCCACCTCCTCGATCGCGAAGGCCGAGAGGGTCCGGTGCGTGGCCGGACGGGTCCCCGTGAAGCTTCCCTCGGCCCGGAGGTCCTTCCACTGAATCGCGGCCCCGAGCGCACCGCGTCGCCCTGGTGCGCCGTGTCGTACGACGAGGTCGCCGCCCCCGGCGAGCTGTGCGAAGCGGGTCCCGACGAACCCTCCCTGCTCGTACTCCCACTGCTCGAAGCGGATCGCGTTCGCGCCGACTGCCACGCTCTCGACCCTCCGGCCCGCGGAGGTGCCGCTCGGACCCCGCTGCCACTCCGCATCCGCCCGGCCGGACAGGCGCTGTGTCTCCACGTACACGCCTCCCACATGCGATCCGGGAAGCGTCATCCCATCGAAGGAACTCGGCACCCCGTAGGACGCCCTGTACCCGCGCACGGCGCCTCCCAGGCGAGCCTCGTCTCCGATCCACGCCGCGCCCGCCCCGAGGTCGGAAACGGATACGTCGGTGAAGGGGAGGGGGTCGCCGCCCGGAGTCCGAACATCGGAGGATCCCCGCAGTGCCCCGTCGGCCTGGACGACGAGGGGCCCCCTCCCCGTCCGGACCCACCCCGAAGCGGCACCTCCCCGGTTCATGGACTCTCCATAACTGGCGGCCTTCCATTCGAGCCCCCGGGCCGGGGAGGCCGGAACCGCCTCACGCCGGACGTTCACGACCCCGCCGAGGGTGTTCGACCCGTGGAGCAGGGCCGCCGGGCCCCTCAGGACCTCGATCTGGCGCGCCGTGGCTGGCTCGATCGTGACCGCATGGTCCGGGGCCGTGGTGGCGATGTCACCGGTCCGAAGGCCGTCTTCGAGGACCACGACCCGGTCGCCGGAGAGCCCCCGGATCACGGGCTGCGAAGCCATCGGGCCGTTCGTGCGCACCGTGACCCCGGGCTCGCCGGCCAGGGCCTGGGCCACGCTGGTTGCCATCCGCTCGGCAAGCGTCCGCGCGTCGAGAACGGCGGAAGGCTGAAAGGCGGAGCCCGCACCCAGCGCGCGGACCCGCACCTCCAGGGCCTCGAGCCGAAAGGGGTCTGGGACGAGGGCCACGGTCAGGGGAGGGGCATCGGGGGGAGGGGGCCGCACCCGGGCCTCCCAGGGCAGATACCCCGCGGCGTCCACGCGGAGGAGGACGCCGTCGGGGGCGACCTCGACCAGGAGACTGCCGTCGGGCGCGGTGCGGCCCACCGAGCGCCCGTCCACGAGGACCATCGCACCGGACACGGGCAACTCGCGCTGGACGTCGACCACCTCCACCCGAACGGGGTCCGGCTCCGGCGTCGCCCCGCCCAGCGCCCGGACGCCCCCGCCGGAGGGGAGCGCGGGGGCGACCAGGACGAAGAGAACGACGCCACACTTGAGGCGCGAGAACTTGGGCGAGGTCACGCCTCCACCTCGCTCAGTCCTCCAACTCGTAGAGACCATCTGCGGACGGACCCAGGATGGCGAGGCGCGAGGGGGCACCGTCCACGTTGATCCGGCGGATCACCTGGGCCGTCGCGAGATCCACGAGGACGACCTCGCCCGTGGACGGACTGGCCACCGCGGCCATCCCTTCGACGACTGCAACCTGGTGGGTCGTCGCCCCCGACTGCGGAAGGGCGGGCACCACGCCGTTCGCGACACGCTGGAGCTGCCGGGTCGTCCCGGAGTAGATGTAGAGGTCTCCATCGGTCCCGAGGAGTACCACCTGGTTGCGGACCGGCTCCACCGCACGCCAGTGGTCCATGACGCCCGTCGGAAGGGGAGGGAGGGGATGGAGTGCGCCGGAGTTCACGTCGATGAGGGCGAGGACGCGCCGGGTGGGCTGGCCCGGAAGGGCTGCGAACTGACCCAGAATCACCGAGGCGTCCGGGGCAGACCAGGCGTTCCGAAGCCCGAGCCCCTCCATCTCGCCCGTGGGGGTGATCTTCTGTGCGGTGACGGAGCCTCCGCTCGGGCGAACGAGGACGAGGCCGTCGTTGCATCCGAACACGGCGGTCGATCCGGCCGAGGAGTTCCCGTGCATGACCGGGCAATTCGGGACAACCGAGACGACGGCGCCCGACTGGTCGTAGACTTCCACTGCGCGCGGTAGCCCGCCTTCGGGGTTGAGGGGCGCGACCACGAAGTAGGGGGTGTCACCAACGAGCACCGTGGCCGAACCGCTGTGGTGCGGGCCGCCCGTCTCGACCGAGAAGGCGATCCGGTACTGCGACTGGAAGAAGTCCCGCTCGTCGAACCAGACGGCACGGCCGGTCCCGTCGAAGAAGGTGCTCATCCAGGGGCCGTTCACATTCGCGTGAGTCGGAAGACCCTCCTGCACGTCGAAGGAGAGCATGCGAGGGTCGGAGACATGGGCGTGGTCGCCATGGGTCCACACCCCGCCGTCCACGAACTGAACGCGGTCCTGGGGTCGCTGCTGGACCACCCCGAACCGACCGGAGTGCGATGCGAAGACGTAGCTTCCCGGACCGCTCAGCGGCATGCTGCCGAGGAGGTCTCCCGACGAGGCATCGAGGACCCGGGCCACCGGCTGTTCGGCATCGGTCACGAGGAGGCGTTGGAGCTCGCTGGCCGAAACGTGCTCGTCGGCCGGGCTCGGTCCGGTCGTGCTGTCGGAACAGGCAACGACGAGGAGGGAGAGGGAGAGGAGGGCCAGCACGCGTGCGAACACGGGCCGCCGGTGGAGGTGTGCGTCGGGCTGCATTGGAAGGACTCCGATGAGGATCGTGGGTTTGGCGCAGACAACGATAACAGGAACGCGATATCAACAATGTCGAGCGTCCGAGGCCCTGTCAAGACTCGGTCTCACCCTCGCGCACCGAACCGAACTCGACTCCTTGCGGAGAGCCGAGTGGGGTCATAGGATGCCGGATGGCTCCCCTGATGCTCCCCGATCGGTTCGACCGGATCGACCGCACGATCAGCCGATTCCTCCGAACCTGGGGGATGCCGGCGCTCCAGCTCTCGCTCGGGGTTGTCTTCATCTGGTTTGGAGCCCTGAAGCTCGTCGGGATCAGCCCGGCCGCCGAGCTCGTGCGCGCCACCGTCTACTGGTGGGACCCCGACCTCTTCGTTCCTGTCCTCGGGGTGTGGGAGATCGTGATCGGGGTCTGCCTTCTCGTGCGACCCCTCGTTCGCGTCGCGATTCCCCTGCTGCTCCTTCAGATGCCGGGAACGATGCTGCCCCTCGTGCTTCTGCCCGAGGTCTGCTTCACCGCCTTTCCCTTCGGTCTGACCCTCGAAGGGCAGTACATCATCAAGAACCTCGTCCTCGTGAGTGCCGCGCTCGTGGTCGGCGGGGCCCTTCGCGACCGACGTCTGGCCGGAGTTCTCCTCGGGCCGGAAGCGCCGAAGAGAGGGCGCTGACTCCCGCCCGGGTCCTGATCCCCTTCAGCCCTTTCGCGTCCCCGCCGCGAACCCCGCCGCCTTCCGCACCATCCGCGCGACCTGCTTCTGCCCAACCCCCGGGCAGGAGACCCAGGGGCAGTCCAGACCGGCCCGCAGGGAGCGGCCGAACTCCGTGCGCATGAAGGTCAGGAGCACCACCGCGTCGCTCCGCCGTGACTCGGCCAGCGCCCGCTCCAGCGTCCCGGCCCAGTTCCCGCTCCATCCCGTGGGGATGTGCGTGATCCGAAACGAGGCCTCGTCGCCCGCGAGCCGGGCCTCGACCCGCTCCTTCAACCCCTGCTGCCGCTCGTCCCCGCCCACGATCAGGACCCGCCAGGGCTGGTTCGGGTGCGTGGGAGGAAGGGCGTCCGGCTCGCCCTCCCCATGCTCGGCCTGCCAGGCCCTGAAGCGTGCCTCCATGTCCGCGTACCACTCCCGGTCGAGTCCGTAGCTCCGTGCCTGCGCGAGGAGGGCCTCGGCTTCCGGCTCCACCCCCGCGGGCTGTCCCCGGAGGAGCTCGTCCAGGCGCCGGCGGAGCTCGGCGACCGCATCCTCGAAGCGCGATTCCCCCTCGAGGAGGGTGATCCGCGACCACGCCGCCTCCTCCGGGGTCCAGAGCTCGAGGGCCGAGCCCCCCTCGTCCAGGAGCTCGAGGAAGCGCGCCCGTTCGACCCCCTCGTGCGCGAGCTCCTCGAGCTGGTCGAGCACCTGTCGGGCCCGGGCGGGATCGCCCGAGCGGTCGGCCAGGAGCACGGGCAGTGCCCGGTGGAAGGCTTGCGCGCGGGCCCTTCCTCCCATGCCGGGGGCACGGGCATGGGCCAGGAGGTGGTCGGCCACGGCCGGTGTGCGGCGCACGATCTCGGAGTCTTCGAGGAGGTCGAGGACCGCGGGGCCCTCCTGCTCGAGGATGCGCGCGAGGAGCCTGCCGGCGAGGTCGTCCTCGTGCTCGTCGAGGGCGTCGAGGACCGGTGCGAGGAGGGGGGGCGAGATGCGGGCGGCGTCCTCGAGGCCGCGCAGGAGGAGTTCGCAGGCGCGGGGGAGGCGGGTGTACTCGAGGCAGAGCGCCTCGGCGACCCCCGCGGCTGCGCGCACGCGCGCGAGAAAGCGCTGCTCCGCGTAGCGCTCGGGGCGCTCTAGGAAGCTCGAGAGGGCGGCCGAGAGGAGGTCGCGGGCGGTCTCCGGTTCGTCGGCGCCGAGGGCCAGGATCGCGAGGGGCCACTGGCCATGGCTCGCGAACCGGCTCCCCGTGCGGGCGGCGGCCTCGAAGCGGTCACGTCCTTTCTCGAGCGCTCCGAGGATGTCGGCGCGTTCGGCCTCGGAGCGCCAGAGGCGGACCTCTGCGAGGGCGCGGAACCCGGCGTCCAGGAGTCCGAGGTCGGCGAGCACCATCGCCTGGATGTCGAGGTCGCCCTCCTCCTGGAGGAGCCGCTCGAGGAGCTCGCGGGCGCGCTCCGGTTCGCCGAGCTGGCGGTAGCAGTGCGCGCGACGCCGGCGCACCTCGAGGAAGAAGCGCTCCGTGACCGGCTCCCCGGCCTCCTCGAGCCGCTCGACCACCTCGCCCAGGCGGTCGAAGAGGGGACGCGCGCGCTCGGCGTCGTCGGCGCGCAGGAGGCGGGTGCCCTCGGTGAGAAGGGCAGGGAGGAGGGTCGGGTTGCGCAGGAGCACTCCCGCGGGGAGGCGGCGGGCGGCCTCGGGCTCGCGCCGGACCCGGCAGAGGGCCTCGAAGACGATCGGGAGGGCGAGGGTGCCCCAGGGGGTGGCGGGGGCGAGAAGCGCCTCCGTGTGCCGGCTCGCGTCGAGGAGGCCGACGATCTCCTCGTGCCGGTGCGACCGGGCGAGTCCCGAGATCCATCCGGTCATGTACCAGCTCCGGCGTGGCTCGTTCTCGGCCGGGAGCGCCTCGCGATGGGGGTGACCGAGGAGTGCATCGACGAAGCCGCGATGGAAGTAGCTCGAGTGCCGCCCGGAGTTCAGCTCGAGGAGCTCCTCGATCATGTCTTCCATCATGACCGGGTCCGGGGCGCCGCTCACCCCCTGGGCGCAGTCGACGGCGGCACGGATCAGGGTTCGGTCGAGTGCGGTGAAGGGCCCCCCGGGGACGCCGCCCTCCTCGGGGACCGCGAGGCGCGCCTCGGCGACGAGCTGCGGGGGCCGATCCTCCGGGTCGTCCTCGGCCTCGCGGGAGGCGTCGGGGTCGTCCGTTGCGGAAGTGCCGGACGCCTCGACGAAGCGGCGGTGGAGCCAATCGGGGAGCCCCTGGACGAGCCTCGGGGTGAGGGCGTGAAGGGTCAGGAGGTAGACGATCACCTCGTCGGGGGGGAAGCGCTCGAGGAGTGCCTCCGCCCCGGCGCGGACGGCCTCGGGCTCGGCGGCGTCCTGGAACTCGTCCGCGACGATGCCCTCGTCATGGGGCACGCCGAGGTGATCGAGGTAGGCGCCGAGCATCTCGGGGCGCGCGGTGACGAGGAAGGCCCGCAGGACGCCGCCGGGGTCGGAGAGGGTGTTGCTCGGGAGTTTCCCGACGAAGCGGGCGACGGTTTCGGGGGCCATGCGGGCGAGGACCTTGTACCGGAACCCTGCGGCGCGGGCGATGGTCCGGTGGAGGGGCTCGTGGAAGGCATGGTGCTCGGGGTCCGCGAGGAGGACCCGGACGACCTCCTGGCGGAGGGCCAGGGGGATGGCGGACCAGAGCCTGCGGAGGGTCCAGCTCGCGGGTGGGTCGTCGAGGAGGCGGA
>SLDT01000198.1 GCA_007125125.1 Gemmatimonadota bacterium | reverse complement strand
GGTGCGCGCCGACATCCGGGCGCTTCCCTTCCGGGGCGGGTTCGAGGGGGCGGTCTCCCTCGGCTCCTCCCTCGGGTACTTCGGGGACGACGCGGGCGACCGGGCGGTGCTCGAGGGGGTGCGGGCGGTGCTCGGGCCGGGGGCGCCCCTCCTGATCGAGACGATGCACCGGGGGCCCTTCGACCAGGGGATCGAGGCGCACGAGCGGTGGGACGAGCACGAGGGGGAGCCGGTCGAGGTGGAGCGCCACTGGGATCCGGCGACCGGGGTGAACCGGGAGCGGATCGTCTGGCCGGACGGGGCCGAGAAGGGGCATGCGATGCTCCTGCGCGACCGGGAGGGGTGGATGCGGCTCCTCGAGGAGGCGGGCTTCGTCCCGGAGAGGGCTCTTGGGGGGTGGGCAGGGGAGCCGTTCGAGCAGGGGGCGGGGGTCCTTGTGCTCCTTGCCCGGCGGGGTCGGTGAGCGCCTCGAAAGGTTGACAACGAGTCGCCCGGAGGGTCAGATGGAGGGAGAATCTCGCACAACCGCGGGGGATGCGGTCCCTCGCGAGCCTTCCTCCCGACGGTGTACCATGAACCTGTCCCGCATCACCTCGTCGAATGGCGCGCCCGCGTGGCGCGTGGCCCTCGTCCTTCTTCTGGCGAGTGTCGTGGCTTCGCCGGTGGCGCTCCAGGGGCAGGAGGTGGGGAGTGCGGAGGTCGTGCCGATCCAGATCAATGGGGACCCGGAGTCCTTCTTCACCCTCGTGATCCTGGGGGACGGGTACACGGCCGAGGAGATGGACCGGTTCCGGGAGCATGTCGACAAGCACCTGAACGTGATGTGGAGCATCGAGCCCTTCCGGAGCTACCGGAACTACATCAATGTGTTCGCGGTCGAGATCGTCTCGGGGGAGTCGGGGATCGACTGCGATCCGGAGATCCGGGAGGAGCGCGAGACGCCGCTCGCGATGAGCTTCAGCGGGGGGTGCACGAACCCGAATGCGCGCGGGATCAATGTGGGTGCGGCCGAGGCGCGGCGCTATGCCGACATGGCGACGCCCCACTACAATCAGCTCCTCGCGATCGCGAACACGGACACCTACGGGGGACGCGGGGGGGCGGTGGCCACGACCTCGGGGGGGAACTCCCTCGGGCCCCTGATCACCCCGCATGAGTTCGGGCACTCGCTCGGGCGGCTGCAGGACGAGTACACGTACCGGGGGCGGGGCGTCCCGGGGGGGCACTACCAGGGCGGGGAGCCGGGGTCGATCCACCACACCCTGATGACCGAGGAGGAGATGCTCCAGCGGCAGGCGAAGTGGTGGCGCTGGCTCGGGGAGGAGAGCGAGGCCGGGGGGGTGATCGGGCGCTTCGAGGGGGGGCAGAGCAACCGGACGGGGACCTGGCGGCCGGCGCAGCACTCGATGATGATCTCGCTCGGGTACTACTTCGACGAGGTGAGCCGGGAGCGGATGACGGCGCGGATCTCGGAAGAGGCGGAGCTGATCACCGCCTCGACGCCGAACGAGGGGCCGATCTCGACGGGGCAGGTGGTCTGGGTGGCGACGGCGAACCCGGTGTACCACGAGCTGGACGTGAGCTGGCGGGTGAATGGCGCGGTGGTGCGAAGCGGGGGAGACCGGCGGATTCTCGACCTCTCCCGGCTCGAGCTCGGGAGCGGGGAGCACGAGGTCGAGGTGCGGGTCTCCGATCCGACCGCGTACGTGCGGGACCCGGAGGTGCGGGAGCGCTCCCTGACGGCGATCCGCCGCTGGACGGCGAGCTCGGCGGTCGCGGCGCCCCAGGCGAACGGCTCGAACGGGGCCGACGAGGTGGCCTTCACCGGCCACACGCAGACGGAGCGGCCGGTCGGGGGGACGGATGTGGTGTTCGTCGAGACCACGCAGCCGGGCGACCGGGTGCTCGAGGTGGGCTGGGTCCTGAATGGACGGGAAGTCCCGGTGCCGGCGGGGGCGCGGCACTTCCACCTGGCCCACTACGGGCTCTCCGAGGGAACGCACACCCTGCGGGCCACGGTCTCGGATCCGGCCGACCCGGAGGGCGAGACCTCAACCCTCACCTGGGTGGTCGACAACACCCCGCCCACCGTCGAGTACTCCCTCTCCGAGTCGGAGGCGCGGGTGGCGCGGGCGGGGGGCGGTGCCCACTACTTCATGCGCGACGACTTCACGATGGCGCTCGACGCGCGGGACGACCAGCCCGGGTACGTCGTGGCCGAGTTCCGGCTCAATGGCGATGGCTGGCACCACTACTACGGGTGGCCCGACGCACCGGAGGGGACTCCCTTCCACTTCACGCCGCGCGGGACGAACATCAAGGAGCTGGTCTACGGGTCGCTCAGCTCGGAGGGGCTCTCGCCCCAGCCCTGGGAGGCGCGGGAGCCGGGGTGGGGCACGCACCGGATCGAGGTCCGCGGGATCGATGCGGCGGGGAACATCGGGGAGGCCGAGGCCTTCCGGGTGACCCTCCGGCCCTCGCCCGAGTGCACCGTCACGATCGAGGAGGACCACGAGGGCGAGCTCCTCGTCGAGCGTGGGACCACCTGCGTGCGGGGGGCGCGGATCGAGGGCGGGGTGCGGGTCTTCCCCGGGGCTTCCCTCGTTGCGACGGATGCCCTCCTGCAGGGGGGGCTGAGCGCCGAGGGCGCGGGGGTCGTCGAGCTCGTCGGAACGACCGTCGGGGGGGCGGCGCGGATCGCGGGGTCTCGGGAGCGGGTCACCCTCTTCGACGCGACCGTGATCGGGGCGCTCCACCTCGAGGGGAACCGCACGGAGAGCCCGGTCGAGCTCGTCGGGAGCACCGTGACGGGTGGCCTCACCTGCCGGGCCAACGAGGCCGCCCCCGTCGATCTGGGGACCCCGAACACCCTGCGGGGTCCCGTCGCCGGGGAGTGCCGGGGGTTCTGAACCCCTGCCGGGCCGGGGGCTCCGGAACCCTCAGTAGGGCGCGCTGTCCGAGGGGCCCGTGTCGGTCTCACCCCCGGACCGAGCCCCCTCGTCGGCTTCCCCCGTGGCAGCCTCCCCAGCTGCGGCTTGCTCGGCGGCCTCCCGCTCCCGCTCGGCTTCGGCTTCAGCCTCGGCCTCGGCGAGCTGCGCCTTGAGGGTCGGGGGCGTCTCGAAGGGGACCGCCTCGTCGTCCCCGACCTGGAGAAAGATCGGGATCTGCCCGTGCACACCGGGAATGAAGGTGCGGGGCGAGGCGGCCGAGAGGCCGTAGACCATCGTCACCTTGAGCTCGCCCGGCCGGAAGACGAGGTGGTGGAGCCGCGTCACCGCCTCGAGCACCTTCCCGTCGCCCCAGAGGCGCATCGGGGGGGGCGCCGGGGTCGTGAAGCGCACGGTCGGGTGCTCGGGGTGCATTCCCGAGACCTGGATCGGAGTGCCCGGCGCGAGTTCGCGCAGGACGAGGCCATGCGAGCCCCCCTGAAAAAAGCGCGGGTCGGGGGAAGGGTGGCCGGGCGTCCGCATCAGGCTCCGGTAGCCCTCCACGAGGAATCCTCGCCGGATCTCGGGGAGGGAGGCGTCCTCGGGGGCCGGGTGCCAGGGCTCGGAGTCCGAGTGCATCCACACCTTCCGCGGAAAGGCTCCGACCGACATGAAGTCGAAGCAGGCGGGGATCGGCTGCAGGTACCAGCGCCGCGGATCGCGCGTGATGAGGCGTTCCTCGGTGAGGAGGTCGTCCGGGTCCTCGAGGTTCGGCATCACCGCGTCGTCGGACGGCTCCGGCTCGATGAGGTACCCCCGGCCGAAGGGGTTGCGTGGGTAGAGCCCGGGGTGGTCGTACTGGAGCTGGAGGATGTCCTCGACCGTCTGGGGGTACGGCACCGGAGTGCGGTCGTCGATTCCCCCATAGGCATGGTCCCAGGTGAGGGGGATCTCCTCGAAGGGGGCGGGTGAGCCGATCCGGGGGTTCCCGCTCTCCTGCCAGAGGATCTCGCGGTCACCGAGAACCGCGATGCTCCGCCGCCAGGAGCCGACATCGAGGTGGACCTCGCTCCGGGTGACCTCGCGCCCGGGCGGGGCGAAGGCGCTTCCCTGAACGACGAGGTCGGTCATGAGCTTCTCGGGCCAGAAGTCCGAACCCGGAGGGATCGGGGGATCCTCGCCCGGAATCGGATCGGCGAGGGGCTCGGCCTCGGCGTATTCGAGCTGCTGTCCGCGCACCTCGTAGGTGAACTTGACGAGTCCGAAGACCTTCTGGGTGCCGGGGGCCGGACGCTCGGGCCGGAGCTCGAGCACCACATCGTACCAGGGACGGGCAGACGTGCGCGGCTCGCCCATCTCAGAACCCGAATCCGAAGGCGCTGCCGCCCACGCTGATGCCTTCGGTGGTCGAGGAGACCACCTCCGTCTTCACGAACCCGTAGTCCGAGCCGACCTTTCCCTCGCCCTTCTCGAAGTTGTAGCCCACCGTGCGCCGTCCCATGGAGAACTCCACATTGGGCCACTGCCACTGGAAGTTGCCCTCGTTGTCCGTGCCGAAGATGCTGAGGCCGATTCCGGCGGCTGCATTGGCCGCCCACTTCTCAAGTCCCTTCCGGCTCGTTGGAAGACCACCGGTAAGGAGGCTCATCAGCGCCTTGTCGTACTCCTTCCCGATGTTCACGTTGGAGAATGGGTCGTCCTGCTTGCCCATGCGGCTGAATGCGTAGTCGATCACCATCGAGATCGCCAGGGTGGCCAGTCCGATCAGGAGATCGGCGAGGGAGACCCCCACCTTCTCGCTGTTGATCAAGTTCGTATGGATCATCGCGACGGGGGCACTGATCGGGTCTCCGCAGGTCATCATCGGGATCGGGGGCCACACCGCCGCGCATGCCACCTTTTTCCCATCGTGATCGACCGAGCTCGCGGTCAGGATGAACTTGCGCGAACTGTTCAGCCACATCACCGGGTACTTGAGGTTTGCCGGCTGCGGCGGGGTGATGTCGAGGATGAGGGGGCCGCAGTCGTGCCCCGCCGTGCAGACCATCGAGCTGAGGTGCACCACCTTCTTCGAGAAGGAATTCTTGTTCAGTGCGAACCCCGGTGGCCAGAACATCGGGGTTGTCATCTCGATCGAGGGCTGGAGCGGGAAGAGGACCGGGGAGGGTGCAGCCGGTACCCAGGCATCGTGCCGATAGAACCCCATGTTCGCGGTCCACATGAGCGAGACGGGGACGTGGAAGAGCGCCATGGTCGTGCCTCAGCCGGTCGAGTACCAGCCCTCGGCCGTGCGAAGGCGGATGCACCGCTCCGCCATCGGGTCGAGGGGGTAGTTGAAGAGGAGTCGGTACAGGAGGTAGAAGCGTCGCTCGCCGGGGAGGAGCGCGAGGAGGTGGGGCTTCATCTCGGCGCTTCCTTCCCGCTCGCCCGCGACGTAGTCTGCGAAGACCTGGAGCCGGGGCAGGTCGAAGGAGAGCTCCGGGTGCCCGGGTACCATTCCCCTGAGGAAGACCCGCGTGCCCGGCTCCGGAATCGGGATGACCCAGTCCGGGTGGGCCCGGTGCAGGATCTCG
>SLDT01000003.1 GCA_007125125.1 Gemmatimonadota bacterium | reverse complement strand
TCCGTTCTCGTGGGCCGGGAGGCAGGCGAGGAGCCGACGCTGATCTCCGTGACCCTCGAGGACGAATCGGGGCAGAACGAAGACACCCGCCGGGAATCCTTGCCATGCGGGGTCCGTCCCGGCCTCGGGGAGAAAGGAGAATCCGCCGAACCAGCGGGGGCGATCGGGTACCTCGACCCAGGCCGGGCGGCGGCCGAGCAGGGCCGCCGCCCGCCGACGCACGAGGCCGAACCGGTCCGCATCGGCACTACCGGTATCCGGACCCGACCGGGGCACTTCGATCCGCGCGAGCCCACCCCCCCAGGCGGCCCAGCGATCGCCCCGGCCCCAGAAGCCGCGCATGTCGCCCTCGAAATGCGCGAGGAAGGGCCCGGGCTCGGCCGATCGCGTCGCGTCACCCTCGAGCGGGATCTCGCGCATCGCGAAACGGGCGAGCGTGGCGAGGGTCGAAGACGTCTGGGGCATGCGGTTCTCGGAGACTTCGTGCCGGGGAGTGGCCCCGGGGCAGCCGGTGCGCGGGGGCGGGACCCTGCCGGCCTTCGGACCCTCCGAATATAGTCGAGCGTGGGGGAAGTCCAAGGCTGGGGGGCCTCATGCTTCGAGGATGACCGGGCACCGCCATTCGCGGGCGGGGTTGTACACCCGGACGATCGGACGGTAGATTGCCGTCCCCAGCGGGCATTCCGACGTTGAGCAGGGCAGCCTCCCTCCCGCCCTTCGTTCCCACCAGTACCTCTGCATGCCCACCTCCCTCCCGATCAACGACCCGGTTCTGATCTTTGCGATCGCGATGGGGATCTTTCTCCTCGCGCCGATCGTCTTCGAGCGCCTCAAGGTACCGGGGATCATCGGGCTCATCGTGCTCGGTGCGGTGGTCGGTCCGAATGTCCTGAACCTCCTCGAGCGGGACTTCACCTTCGAGCTGCTCGGACAGGTCGGGCTCCTCTACCTCGTCTTTCTGGCCGGTCTCGAGCTCGACCTGAACCGCTTCAACGAGTATCGGCAAAGAAGCGTGATCTTCGGAGGCCTGTCGTTCGGGCTCCCGATGGCGCTGAGCCTTCTCGTCATGCCCATGCTCGGCTTCGGGCTGGCGGCTTCCCTCCTGGTCGGGGCGATCATCGGGTCGCACACGCTCCTTGCCTACCCGGTCGCGAGCCGTCTCGGGATCGTGCAGAATACGGCGGTCGTCACGGTAATCGGGGGGACCCTCGTGACGGACACCCTCGCCCTGACGGTGCTGGCTGTCGTGGCGGGCTCGCTCACCGGGGAGCTGAACGCGGTCTTCTGGCTCCGGCTCTTCGGCGTGCTCGCCCTTTACGCGGCCATCGTCATGATCGCGATTCCGCGGGTGGGGCGCTGGTTCTTCCGAAACGTCCCGAGCCAGGCCCCGGCCGAGTTCCTCTTTCTCATGGTCGTGCTCTTCGCGACGGCATGGGCGGCGGGGCTCGCGGGGGCCGAACCGATCATCGGTGCCTTCCTGGCCGGGATCACGCTGAACCGGCTCATTCCGCTCAAGAGCCCCCTCATGACACGGGTGCGCTTCGTCGGCAATGCCCTGTTCATTCCCTTCTTCCTGCTCTCGGTCGGGATGCTCGTGGACCCCCGGGTCCTCGTGGCAAGTGCCGAAGTCTGGGTCATCGCCGCCGCACTCATCCTCCTCGTGCACGTCGGGAAGTTCGCCGGCGCCTGGTCGAGCCGCCTCCTCTTCGGCTACACACGCGAAGAAGGCTTCGCGATGTTCGGCCTCTCCGTGCCGCAGGCCGCCGCCACCCTCGCCGTGACCTTCGTCGGACTCGAGATCGGTCTCTTCGGCGAGGAGGTCGTGAACGCGGTGATCCTCATGATCGTGGTGACGGTCTTCGTCGGCCCCTCGCTCGTCGAGCGCTTCGGGCGTCAGGTCGCCCTCCAGGAAGAGGCCAAGCCCTACGACCCCTCGCAGGCTCCGCGCCGGATCCTGATTCCGATCTCGAACCCGGCAACCGCGGATGCCCTCATGGACATCGGGTTCTTCCTACGGGACCCACGCTCGGACGAGCCGCTCCACCCCCTAATGGTCGTGCGCGGAACCGAAGACGGGTCGGAGGCCCAGGTAGCCGAAGCCGAGAAGATGCTCTCTCACGCGGTGCTCTATGCGGCAGGGGCCGATGTGCCCGTGTCTCCGCTGACGCGGGTCGACCAGAACATCGCGACCGCAATCACCCGGGCGGCGGCCGAGACGCGGACCTCGATCATCGTGGTCGGTTGGGACGGCCGTCAAAGCGGCAGCCGGACGGCCGTCTTCGGGACGGTCCTCGACCAGCTCCTCGACCAGACGCGGCAAATGGTGATCGTCGCGAAGCTCGGACATCCCCTGAACACCACATCGCGCGTGGTGACCGTGATCCCCCCCCAGGCCGACCGACATCCCGGGTTCCTCACCGCGGTCTCGGCCCTGAAGAACCTCGTCTCGGAGGTCGACGCACGTTTTCAGGCCCTCGTGGTCGAGGAAGACCCGGAGCACTACGAGGAACTCTTTGCCAAGGTCGATCCCGAATTCCCGATGAACTTCGACGGGGTCGAGGCCTGGGGTCCGCTCCTCTGGGAGCTTCGGACCCGACTCGAGCCACAGGACCTCGTCGTGGTCCTGAGCGCGCGTCGCGAGAGCCTGACCTGGCACCGCGAACTCGAACGACTCCCCGGGAAGCTCTCCGGCCTCGTTCCGGAAAGCTTCCTCATGATGTATCCGCCCGACACCGCAGGGACCGCTCCCGAAGCCGCCCGCGCGAGCGATGCGCTTCCTCTCGGACTCTCCACGCAGCGTATCGTCTTCGACCTCCCGGGCGGACCCTACCGCGAACCTCTCCGCCAGCTCCTCGCCTCGCACTTTGGCGAGGACGAGGCTCGCATGGACGACATCGTGCGGCGCCTTGCCGCGTCCGAGGACGAGTTCTCGTCCGAGATCCGGGAGGGGGTGGTGCTCCCGCACGCCCTCGTGCCGGGGCTGGGCGAACCGCTCATGTTCGTGGGCGTGAGTCGTCAGGGCTTGCGGTTTCCCCTTGCCTCGTCCCCGGCCCGGCTCGTCTTCGTGCTCCTCGGCCCGAAGGAGAAGCGCTTCGACCACCTCAGGCTCATGACGCGCCTCGCGCGGATTATCCGACAGGGCGAGGGGATCGAGGCGTTGATGGAGTCCGGCTCGGTCGAGGAGGTAGCGAATTGGTTCCAGGCGCAGACGGACCCTCAGCAGGAGGGGTGACAGACGCGGCGTTTCAGCCCGCGAGCTGGGCGCCGAGCACCGCCGATGCGAGGGCGAGCACCCAGCCCGCGAAGACGTCGCCGGGATAGTGGACCCCGAGATAGGAGCGTGAGACCCCGACGAGCAGGGCGCCTGCCAGAAGGGGAATCCCCAGGTAGCCAGGGAGCGCAAGCGCCCACGGAAGCCAGAGAGCGAGCGAGACGGCGGCATGCCCCGAGGGGAAGGAGAAGTGGTCCGGGGCCTCGATCACCGAACGGAAGCCAACCCCGAGCGCCGGCCGCGGTCGGGCGATCAGGCGCTTCAGCACCTGCGACAGGACGAAGGCGATGACAGCCGAGGCCGCCGCCGCCTGCGAGACGGTGCCCCCGGTCATGAGAAGAAGCGTGGCAAGCAACACGACCGAAGCCGGGTCTCCCAGCCGGGTGCAGGCGAGCATGAAGCGGGTCAGGCGGGGGCGGCGCACTGCGGCCATCCAGCGGTAAAGTCTGAGGTCCGCGGCGCCCACGAGGAGGATCCACTGACTCATCGGACGCCATCCACGACCCGACGCGCGCCCCCCGCAGCCTCACGATAGACCTCGACCACCCCCTCGAGGATCGCGGGCCAGCTTCGAGTGCGGGCGTCGGCGCGCGCGGCCGCCCCCATCTCCTTCCGAAGCGCCGGGTTCTCGACGAGCTCGAGGAGGGCTTCGGCGAGCGCCTCGGGGTCCCGGGGACGGGTCAGAAACCCGGTCTCCCCGTGGCGGATCGTGTCGCGTACCCCGCCGCGGTCGGCCCCGACAACGGGTAGTCCGCTCGCCATCGCCTCGGTCACGACGTTCCCGAAGGTCTCGGTGTCGGAGGGAAAGGCGCAGATGTCGGCCGAGGCGTAGGCCGCCGAGAGCGCCTCGCCCCGAAGGTAGCCGGTGAAGTGCACCCCGGGCTCGGCCCTGCGCCGGAGGTCGTCCCCGAGGGGGCCGTCACCGGTCAGGACGAGGGCGACGGAGCTTTCCGTGCGGCCGCGGAGGCGAACGAAGGCCTCGAAGAGGGTCTCGATCCGCTTCTCCGGCGCGAGGCGGCCGACGTAGAGGAGCACCACCTCGGCGCCAGGGGCGAGCTCCTCGCGGAGCTCGGCGCTCCGGCGGGCCGGGTCGAAGAGGTGGGAGTCGACCCCGCGCGACCAGATCCCCAGCCGCTCATGGAATCCCCTGGCGCGCAGCTCCTCGAGCGTCGCCCGCGAGGGGCAGAGGGTCCGGAGAGCAGGCTCGTGGAAGCGGCGCAGGAGCGCCCAGGCGAAGGACTCCGCGAAGCCCAGCCCGTATCCGGCCGCGTACTCGGGGAAGTTCGTGTGGAAGGAGGTGACGAGGGGGTGACCGCGGCGGAGCGCCCACCGCCTTCCTCCCCGACCGACGGTGCTCTCGGTGGCGCAGTGGACGACATCGGGGGCGAAGTCGTCCAGGGCGGCGCGGCCCCGCCGGCCGAGGGGGCCGGTGAGGAGGAGCTCCGGATAGACGGGGACGGGCACGCCGCGGAGCCGGTGGTGGAGCACCACGTGCTCGGCCGGAGCCTCCTCGATTCGGGGCGAGACGAGGGCGACCTCGTGGCCCCCGTCGGCGAGATGGCGCACCAGGCGGGCCAGGGTGCGGGACACACCGTTGACCTGGGGCAGGTACGTGTCCGTGAAGAGTGCGACCCTCATGGAAGGAGGTTCGCAGCGGATTGCGGCGGGCCGGCGATCGTGCGGCGAGTGGGGCGTCACGCTCGCGTCACGGTTGCGTGACGGCGCATCGCGGCCGAGGCGGGGGAGCACGCGGAAGGTCTCGGGGTATTCCCGCCCTCAGGCCTCCGGGCGACCGGCCCACCCCTACCCCGAATCCCGCATCCATGCCCACGGAGATCGGAATCCTCGAGGACCTCGGCCTCATCCTCGTGGCGGCGACGGTGATGGTCTTCCTCGCGCAGACGCTGAAGATTCCCTCGATCGTCGCCTACATCGCGGCCGGGCTCGTCCTCGGGCCCCTCCTGCAGGTGATCTCCGTCTCGGAGGCGGTCGACCTGATCTCGGAGGTGGGGATCGCCCTGCTCCTCTTCCTCGTTGGGCTCGAGCTCTCGCTCGACAAGATCCGCGACGTCGGGAAGGTGGCCGTGGTGGCGGGGATCGGGCAGGTGGTCTTCACTGCGGCGGGGGGGGCTCGCCTTCTGCCTCCTGCTCGGCTTCGAGTTCATCGAGAGCCTCTTCATCGCAACGGCCCTCACCTTCTCGAGCACGGTCGTGGTGGTGAAGCTCCTCGACCAGAAGGGGGAGCTCGACTCGGTCTACGGGCGGATCGCGGTCGGGATCTTCCTCGTCCAGGACCTCGTCGTCGTCGTCGCACTCACCTTCCTGGCCGGGCTCGGCCGGGGCGAGGAGATGGCCACCGCCGAGGTCCTCACGAACCTCGGGATCGCCTTCGGGGGGATGGCCCTCCTCCTCGTCGTGGCGGGGGTGGCGGCGAAGTGGGTCCTGCCGGCGGCGCTCGGGCGGGTGGCCTCGTCCCAGGAGACCCTCCTCATCGTGAGCCTCGCCTGGTGCTTCGCCTTCGTGCTCGGCGCCGAGGTGATGGAGCTCTCCCTCGAGATCGGTGCCTTCCTCGCCGGACTCGCTCTCGCGCAGCTCCCCTACAACCACGACCTGCGCCGACGCGTGCACCCGCTGATGAACTTCTTCATCGCGGTCTTCTTCGTCTCGCTGGGGGCGCAGATGGAGTTCGGGGCGATCGGGGAGATCTGGTTCCCGGCGATCCTCCTCTCCCTCTTCGTCCTCCTCGGGAACCCCTTCATCTTCATGCTCATCATCGCCCGGATGGGCTACGGGGAGCGCACCTCCTTCCTCACGAGCGTGACAGTGGCGCAGATCTCGGAGTTCTCCTTCATCTTCGCGGCGATGGGGCTCGCCACCGGGCTGATCGGGGAGGAGATCCTCTCGCTCGTGGGGGTCGTCGGGCTGATCACGATCGCGACCTCGGCCTTCATGATCCTCTACAACCACCCGCTCTACGAACGGGTCAGCGCACTCGGGATCCTGCGCATCTTCCGCGCCCGCGAGGGTCCCTCCCCGATGAGCGAGGAGGTCCGGCGCGAGGGGCACGTCGTCGTCGTCGGAATGAACTCGCTCGGACGCTCGATCGTGCGGGGCCTCCATGAGCAGGGCGAGGAGGTCCTCGCGGTCGACACCGACCCCTCGAAGCTCCGCGGGCTCCCCTCGGCCACCCTCCTCGGCAACGTCGAGTACCGGGCGGTCCTGGAAGAGGCGGACCTCGCCTCTGCACGCCTCCTCGTCTCGGCCCTCCACATCGAGGAGGCCAACCGCCTCCTGGCGTACCGCTGTCGGGAGATGGGGGTACCCTGCTCGATCAATGTCTTCGATCCGGGGAGCGTCGGCGACCTCATGCGCCTCGGGGTCGACCACCTCATAGAGGCCCAGCGCATCGGGGTCGACCGGATCGTCGAGGAACTCAGCGAGCGGGGGGTCTTCGCACCATGACGGCCTTCGCCCTCCTCCTGGCCGCCGCCGCGATCGGGTATGCCGCGGCGCACCTCCTTCGGGTCCCCGCGATCCCGCTCCTCCTGATCCTCGGGATGGCGGCCTCCGCTCTCGTAGCCCTCCCGGAGGGCTTCCTCGAGGACGTGCTGATGCTCGGGGTCATGGTCGTCGTCTTCGTCGCCGGGATCGAGCTGAACCCGGACCGGGTCGGCCGCTACCTCGGCACCGCGCTGCGCGTCGGCGTGCTCCAGTTCTTCGTCCTCGGGGCCGCGGGGCTCTGGGCGGCCCACCTCCTGGGCTTCAGCCTGCAGACGGCCGCCTACCTGGGGCTTGCCCTCTCGGCCTCCTCGACCCTCGTCGTGATCCGGCTCCTCCAGCAGCGGCGCGAGCTCTACACCCCGATGGGGCGGATGGTCACCGGGATCCTCCTCCTTCAGGACCTCCTCGTGATCCTCCTCATCCCGGTCGTGACCCTCCTCGACGAGGGCGCGCTCGCGGTCGGGATCGGGGTGGGCTCGACCCTGGCCCTGATGCTGCTCGCGGCGGGGCTCCTGCGCTGGGTCACCCCCCGCGTGCTCCCCCGCGTCGCGGACGACGAGGAGCGGCTCCTCCTCCTCGTCCTCGCGGTCCTCTTCGTCTTCCTCGGGATCGCACACCTCCTGAACGTGCCCCTGATCGGGGGCGCCTTCCTCGCCGGGGTGGCCCTCTCGCCCTTCCCGGTGAACGCCCTCGTCCGGGGTCAGCTCAACTCCCTCGGGGGCTTCTTCTCGGCCCTCTTCTTCACCACGCTCGGCGCGATCCTCACCATCCCGACCCCGGGCGAGGTCGTCCAGGCGGCGATCCTCCTCGGGCTCGTGATCGTGCTCACCCCGCCCCTCGTCGCGCTCGTGGCGGAGCGCAACGGCTTCTCGGCCCGGGGCGGAGTCGGAGCGGGGCTGATCCTCTCGCAGACGAGCGAGTTCTCCCTCGTGGTCGGGATCCAGGGCATGCTCCTCGGCCAGATCTCGGATTCGGCCTTCTCGGTCATCGTTCTCGTCACGGTCGCCTCGATGATGCTGACCCCGATCCTCGCGACGACCCCGGTCACCGGACTCCTGATTCGCCTGCACCCCTGGAGCGGGACCCGGCGCGAAGAGGAGCCCCCCGAGGGCCACATCCTCGTGGTGGGTTGCGGCGCCAGCGGACTCGCGCTGCTCGAAACCCTCGTTGGAACCCCGCACGAGATCTGGGTGATCGACGACGACCCGGCGGTCGTCGAGCAGATCGACGAGGCGGGATTCCGGGTCATCCGGGGGGACGCCACCGATCGAAGCGTCCTCCGGGAGGCGGGCGCCCCGCATGCTCGCATGGTCGTCTCGACGGTCCGGTTTCCCAAGGACTCGGGGCCCCTTCTCGAGCTCGCGAACGGGGTGCCCGTCCTGGTCCGCGCCTTCGACGAGAGCGATGCCGCCTGGATCGAGGAGCGCGGGGGAGTCGCGGTCTCCTACTCCGAGGCCGCCTCGGACGAGCTCCTGCGCTGGTTCCGCGAGGAGTTCGACGCCCCGGGCGGCGAGACGGAGAGTTCGAGCAGGTAGACGCGGTCGCCGAACTCGCTGCCGTCCCCGTCGGCTGCGGTGGCCGAGAGGTGGAAGACAACGGGTCCCGATGGCTCGGTGGGCGCGGTCCACGCGAAGCGCCACTCGCCGACTCCCTCCCGCACGGGCCGCGACCCCGCCTGATCGTTCGCCAGGTACTGGACGGGGAACTCCTCGGCGCCGACGATGCGCTGTCCCTCACCGGGATGCAGGAGGCCGGCCTGGGAGCCCTCCTCCCCCTCGGCGCCGAACCGCGCAGTGAGCTGGAAGCCGGCAATCCGCAGATCGGGGTGCCGGAGCCGGACGATGACGGTGTAGCGCGCACCGGGCAGGTACCCGTCCGAGGGAAGCCCCAGAAGCTCGAGGCTCCCGGCCCCGTCGTTCACCTCGAGCCCGGTGTGGCAGAAGTTGCATCCCGGCTCCCCGAAGCCGCCGGAGTATCCCGGGGGCGGCACGATTGATCGCACGGGCTGGTGGCGCTCGGGGGGCACCTCGGCCAGGAAGGCGTTCCCCCCGGGTCCCGCGCCGGCAAGCGCAACTCCGAGGGGGAGGAGGACTGCGAGGAGCGTGCCCGCTGGTGGGTTCGGTTTCATCGTTCGCTGGGTCGGGAACAACCGGGTGGGGGCGCCGGCACTTGGCGGGGTCCGGCCTGGTGGCGCGCGTGGATGGCTCGGGGCTGATTCCTACCGGCGCGGGCTCCCTCCCGTTCCCCGCGCCCGGAACCATCCTCGGACTCTCCTGTAGGCTGAAGGCGTCCGGGGGCTTGTCCAGCAGAGCCGCACGTGTCCATCCCCGGGACGGTTTCGGCCGAGCGTCGGTCGACGGACCAGGCAGGAGGAAGGTTTGCGGGGCCACCGCCCCCTTCCGGGCCCGTGCAACCCCATGGAGAGTAGAGCATGTCAGCTTTTTCGATGGCAGGATCGCTTCGCACCCTCGGCCTCGTCGCGGTTGCCGGCGCGATCCTGACCGCCCCGCTCGCGGCGCAGCAGGAGCTTCCGGACTCCGTGCAGGAGATGCTCGCGGAGTACCAGGAGAAGGACCAGCGCTTCCGTGAGCTCAGCCAGCAGGCACTCACCGGGAGCGAGGAGCTGCAGGGCACCCTGCAGTCGGTTCAGGAGCAGATCGAGCACGCGATGAAGGAGATCGAGCCCCGCACCGACGAGCTGATCCAGCGCCTCCAGGGTCTCCAGGGCGAGATGCAGGCCGCCCAGCAGGCTCAGGACGCGGAGCGGATGCAGGAGCTCATGACCGAGGCCCAGGGGCTCGATGCCCAGCTACAGGCGGCGCAGGCCGAGGCGATGGAACGCGACGACATCCAGGAGGCGATCGAGGACTACCAGGAAGACCTCATGGCCGAGATGATGAGGATCGACGACGGAGCGGAGGATCTCCTGGAGGCGCTCCGTGAACTCGGCGAGAGACTCGAGGCGGTCCTCGGCTGACCTTCCCGGAGAGTTCAGAGGAGGGGTGAGAGGAGCCGGACGAGCCCGTCTCGGAGCCGTTCGACGGCCGGCCGCTCCCTCATCATCTTCTTCGTGACCGGGGTGGCTTCGCGCTGGCG
The DNA here is from genome assembly GCA_007125125.1 of Gemmatimonadota bacterium. GTDB lineage: Bacteria > Gemmatimonadota > Gemmatimonadetes > Longimicrobiales > Gaopeijiaceae > SLDT01. Next base: position 8,266 of record SLDT01000003.1, on the reverse strand, counting down.
CTCGTCGATCATCGCGTCGAGCTCGTGGACGAGGGCAGCACCGTAGAGCTCGACGTTGAACTCGAAGTTGAGCTGCAGGCTCCGCGGATCCCAGTTCGCGGAGCCGATCAGCCCCCACGCGCCGTCGACCGTCATGATCTTCGCATGGTCGAACGGTTGGCCGGTCGCGTGGATCTTCACCCCCTTCTCGAGCACCTGGAGCCAGTACGCCTGGGAGGCCCACTGCACGAGTGTCAGATTCGACCGGGCCGGAAGGTGGACCTCGACCTCGACCCCGCGCAGGGCGGCCACGCCGAGCGCATCCACGATCCGTTCGTCGGGGATGAAGTAGGGGGTCACGATGCGCACCCGGCGCTCGGCCGTGGCGAGCGCTCCGAGAAGTATGGTCTGGAGCTTCTCGAAGTCTCCGTCGGGCCCATCGGAGATTCCGCGCGCGACGATCTCTCCCTTCGGCGCCAGGGGGGGGAACCAGGCTTCTCCGGCGAGGAGCTCTTTCGTCGTGGCCAGCCAGTCTTCCGCGAAGACATCGCGCAGCTCGGCCACGACGGGCCCTTCGATTCGCGCATGCAGGTCGCGGATCGGCTTGGGGGGTCCAGCGCCCAGGAGGTGGCCCACCCGGATGTTCATTCCCCCGGTGAAGGCCATGCATCCATCGACGACGAGGATTTTCCGGTGGTTGCGCAGGTTGAAGTAGGGCATCCGCCACTGGAGAACCACCGGATGGAAGCGCGCCACGGGCACCCCTGCTCTGCGGAGCTCGGCCACCATCGAGGGGCGCGAGTAACGGGCGCCGAGTGCGTCGATCAGGACGCGGACCTCGACCCCGCGCTCGACGGCGCGGCGGAGTGCGTCGCGGAACTGGATCCCCGCCTTGTCGTGGTCGAAGATGTACGTGCAGAGTGCGATCGAGTGCCGCGCCCCGTCGATCGCTTCGAGCATGGCCGGGAAGGCTTCGTCCCCGTTCTCGAGGAGTTCGACACGGTTTCCCCCGAGAAGGGGACGGCCGGCGACGCGGTTCGCCAGCCGCGCGATCGCGGTGAGGTGGGCGCCCTTCGGACCCAGCTCCTCCGCGAGTTCCCGCAGGGAGACGGGTTCGAGATCACGGGCGCTCTCGTCCATGCCCTCCTCGCCGATCAGGGCCCGTGCCCGCCGCTGCATCCGGGTGATGCCGAACATGAGGTACGTCACGATCCCGAGCAGGGGCGCGAGCCAGACGAGTCCGACCCATGCCACTGCGGTCGAGGGGTTCCGCTTCGCGAACACGATGTGGACCGTGGCCGCAGCGGGGCCCGCGATCGCCAGGGCGGCGAGGATCAGGGTCCAGAAGTCGAGCATGCGATCGAGGGCAGGCAGGTAGGAGTGCGCGGGCCGCCCCGGAACCGCCGGCAGCCGACCCGGTAAGGATGCTGAATCCCCGGGGATCGTGCCACCCCCGGCCCACTCGACCATCGAACCGAATCGAGGAAGTCCACACCGTGAGACCATCGCCCGCAGCCCTTGCCCCCTTCTTCCTCGTCGTCCTTCTCACGACCCTGACCTGTGCGGCCGAAGCGCAGGTCATCCTGAATACCGAGCGATTCCAGCTCGCCGAGGTCGACGGATTCCACGTCGGGGCCGACCTTTCGGGCAGCCTTCAGCGGGGGAACGCCGATCTCCTCGACATCGGAACCTCCGGGATCATGGGGTACCGCAGCGAGACCCACTGGGGCCGCGCCATCTTCGGGGGCAGGTACCTCTCGAACGCGGACCGCTCGATCCTCGATCAGCAGTACCTCCAACTCCGCTATTCCTGGCTCCTCTCCGACCGCGCCCGGACCTTCCACTTCGTTCAGCTCCAGAAGAACGAGACGCTCCGCCTCCGAAGCCGCTGGCTCCTCGGCTCCGGGATCCGGCGGGCCTTCGTCCAGTCCGCGAACACCCGGGTCGAGTTCGGCACCGGGGTCATGGCAGAGTGGGAGCGGCTCGATCCCGAGCGCGTGGCACCCGACGACGAGACCCAGCTAGACGCGATCCGCATGGCGAACCTCGCGGTCGTGACCCGGGACTTCCCGAGCGGTGCCCGGCTCGTGAACATCCTCTACCTCCAGCCGGACCTGGGTAATCTCTCCGATCTGCGCGTCCTGAACGATCTGGGGCTCAGCTTCCCCCTCACCGAGAGCATCCGGGCGACGATGTCGGCCGAGTGGCGGCGCGACACGAACCCGCCGTCCGTGCTCGAGAAGGACGACCTCTCGCTTCGGATGGGGCTCGGGATCACGGTCCGCTGAGCGCCGCGAGGGCCTCGCATGCAGCCGCGCGCAGCGCCTCGACGAACCCCGCGGTGTGGTCGGGCCCGGAGCCGGCAAAGCCCATGAAGGGGTCCATGACGGTCGATCGGAGCACGACCAGCCCTGCCTTCCCCCCGCTGCGCCAGCCCTCGAGCGTGCCGGTGCCGAGCGCCTCGAGGACGGGGCCCACCGCCCCGTCGTACATCGGGGTCTGGAAGCGCGTGCGGGTGATGATGTAATCGGGCTGGGCCCCGGGCTCGCTCAGGCTCATCCGTGCGTAGACCCCTTCGTTCAGGGCATTCACCTCGGCCAGGCTTCCGAGCGAAGGGTGCGTGAGAATGAAGCAGACGATGTTGATGTCGGGCTCCGGGAGCCTGACCAGGCGGAAGGGTTCGAGGTCGGCCTCGCCCAGGGCGCGGTAGAGGCGCCGGGCGCCTACCACCGTCCGGCCGATGAGACGGCCGTAGCCCCGCTCGTCGAGGGGGAGCACCTTGTGCGAGAGCCAGACCGAGGCGGCGGCCGCGCCGGGCTTCGAACCCTCGAAGACGAAGCGTCCGAGAAAGAGGTCTTCCGATGAACCGAGCCCCTGGGTCGGGAGGAGGTAGGGGGGGTCGATCGCGACGAGTTCGCGCATGCGGCGGTCACGAAAGACGATGGCACCGGCCGGATACGGAATGTAGCCGAGCTTGTGCGGGTCGATCGTGACGGAGTCGGTCTCGGCGAGGGCCTCCATCGAGCGGACCCACCCCTCGGAGGGCCAGGCACCCGAGGGCTCGCGCGTGCGCACGTCGTGCGGTCCAGCGGGCTCGGCCCCCGTCGCGAACTCGGCCCTGAGCTCCTCGGCGCTCCGGCGCCGCCCCTCGGCATCCCAGGTAAGGGCGGCCGCATACCCCCCGTAGCAGGCATCCGAATGCAGGTGGAAGGTCACCCCGAGCTCCGTCTCGGCCCGGGACCGCACCTCCTGCACCAGGTCGAGCCGGTCGACCGCGCTTTCCTCGGTCGTCCCGCAGACCGATACGCAGGCCAGGATCGGGACGCGGCGATGGGTGAGGTCGACGACCCGCTCCCAGAGGGCGTCGGGGTCGAGCCGGTAGCGGTCGTCGAGGGGGACGAAGACGAGCTGGTTCGAGCCGATCCCGAGGGCGCGGACGATCTTCTCCCACGAGTAGTGGGCGCTCGCCGCCACGAGGACGACCGAGGGAGGGAGGGGATCTCCGAAGGCCTCGGAGAGCCGGAGCGCGTAGTCCTGGTAGCCGAGCGCCTGGAGGGAGTGGCGCAGTAGGGCGTCGTGGACCCGCTCGCGCGGCGCCGCCTGCCAGAGCTCGTCCCAGAGGTCGAGGGCAGGCGCCGCGGGGATGTTCAGGAGCTCGGGGAGGTCGAGGCTTGCGAGGGGCGCGCGGTGGCCGGCGGGGCCGGTCACCTCGAGCCTGACGCCGAGCTCGTCGGCGGCGCCGCGGGCCGCGAGGGGAAAGTAGATCACGTTGCGCGCCACCCAGAGCGCCTCGAAGTTCGCCACGGTCCCCCCCGAGGTGAGGTGCCCCCAGGCCGAGGCGGGATCGTATCCGATCATGCGGGCGAGCTGGCGACCGACCTCGAGTTCGAGGCGGGTCGTCACCGGCGAGGCCTCGATCGCGACATTGTTCGGGTTGTAGAGCATCGCCGCGAAGTAGCCGACCTGCGAGGCGATCGTCTGCTCGAAGGCCATGTGCCCCTTGTAGCGCCCCGAGAAGAAGGGGACCCCGCGCTTGAGCTCGGCCAGGAGTCCCATCAGCTCCTGTGTGAGGGTCGCGACGGCGGCGTCATACGCTTCGCGGCGCTTGTCCAGCTCGTGGATCGTGAATCCGTCTTCCGGATGATGGTTGCGGCGCCAGAAGACGTGGTCCCGCAGCGCTTCGACCAGGAGCCGTTCGAGGAGCTCGGCGTTCTCGGCGCGTGGCCCGAGGAACCAGGCTCGCAGGGCGTCGTCGGAGGGGGTGGGTGCGGGCTCGGACATGATCCGTTCGGGGGAACTCTTCGGAGATTGATGGAACCTGTTCGACGGGCAGTGCGTACGAGGAATAGTAGGGAAGTTTCCTTGGGGGAGGAACGACCCTGCGGGTTTCCCCCTGCCGACCGAGGAGGCATCCATGTCCAGAGTCCACTGGCTTGCGGTTCCCGTGATCGCGGCCTTCGTGTTGTGCGCGCCCGCCGGGGCACAGGAGTTGTGGGAGGCGCCCGCCTCCGAGTCCGGTTCGGCGCTCGCGTCCGATCCGGGTGCGGGAGCGCGTCTGGCGCCCTCCCAGTCCGACCCGGACTTCTTCTTCGGTCGCCCGGTCTTCACCCTCACGCTCCGGATGGGTGCCTTCGCACCGCGCGCCGGCAGCGAGTTCCACGAGTTCGCCTTCGAACGGTTCACGATGAGTCGGGGCGACCTGACTGCCTTCACGGGTGGCGTCGAGGGCGCGATCTGGCTCGGTAACCACGCGGAGATCAACCTCGCGCTGGACGGCGCAGGGGTCACTCGCGAGACCGAGTACCGCGAGTTCGTCGAGGAACTCGGTGGCGGTGCGGTTGCGCCGATCCGTCAAAACACGCGCTTTTCCCAGGGTCCCGCCCTCACCCTCGGGTTCCGTTTCTTTCCCCTCGAGCGCGGCGAGGAGCTGAGTCAGCATGTCTGGGTTCCGCGCACCGTCGCTCCCTTCACCTCCATCGGGATCGGGCTCACGGGCTATGCGGTCGAGCAGTGGGGTGACTTCGTGGATGAAGGAGACAACTCGATCTTCACCGAGGAGTTCTCGGCCGACGGGGCCTCGTGGGTCCTCTACCTGGGGGGGGGCCTCGACATCACCCTCCGCCCCCAGGTGGCCCTCGTCCTCGACGGACGGTATTCCTGGGGGAGAGACCGAATGACGGGGGACTTCTTTCGTTTCGAGCCGATCGATCTGGCGGGGCTCCGCCTGACCGCCGGCCTCTCGTACCGCTTCTGATGCCAGGAGAACCAAGATGAGACTCACTGCCCTGCTTCCCGCCGCCCTCCTGGCCCTCACCCTGGCCGTCGCCCCCTCGGATGCGACCGCACTCGGGGTGGACGAGGTCGCGGTCACTCCCGCAGAGGACACCCGCTGGCTCCCCTGGTACGGCTGCTGGGAAGCGACCGATTCCGAATCAATGGACGGCGCCCAGCTCCTCGTCTGCTTCGACCCCCTCCCTGGTTCGGAGGGCGTGCGGATCCGGACCCTTGTCGATGGCGAACTCCTCGCCACCGAGGAGATCATCGCCGACGGGGTGCCCGTTCCCGCCGAGGATGGGGGATGCGAGGGAACGCGCGTCGCGGAGTGGTCCTCTGACGGCTCGCGCGCCTTCGTGCGTTCGGAGCTCGCCTGCGCCGAGGGTGTGAGCCGTTCGACGGCGGGCGTCATGGCGCTCGCCCGCGACGGCACCCAGTGGATCGAGATCCACTCCGTGCGCGTCGGCGATCGGGAAGAGGTGCTCGGGATGCGCAGCTTCCGACCGGCGTCGGCCGAGACGATCCGGGAGCAGGGACTCCAGCCTCCGGCCGAGGAACGCGCGCTGGCCATTCGCACGGCGCGCACCCTCGCAGCCGGTCCACTCTCGCCCGTCGATGTTGTCGAGGTGAGCGAGCAGGCCGGCGCAGGGGTGGCCCGGGTCCTCGTCGCCGAGGTCGGTCAGCCCTTCGACCTCGATGCACGCGCGATGCGGGAGCTGACCCGGCAGGGCCTCCCGGGCGAGGTTCTCGATGTCATGGTGGCAGTCTCCTGGCCGGAGCGCTTCGAGGTGCGAAGCGGGGTCTGGGAAGCCGAGCGCGCCACGCCACGGGACCAGGTCGCTGCCAGAGACGACCGGCCCCGGACGACCTGGCCCGACCGGCCCGTGTACCACCCTGACGCCTACGTCTTCTCCCCGATGTCGCACGGATGGTTCCTGTGGAGCTACGGGTTCTCCCCTCGCTCCTCCTTCTGGCGGTATTCGTTCATGAACACGGCGTGGGGTCCGATGTGGGCGCCGGGGTTCGGATGGGGTCCGGGATCCTGGGGTGCAGGCGGGCGTTTCATGCCCCTGCCGAGCGGTGTGCACGTCCGTGACCGACAGGCAAGGGTGAACCCGATCACCGGCTACTCTTCGAACGCCGACTCGGACCGTCGTGCGGCAGGGGCTGCGAACGCGGCGAATGGCCCGAACACGAACACGATCTCGGGCGTGCGGCTGCCCTCCACGATCCGCTCGGCGGTGTCGCCGGGAAGCGGGTATCGCGGCGGATCGTCGACCGGGGCAACGACGAGTTCGGGTGGATCGTCCTCGTCCGGCAGCGACACCGGTCGACGCGCCATCCCGCGAACCAGCGGGGGGGGCTGAGCTTCGGGGCCGAGCTCCCTGCTCAGCCTCGGATGATGTGGAGCCGTCGGCGGGCCACCGCCGGCGGCTCTTCGCCCATCCGGATCTCGATGAAGAGGTCGTAGGTCCCCGGATCGAGCGCGGGGAGCTGGAGGTCAATCGCCCGGAAGACCCGTTCAGGGTCCTCTGCCACGGCATCGTCCCAGCGAATCGTGACTGGCTCGAGGGGCTCGACCACTCGGAAGAACTCCCCTACGGCGCGAAGGGCACTCCGTTCGGCCCGCTCGAGCCCCAGGGTCACCGAGGCGACCTCGCCCTCGGGGATTCCGTACACCTCCCAGCCGAGCCGAACGAGGTCACCGGCCTCGAATCGGGTGGTCGCGAGCATGTGCTCGAGCGCCTCGTCGAGGGTCGTGGGCTCCTCCTCGGGTGCCGCGTCGAGGAAGATCGGGTCCGAGGCGGCAAGGAGCCCCTCCGGGCGGGAAAGGTCGGGGAGTCCCTGCCGCACCCGCCAGGCACGGGCCTCGAAGCGCGACCACCCCTCCAGGCTCAGGATGAAGTCACCCCTCGGCACGCGTACCTGCCAGAGCCCCTCGAGCTCTTCGCCCTCGAGCGCCGGCTCCGGCCCCTCCTCGATCACCGGCCCTTCGACCGGCAGGAGAAAGAGCGCGGTGCGCAGGTCCGGGGGCAAGGGATCGAGCCCCTCCTCGCCCCGCCACCCGGCTCCCGCTCCCAAAGTCGCCTCGGCCTGCCCGGCGAAGGGATCCCAGGGGTCCGATTCGACGTCCTCGTCGTCGGCGTCGGCGGCGGGCGGGAAGCGCGCGGCCCGGTGCACGACGAGGAGTTCGCCCTCCCTCAGGAAGCGCCCCGTCTGGCTCGAGAGGTTCTCCATCGAGCGCGCGAAGGAAGGGGTGTACCGGGTCGTGCTGCGCCCTCGCCGCACGGCCAGGGCGCCCTCGGCCGTGACCGGGAAGGCAGCGAGCGCCTCTCCCGCAGGGAGATGCTCGTGGTCCCCCTCGTCCCCGAAGAAGCCGGAGACGGGGGGCTCCTCGATGTTCGGTGCGCGAAGGGTGACGCGGGGGCGCGTCCGTTCGAGTCGCACATTCAGGCCATAGCGCACGATGAGCTGTGCGAGCGACTCGTTCCAGGCCCAGAGGAGGTGGTTCTCCGAGTCCTCGAAGACCCGCGTCCGGGTAACGCGCGCCATGTGCGCCGTCCAGCGGGCGTTCCCCGGTACGATGTAGAGTGGATCAGCGAGGCGCCAGAGAAGGGCACGCCGCCGCTCCCGCTCGTCCGGATCGTCGACGAAGAGAAAGCCCTGCGCGGTCCGATCCGTGAGCCAGCGCTCGAGCTCGAGTGCGGCCCGTTCTTCCGGGGTCATCGCCTCGAGCGCGTCGAGGAAGAAGCGCCCCGCGTCGATCCAGTGCCCTCTCTCGTGCTCGACCCAACCCCGGAGCAGGTCGCACCAGGCGCCGGTGGCGAGGCAGTCATCGGCCACCTCGGACGCCCAGAGGTGGTCCTCGGCCTCGAGGAGGTAGCGGACCCGCTGGCCGGCGATCCAGCGGTCGCCCGGGATCTCCGCGGCCCACCCCTCGAGGAGGTCGAGGAGCTGACGGCGCGCCTCGATCACCGTGCGTGGAACGGGCGGTGGGGCCCAGCCCCCACCC
>SLDT01000117.1 GCA_007125125.1 Gemmatimonadota bacterium | reverse complement strand
GATGAGCCCGACAGGGAGCAGCACCCCGCGACCCCCGAGTCCGGCGAGGAGCCCCCGCCCGGGCCGGACGAGATCTCGCTCCGGTCCAGGCTTCGGGGCCGGGGTCGGGTTCGGCACCGGGGGCACCCCCTCGACCGGGAGCGCCTCGCCCCGGCGCGAGGCCCGCACGAGGAACCCGAGGTAGACGAGGAGGAGCGCCGAGAGGAGGAGCCCTTCTCCCCGGCCGATCACCTCGTTCAGGAGGAGGACGAAGGCCACCCCCGTCACGGCGAGCATCCAGGGAAGGTCCCGCCGCACGACCCCCCGGGCCACCCCGAGGGGGCTCACGAGGGCGGTCAGACCGAGAATGAGCCCGATGTTCGCGAGGTTCGACCCCATGATGTTGCCGACGGCCAGGTCCGAGTTCCCGTCCAGGACCGCGAGCACGCAGACGACGAGTTCGGGCGCGGAGGTCCCGATCGAGACGACGGTGAGGCCAACGATCACGACCGGGATCCGGAGTTGCACGCCGACCGCGACCCCGCCCCGCACGAGCCACTCCGCCCCGAAGTAGAGGAGTGCGAGCCCGACGAGGACCGCAATGGAGGGAAGGATCATCCCCGTTTCCTCGCCAGCCAGCGCTCGAGCCCCTCGAGTTCGAGGCAGTTCACGATGTCCCCGGCCTCGAGCCACCCCCGCTGCCCCTCGGCGAGCCCCGACTCGATGTACTCGAGCTGGGAGACGCGGTGTGCATCGGTCGCCACGCTCACCCGGAGCCCCATCGACTTCGCCTCGAAGAGGTGTCGGTTGTTCAGGTCCAGCCGGCGGGGGTTCGCGTTCAGTTCGACCGCCACGTCGAACTCGCGCGCGGCCTCGAGCAGGGCCCGCACATCGACCGGGTAGGGTTCGCGCCGGTTCAGGAGCCGCCCGGTCGGATGCACGAGCACATCGACCAGGGGGTGCTCGAGCGCCCGCACGATCCGCTCCGTCATCACCGCCTGCCCGAGGGCAAAGTGCGAGTGAACGGCCACGAGGACGATGTCGAGCCCCTCGAGCACCTCGTCCGGGAGGTCGAGGGTGCCGTCCTTCAGGATGTCGACCTCGCACCCGCGCAGGATCCGGATCCCTTCGACCTCGTCCCGCGCCCGGTCGATCTCGTCCCACTGCTCCCGCAGCCGCTCCGGCCCCAGTCCGTTCGCGACGGTCACCGCCCGGGAGTGGTCCGTCACCGCCATGTAGGCGTAGCCGCGATCGCGACACGCCTCGGCCATCTCCCGGATCGAGTTGCGCCCGTCGCTCCAGGTCGTGTGCATGTGGAGGTCACCCCGGATCGCCTCGAGCCCCACGAGCTCGGGGAGCCGTCCCTCCTCGGCCGCCCCGAACTCACCGCGGTTCTCCCGGAGCACGGGCTCGATCCAGGGGAGACCGACTGCCTCGAAGACCTCCTCCTCGCTCTCGCCCCCGACCCGCTCCCCTTCCTGCTCCCCGTTCCGATCCCCGGCCCCATCCGCGGACCCCTCCCCGTCTCCCGACTCCACGCGAAAGACCCCGTACTCGGACACCTTGAGCCCCCGCGCCCGCGCCCGCCTCCGGATCTCGACATTGTGCTCCTTCGAGCCGGTGAAGTAGTGGAGCGCGGCCCCGTAGCTCTCCCGCCCCAGGAGCCGCAGGTCGACGGGCAGCCCGGAACGGAGCACGACGCTCCCTCTGGTCTCGCCCGCCATCTCGACCCGGCTCACCCCCTCGAAGCCGGTGAAGCTCTCCATCACCCCGGCGCGGTCCTCCTCGGCCACGATCGCCAGGAGGTCGATGTCGCCCACCGTCTCCCGACCCCGCCGGAGGCTCCCCGCCACCGCAATCCGCTCGACCCGCGCATCGCTCTCGAGCAGGGCGAGAAGAGGCCGCAGGAGGGTCACCGCCTCCGTACGCAGGAAGCGCCCCTGGTGCTTCCGGAAGTCCTCGATCGCGCGCAGGATCTTCTCGACGCTCTTCGCCCCGAACCCATCGAGCGCCTCGACCTTCCCCCCCTTCGCCGCCACCAGGAGCTCGTCGACCGTCGTCACCCCGAGCTCCTTCCAGAGCTTCTTCGCCTTCTTCGGCCCCACCCCGTCCAGGCGGGTCAGCGTCGCCAGCTCGCGGGGCACCTCGCGCGCGAGCTCCTCGAGGAGCTCGAGCCCCCCCGTCTCGAGGAGCTCGCGGATGTGCGCCGCCAGGTCCTTCCCGATTCCCGGGAGCTCGGTCAGATCGTCCCCCTCGGCCACCATCGCCGCAAGGGGCCGCGTCAGCCCCGCGATCGTCCGGATCGCGTTCCGATAGGCGCGGATTCGAAAGGGGTTCGCCCCCCGGATCTCGAGGAGGTCCGCGAGCTCCTCGAGCCGCCCCGCGACTTCGATGTTCTCCATGCCCCCCGCCTCAGCCCACCCGTCCCGGTCCTCGCCTCGGAGGAAGGGCAGCCGGCACCTCCTCCCCCTCCCGGATCACCGTCACCGGGACCGGCCCCGTTCCACTCGCGAGAGCGACCGCATTCACATAGTCCTCGAGTCCCTCGATCCCGCGCTCCCGCACCGCCACGATGATGTCACCGGCCCGCACCGCCCGGGCCGCTGCGGCCCCGGTCGAGTGCAGGACCCGCATCCCCTCCCCCTCGACGGGCTCGACCGTCACCCCCCGGATCCGGACGAGCTGCTGCTCCCGCTCCCAGGAGACGAAGTCGACCTCCGGGACGTCCTCGAGGAGCTCGCGCGCGACCCGGACCCGCGCTCCGGTCCGGACCGCGAGGGCGAGCCCGTCCGAGGGCCGGGTGTCGACCTCCACGACGCGGTTGCCCTCGGCCATCCGGATGTGGAGACTCCCGAAGTAGGTCCCGTCCCGGAGGCTGTGCACCCGCACCTCCTCGAGCTCCGCGCCCATCCCGGCGAGGATCGAGGCGGTCAGGTCGTGCGTCATCGGACGGGGGACCTCCACCTCCCGGAGGGCGAGGAGGATCGCCTCGGCCTCGACCTCCCCGATCCAGATCGGGAGCACCTCGTCCCATCCCTCGCGCAGGAGGGCGAGGGGGGCCTGCGTGAGAAGGTCGATCCCGACCGTCGCGACCTCGACCTCGAGCCAGTCCTCGTCGCCGGAGCCGGTGACCTTTCCGTGGACGGCCGGGCCGAGGACGACCGTTCCCGCCAGGAGGGCGACGAGAAGGACGCCGAACCCGACCAGATACAGGGGGCGTGCGCGGGGCGACATGACGGGACTCCTTGGTCTGCGGGGGCAAGTCGGGAGAGAGGGGTCTCCCCGCCTCAGTCCCCCCGACCCCCGGCGGTGTTCCCCCGAGTCTCCCCTCTCATCCCCCCGCCGGGTCGACCCCGTGCTCCCGGAGGAGAGCGACGAAGGCATCCTCGTCGAGCACCTCGATCCCGAGGGAGCGCGCCTTCTCGAGCTTCGATCCTGCCCCCTCCCCCGCGATGACGACGTCCGTGCTCCCGCTCACCGACCCGGCGGTCCGAGCCCCGAGCGCCTCCACGAGCTTGCGCGCCGCCGAGCGGCTCATCGACTCGAGCCCCCCGGTGAACACGAAGAGCTGCCCCTCGAGGGGCCCGCCGGCCGGCCCCTCGTCCGGCACACTCAGTTCCTCCATCCGCTCGAGCACGCGCGCGATCGCACGGGCGTTCTGCTCCTCGGCGAGGAAGTCCACGATCCCCTCGCTCATCCTTGGCCCGATCCCCTTCACCGCCTCGAGTGCCTCGCGGTCCGCCGCCCGGAGCGCCTCGAAGGAGCGGAAGTGGTGCGCCAGGTCGCGCGCCACCGCGACCCCTACCTCCGGGATCCCGAGCCCGAAGAGGAAGCGCCGCAGCTCGGTGCGCCGTCTCGCCCGGATCGCCCCGGTGAGGTTCCGCGCCGAGATCTCGGCGAAGCCGGGAAGCTCCTCTAACTGTCCGGGCTCGAGGTCGAAGAGATCGGCCAGCTCCCGCACGAGCCCCCGTTCGACGAGGAGCGCCGCGGTCTCCGAGCCGAGCCCCTCGATGTCGAGCCCGCTGCGCGACCCGAAGTGCACGATCCGCCCCTTGAGCTGCGCCGGACAGCCGAACCGGTTCGGACAGATCGTAAAGGGGCCCCGCACCTCGACCTCGGCATCGCATCCGGGACAGCGATCGGGCATGACGAAGGGTTCCCCGCGCGCACCCGCCGCCGGATCCTCGACCACCTCCACGACCTGCGGGATCACGTCGCCGGCCCGCTGGACCCGCACGAGGTCTCCCTCGCGGATGCCCCGACGCTCGAGCTCCTCCCGGTTGTGGAGGGAGGCGCGCGAGACGGTGACCCCCCCGACCTCGACCGGTCGGAGGAGCGCGACGGGGGTCAGAACCCCGGTCCGACCGACCTGAACGGCGATTCGCTCGATCCGGGTGACCTCCTTGCGCGGCTCGAACTTGAAGGCCATCGCCCACCGCGGGTGGCGCGAGGTCGCACCGAGGTCGACCCGCTCGTCGAGGTCGTTCAGCTTGATCACGACCCCGTCGATCTCGTAGTCGAGGTGGTCCCGGTCCCGGTCGAAGGCCGCATGGTAGGCGAGGATATCCTCGACCTCTCGCACGAGCTCGATCCGCTCGGGGGTCGGGAGCCCCCACTCCCTCAGCGCCTCGATCCCCTCGAGGTCGGTACGGAAGGTGGCCCCTTCGACGAGAAGGATGTCGTAGGCGAGGCACTCCAGGGGCCGCTCCGCGGTCACCTTCGGATCGAGCTGGCGAAGTGCGCCGGAGGTGGCGTTGCGCGGGTTCGCGAAGGGCTCCTGCCCCCCTTCCACCAATCGCTGGTTCAGCTCCTCGAAGGCGCCGAGCCGCATGAGGATCTCACCCCGGACGGCGAGAAGCGGGGGGGCGGGGCGCTCCTCCTCGCGGAGGCGCAGGGGGACCGAGGCGATCGTGCGCACATTCGGGGTGACGTCCTCGCCCTCGCGCCCATTTCCGCGGGTGACGGCGCGCGCAAGGAGCCCCGCCTCGTAGACGAGCTCGATCGAGACCCCATCGAGCTTCGGCTCGAGCACGTACTCGATGCGCTCGTCCTCGACGACCTTCCGGATGCGCTCGTCGAAGCGCCGCACCTCGTCGGGGTCCTGGCTCGAGTCGAGAGAGAGCATGGGGGCGGTGTGCGCGACCGTGGTGAGCTCGGAGCGGGGTTCGGCCCCGACCCTCTGTGTCGGGGAGTCGGGGGTCACGAGCTCCGGCCAGCGGGCCTCGAGCGCCTTCAGCCGGGTGAAGCGCCGGTCGTACTCCCCGTCCGAGATCTCCGGGCGCGCCTCGACATGGTAGAGGTGGTCGTGGCGGCGGAGGTCGGCGCGGAGCACGGCGGCGAGCGCCCGGCCATGGTCGGGGTCGAGCTCCTCGAGCGGGGTGTCGAGGTCGAGACTGGGAGGAGTCGTCGTCACGGGGTTTCGTCCGGGGTGGGGCGACCGCACTCGGCCGCAGATCCTTGTCACAACAGGGAAGGTCGCAGGGCGGGGCGCGCAACTCCAGCCTTGCGGGAGGCTGGCGCGGGCGTTCTGTTTGCGTCGCGCTCCGGGCCGGCGCCTCCCGG
>SLDT01000026.1 GCA_007125125.1 Gemmatimonadota bacterium | reverse complement strand
TTAGGCGTCGCGCCGACTGGAACGCGGCACGTCCCATTACCCTGCGGCGACGTCCGGCAGATCGCCGGCGGCCCCGGTGGTAGCCCCACCCCGGTGCGGTGCGGCCGCCTGGGGTGCCTTCCACCCATGAAGAAGCGAGACGATGTCGAAGCGCCCGCATGTCGTGATCATTGGAGGAGGGTTCGGGGGGCTGACCTGCGCGCGCGCGCTCCGGAAGGCGCCGGTGCGGGTGACGCTGATCGACCGGCGCAACTTCCACCTCTTTCAGCCACTCCTGTATCAGGTGGCGACGGCTTCGCTCTCGCCCGCCGATGTCGCGAGTCCGATTCGCACGATCTTGCGCAAGCAGAAGAATGCGCAGGTGTGGATGGGCGAGGTGACGGGGATCGACCCCTCGGCGCGCGAAGTGGAGCTGTCCGATGGGGTGCGGATCGACTACGACTGGCTGGTCGTGGCGACGGGGGTGACCCACGCCTACTTCGGAAACGATGCGTGGGCCGAGCGGGCGCCGGGGCTGAAGACGGTCGATGACGCGACGGAGATCCGGCGGCGCTTTCTGCTCGCCTTCGAGGCGGCGGAGCGGGAGGCCGACCCGGACGAGCGGCGGCGGCTCCTGACCTTCGTGATCGTGGGCGCCGGGCCGACGGGGGTGGAACTCGCCGGGGCGATGGCCGAGATCGCGCGCGACGTGATGCCGAAGGACTTCCGGGCGATCGACACGACGACGACGCGGATTCTCCTCCTGGAGGGGGTCGACCGGGTGCTGCCGACGTACCCGCCGGAGCTCTCGGAGCGCGCCGAGGAGCAGCTCGAGGCGCTCGGGGTCGAGGTGCGGACATCGACCTTCGTGACCGGGATCGAGGCCGACCACGTGATGGCGGGCGAGGAGCGGATCGAGGCGCGCACGGTGTTCTGGGCGGCCGGGGTGGAGGCCTCCTCGCTCGGCGCCTCGCTCGGGGTGGAGACGGACCGGGCCGGCCGCGTCCTCGTCGAGCCGGACTGCTCGGTCCCCGGGCACCCGGAGGTCTTCGTCGTGGGGGATCTGGCGAGTCTCACGCAGGACGACGGGACGACGGTGCCGGGGGTCGCACAGGGGGCGATCCAGATGGGCCAGCACGCGGCGCGCATGATCCGCGCGGGGCTCGAGGGGCACGGGCGCGAGGGGGTTGGGCTCGAGGGGCGGCAGCGCGAGCCCTTCCGCTACCGCGACAAGGGTGACCTGGCCACGATCGGGCGCGCCGCCGCGGTGGCCCGGATCGGGCGGGCACGGCTCTCCGGACTTCTTGCGTGGATCATCTGGGCGGTGGTCCACGTCTTCTACCTGATCGGGTTCCGGAACCGGATCCTCGTCATGCTCCAGTGGACGTGGGCCTACCTCACCTACCAGCGCGGGATCCGGCTCATCACCGGCAACCCGAAGGTCGAGCTCCAACGGGCGCGAGCGCCGGACGAGCTGGGGTAGGGCGGTCGCCGAACGAAGTGGCGTAGGCCAGCCGCACGCTCGGGCGGGCCACCCGAGGCTGCGCCGGCCCGGCCGCCGGCGAGGGCCCGGCGGCGGCCACCTCACACGACCGCGGCCAGCGCTCAGTCCCCGCCGGTGGTGTCGATCCGGTACGGACGTGTTCCCTCGCCTGCCTGGGCCTCCCCCACGATGAAGCGGCCATCGGCGCTTACGCCCCATGCGGTCCGGAGCACCCATCCTGCCGGGATCAGTGCTGCGTAGACCTCGTTCAGGTCCTCGGCCTCGCCGGTCAGGCGCCAGCGCACGGCCCTGCGGTCGGTGAAGCTAACGCTCGGGCCATCGCTGCCAACGATCACCGAGCCGTCGGCCGAGACGGAGGCGGGACGGGGACGAAGGTATGTCGCGCCCGCGGAGGCGAGCGCGGTGACTCCGGCAGTGCCGGTCCAGACCAGCGCCCTGTGCTCTCCACCGGGCACCTCGCCGTACCCAACGATGTAGGCTCCGTCAGGGGAGATCGCTTCGGCTGCCGTAGCCCCGCCCTCGGTCGCCGAAGCAAGCTCGACCATCCCGCTCGCGGAGGTCCAGCGGAAGCCGCGGCTGAGCAGTTCGCCGGGCTCCACGGATGAGGTACCGACCACGATCGAACCGTTCGCGGAGGTCCCGTAGCCGAACGCCTGGGTGCCTCCCAGTGTGCCGAGCACTTCAAGCCCGCCCGCGGTGGTCCATCGCACGGCCTCCCAGGAGACTCCCGCGCCCCGACTGGCGCCGGCGATCGTCGAGCCATCGTCGGAGATCCGGAACGTGAACGCTTCGCTCCCCCCGAACGCGCCCAGATCGTCGAAGCCCGTCGCGGTGCTCCACCGAAACGCATGCAGGGAGCCCTGTTCGCTCTCGATGATTCCCGTGACATGGGTCCCGTCGTTCGACACCCCCGTGGCGTAGCCGTAGGTGAAGGACGCGGGCGAGAGCACCTCCACGGCCCCTTCCGAGGACCAACGCACGGGAAGGGAGCGCCCGGCGGCATCGCGCGCCCATCCCACCGTGACACCGTCGACCCCGACCGAGTAGGCCGCCCCTCCGCTGCCTCCGGGGGCGGGGAGAAAGGTGAAGGACGGCTCCCGAACCGGATCGGGATCGGCCGAAACCGGACCGTCCCCGCCACAGGCACTCGTGAGGACCACGAGTGCGAGGATCGGGATCACGAGGCGAAGGGGGTGGTCCGTTCGATCGAGGACCGCCCGTCGATCCGGCGCGGTGCGCATCCGGAGGCGTTCCATGGCTCTCTCCTCGGGACGGGGCAGGAGGGTCGACCCGCCGCCGACGCGACGGAGCCCCTCCCTGCCGACTCATCCTTAGTAGCGCGTCGCGAGCGGCCGCGCAATCCCGGCGGTCGCCCGGCCGCTCGCTACACGACCGCGGCCAGCGCCGTCCTCAGGGCCTCGAGGTCGCCCTCGTCGTTGTAGAGGTGCGGGCTGACGCGCAGGGCGTCGCCCCGCACGGACACCGCGACCCGGCGCGCCGCGAGCGCCTCCTGAACGGGCCCGGGCCGGACCCCCGGCGGCAGGCGGAGCCCGAACATGTGCGGGGCACGCCAGGCATCGTGCTCGACGCCCCACCCTTCTTCACGGGCCCAGGCGAGGAGGGGCGCGCTGATCCCGGCCACATGGGCGGCGATGCACTCCGGGGTCCAGCGAAGGACGAGCTCGAGCGAGGCGAGCACCATGGGCAGGAGAGCGAAGTTGCTGCGCTCCCCGACATCGTAGCGGACGGCGCCGGGGGCGTAGGCGTCGCGGTAGTTCACGAGGGCGCCGAAGTCGCGGCTCCCCTCGCGCGCGATCCAGGTCTCCTCGAGGGGCACCCCGTCGTCGAAGGCGGGTCCCATCCAGGCGAGCGCCTGCGCGTAGGGGCCGAGGAGCCACTTGTAGGCGGCACAGATGACGGCGTCGGGCCGGATCGCGGCGAGGTCGAAGGGGAGAGCGCCGATCGACTGCGTCCCGTCGACGACGAGGAGCGCCCCGACCTGGCTCGCCCGAGCCCCGATGGCCTCGAGGGCGAAGAGCGTTCCATCGGTCCAGTGCACGTGGCCGAGGGTGACGACGCGCGTGCGGGGTCCGATCGCCTCGAGGATCCGCTCGTTCCACCCCTCGCCCCGCTCCCCCGGCCGGTCCGGGTCGCGCGGCGGGTCCACGAAGCGCACTCGCGCCCCGGCCTCGCCCGCGGCCCGCATCCAGCCGTAGACGTTCCCGGGAAACTGATCGCGCGTGAGGAGCACCTCGTGGCCGGGCTCGAGGCGGGCGTTCCGGGCCACGGCCGCGACGCCGTACGACACAGACGGCAGGAGCGCCACTCGCTCCGCCTCGTCCGAGCCCAGGAGCTGCGCGAAGGCGGCCCGCACCGCATCCGATTCCTCGAAGAACATCTCCGGCCCGATCAGCGCCGGGTTCCGCTTGCGCCGGATCCCCGCGATCCCTGCCTCCTCGGTGCGCCGGGGGAGCGGCGCCATGTAGGCACAGTTCAGGTAGTGGAGGTCATCCGGGAGGCTGAAGGCACTTCGATGGGAAGAAGGCATGCACGCGCAGTCAGAGGAGCCGGAGCTCTCCATCCCGCTGGGGCGGCGCTGGCGCCAGCGACCCGCGGGACGAAGGATGCGAACCCCCCGAAGATTGCGCTAACGACCGGCCGTGTCGAGGAGGAACCCGCGCGTCAGGTCCCCGGACCGGGCCTCCCCGACGATGAAGCGTCCGTCCTGACTGATGTCCCAGGCGATTCCGAGCCTCCAGCCGGCCGGGATGAGGTCGGCCCATGTTTCGTTCAGGTCCGTGATCTGTCCGGCAGCATTCCAGACGACGGCCCGATCCCCGGTATGGTTCCCGTCGAAGGCCGCACGCCCCACGATCATGGCCCCATCGCTTGTCATGGCCCATGCCCGGTGATGGAGGTACTCGGGCCCGAGCGATCCGAGAAGGACGGGCTCGGCCGAGCCGACCCAGAGGGTCGCGCGCGTGGCCCCACCCCCGACATCCGCATGCCCTGCGATCCGGGACCCGTCCGGTGACACCGCGTCGGCGCGGTTCTCCCCCCCCTCGGGGATCCCCGGGAGCTCGACCATGCCCCCGGCGGCAGTCCACCGGAAGGCGCGATCCCCGGAGACCCCGGGCTGCCCGCGTGAACTTCCGACGACCACGGAGCCATCGAAGGACACCGCCGAGGCGAAGGCCCGGTTCCCCTCCCCGAGAGTCCCCAGGAGTTGAGCCGTTCCGTCGGCGGTCCAGATGGCAGCATCCATCGGCGTGCCCGGGTAGTTCGCGCCTCCGACGATCGTGGAGCCGTCTCCGGACAACCGCCAGGTCAAGGCGGCTGCCCCGTCGACGGTTCCGAGATCCTCGAACCCCCCGCTCTCGGTCCACCGGAAGACGTGTGCGGGGTTGCTCCCTTCTCGGAAGTACCCCGCCACCACGCGCCCATCGACAGAGACGCCACTGCTCGTTCCGAACGATGCCTCCGCCGGTAGGAGTGGCTCCACCGAGCCGTCCGCAGTCCACCGGACGGCGAGGAAGTCGCTGGCACCGTTGTTCGCCATTCCGACGGCCATCCCGTCATTGCTCACGGAGTAGGCCCAGGACCCGTCCCCGCCCAGGGTCGGCAGAAGGACGAAGGACGGCTCGGGCTCAGGCTCGGGATCGACGTCGACGGCCGTCGGACTGTCGCTCCCGCAGGCTGCAAGGAACAGGGCAGGAAGCAGGACCATCCAAGTGCGCATCAGGCTCATCCGATCTCTCATCATGACCAGGTACAAGGGGATCCCGGCTAGGGACGTAGTGGCGGCGGCTCCTGCTCCAGCAAGATCTGTTCCCGGAAACTGGCTCGGCTCCGAGCACCTTGAGGCTATCGACGGCCCACGCTGCCGGAGGCACGAACGACCGCATCCCAATGGCGGGAGGAAGGTGGGCGTACCCGGGCCGGATGCAGGTTGCCTCGGGGAGCCCGGGCCCGGCCCCGACGGCCGCTCGCCCGTCGGTGCGACTGGCCCCTGCTGGACTCCGCCCAGCGACGCTCCCCGAGCCCCGTCCCCTCTCCACCAGACTGGCC
>SLDT01000226.1 GCA_007125125.1 Gemmatimonadota bacterium | reverse complement strand
TCTCGGGCGAATGCGAGCAAGAACTCCCCGTGTTCGAGGTTGCGCGTCCGGGGTCCGGGGAGTTCTTGCCAGAAGGGGATGCAGAACTCCCCGCGCCCCGTGCCGGGAGCGAGGGATCGGGGAGAATTTGTCGCAGCGGGCGGGCCCGGGCCCGGGCCCGGTGGAGGCGGGCGTGCGCGGGGGCGAGGAGCGGTGGGGCTATCCGGCGAGAGGCGGCGCGCCGGCCGGTTGGGGGCGACGGCACCCGGCGCGTCCGGGGATGGATGGCAACGCGGTCGGCGGGATCCTCAGCCCGGTCGCCCGGGGTTCACGCCTGCGCCCGCCAGCACCACCTCCTCGGCAGGTTGGCGCAGGTTGTACTCCGACGCCATTGCCCGCCCGTACGCTCCGGCCGCTGCGATCAGGAGCACTTCGCCCTCACGCGTGACCGGAAGGAGCCGGTCCACCCCGAGTCGATCGCCGGTCTCGCAGATCGGGCCGACGACCTGCACCCGCTCCGTGGCCGGCTCCCCGAGGCGCGTCAGGTTCACGATCTCGTGGTACGACCCGTAGAGCGCCGGCCGGATGAGCGAGTTCATCCCGGTCGCGAGCCCCACATAGCGGATGTGACCCTTGCCCTTGAGCTGGGTCACCCGTGCCAGGAGCACCCCCGCCTCCGCAACGAGGTAGCGCCCCGGCTCGAGCCAGAGCTCGAGGCCCGGCCATCCCTCCCGGGCGTCGGTGAGTCCGCGGTCGAGCGCGCGCAGGTCGAGACGAGGCTCGGCACGGCTCTGGGGCACCGGGAGCCCTCCTCCCAGATCGAGCACCCGGACGTCGGGGAAGCGAGGAGCGATCGAGCCCAGGAACCGCCCCATCCGGGCCCAGTGCTCGGCCGTCAGGATGCCGCTTCCCGCATGCACGTGAAGGCCGGTCACGCGTGCACCGGCTGCGCGGACGAGGTGCTCCAGCTCCGGGAGGTCCGACGGGTGCACCCCGAACTTCGAGCGGAGGCCCGCCGTCGTCACCTTCTCGTGGTGCCCCGCCCCCTCGCCAGGATCGAGGCGCACGAACACCTCCTGCCCCGCGAACAGATCGCCCCAGTGCTCCAGCGGGTGGAGGGCATCCAGGGTGACCCGCACCCCGGCCTCCAGACCGAAGGCCAGCTCGTCCCGGCTCGCGAAGTTCGGTGTAAAGAGGATCTCCGAGCGCTCGATCCGGGGGAAGAGATCGAGGACTCGCTCCACCTCCCCGCGCGAGACGCATTCGAAGCCCGCGCCTCCTTCGCGGACGACCGCGAGGAGCGCCGGGTGCGGGTTCGCCTTCATCGCGTAGAAGACCCGGGAGACCGAGCCGAGTCCAGTCAGCTCGGCGAGGCGCGCGCGCACCGTGTCCGGGTCGTAGACGTAGGCGGCATCGCGTCCCTCCATCGCCTCGAGGAGTGCGGCGCGGCGCCCCTCCCACCAAGCCGGGGGCGCCTCCGGCCCCGCATCGCCCACGAGCTCGCTCCACGAGGGGCCGAAGACCCCGGGGGCTCCCGGCTCCGCCACGAGGAGGCGGTGCAGGGCGCGGGCGAGTCGCTCCCCCTGGTCTTCGTCGACGACGACGGTGAAGTTCAGGTCGCTCGCCGCCTGGCTCACGAGGTGGATCCGGTGCTCCTCGAAGAGCTGGAGTGCGGGAGCCAGCCGGTGGAGCATCCCGCGGATCCGGTTCCCGACGAGGCTCACCGCGGCGCAGGGGCGGATCACTTCGACGCGGCAGAAGGCCGAGAGGCGTTTGCCGAGCTCGGCGAGGCGCGCCGGGTCGAGCAGGTTCGCGGCGGAGTCGAGGGACACCGTGACGTTCGTCTCCGAGGTCGAGACCAGATCGACGGACAGCCCCACCGCCCGAAACGCCTCAAAGGCGCGCGCGAGAAACCCCACCTCCTGCCACATCCCGAGGGTCTCCATCGAGACGAGCACCACGTCAGCCTTCCAGGAGATCGCCTTGAGCTGCGCCGCACCCTCCGGACCACCCGGCTCGATCACCGTGCCGGGGTCGTCCGGCATCCGCGTGCTCCGCAGGTGGATCGGAATGCGTCGTTCCCGGAGGGCCGGGATGCAGCGCGGGTGGAGGACCCGGCTTCCCGTCGTGGCGATCTCCTGGCCCTCGGCGTAGCTGAGCCGCCGCAGGATCCGCGCGGCGGGGATCCGGTGCGGGTCGGCGGTGAACATTCCCGGGACATCGGACCAGAGCTCCAGGCGATCGGCGCCCCAGCGCCCCGCCAGGCAGGCGGCCGCCGTGTCCGAGCCGCCGCGCCCGAGCACGACCGTCTCGCCCCCGGGGCCCGCCGCGGTGAACCCCTGCGTGAGTCCGATCCCGTCGAGGGCATCGAGGCGTGCGCGCACCTCCCCGTGGAGCGCGGCGTCGCACTCCGCGGAGAGCCAGTGTCGGGGGTCCGTCGGGGGCGCGCCCGGCGACCCGGTTCGCAGGAGCTCGCGCACGTCGAGCCAGCTCACCGGGAGCCCGCGCTCGGCGAGCCAGGCGGCCCCGAGCAGGGTCGAGAGCCGCTCGCCCGTCGCGAGGACCTCGGCCTCGAGCGACCAGCGCTCCGGCCCGGGCTCGCGGCACTCGCCCCCGGGGTGGAGCGATGCAAGGCGGGCTGCCAGGGCCGAGAGCGCCTCTTCCAGTGCGTAGGTGGGGGCGCCGAGGAGGTCGCGGGCCAGGGCACGGTGCCGCTCGGCGAAGGCCTCGAAGGTGCCCGGCTCCGCCCCGCCGGCTGCGAGCCGCTCGAGGGTGTCCGTCGCCCCGGGAAGGGCCGAGTGCACCACCAGGATCCGTTCGTGGGTTCGCTCTCGGAGGAGGGTCTCGATGCGCTCCCAGGCGGTCCGGTCGCGCACGCTCGTGCCTCCGAACTTGAGGACGACGCGGGGCCGGGTGTCGTCCCCGGGGGGGCTTGGGGGGTACGAGGCGGCGGGCGGTGTGCGCTGGGGGAAGCTCTCCGAAATCGACATCCAGAGAGGTTAGCGCGGAAGGCTTCCCGTGAGAAGCGTCGGGGCGGTGGACAGGAGCGCCCGGTGCCCGCCTTCCGGGAAAACGAAGCGGCCGCTCCCCCGTCCGGGGAAGCGGCCGCAGTCCATCGACCAGTGAGGTCGAGGCGGTCGCGTCAGAGGCGCGTAACGTTCTCGGCGGCCGGGCCCTTCTGGCCCTGCACCATCTCGAACTCCACCTGCTCACCCTCGTCGAGCGAACGGAACCCGTCCGTCTGGATCGCGGAGTGGTGCACGAAGCAGTCCTTGCTCCCGTCCTCGGGGGTGATGAAGCCGAAGCCCTTGTCGTTGTTGAACCACTTGACGGTTCCCTTGGTACGCATAATACGGTACTCCCTTTACTGTACTGGTGCTATCGGGGCCCGGTATTTCCGTACCTCTCGATCCCACCTTCACATGCGGCGGGCACAAAAAAAGGATCCGGGCTTGAGCGCCTGGATCCTGTCCTCGGTGCTGAATTCCGGCCGAAGCCAGTCATGTTCGCCGCGAAAAGTATCGCGCAATCCATTCCGGCTGTAAAGGGGGTGCACGAAGTCGGGCGCGGGCGGGCGCTTCTCATCGGGTCCGGAGGGGGTCCGCCAAGTCGGGCGCGGGCCGGCGCTCTCCACCGGATCGGGAGCGGGTGCACGAAGTCGGGCAAGGGCGGGCACTCCTCACCGCTCGGGCGCATACCCCACGAGGAGCATCCCCGACGAGATGTGCAGCTCCGGCTCTCCCTCGGGCGGGACCACGAGTCTGGCAAGCTGGATGACGAGCCGAACCCGCCGGTCACCCTCGACACTCTCGCCCATGAGCAGCTCGGGTTCGACCTCGTTCGGGCCCGGGCGGGGGAGCTCCTCTCCGGCGGCGTCGGCGGCCTCGATCCGGGCCACGAGTCCGGCGATGATCGGGCGCAGGTCGATCCGGTGCCGCACGGCACGGTCACTCCCGACGAGACGCACCTCCAGGCCCCCCTGGGCAAGCCGGATCGTCATCGGATCCCCGTCGGGGCGTATCGTCGCGTCGACCCGAAAGACGTGCGCCTCCCGAAATCCCTCGGCCGGCACCCCGCGCCCCGCCGGCAGGGCGAAGGCGACTGTTCGCGGCGGTTCAGCGGGCATCTCGCCCACCCCCAGTTCAACCGCGATCGCATCGGCGATGCGCCGGGCCTGGAAGGATCGACTCGCCCCCGATGCCGTCGGCGAGATCGTCCCTGCACCATGCTCCGGGAGCTCCACGCCGGGTTGCGCACCCCGCTCGAGGAGCCAGGCGAGGACGGAACGGATCTCGCCCGCGTCCCCGGAGGCCACGGAGGTGGCGGCCGGGACCGCACGCCCTTCCTCCAGCATGGAGTTGCGCCCGAGGAGGTCGAGGAGGCGGGCGCGCTGGCTCGCTTCGGCGACGGAGGCGGCGCCCCAGGGCCCGGCCACGGTGACGATGCACAGGAGGGCGAGCGAGGCGGGGATGAGCTTGAGCGAGCGCACGCGGGCGGTCCCGTAGGCAACCGCCATCGCGCCCAGCCAGAGGGCGAGGGAGGTCACGAAATAGCGGGGCTCGGTCACCCCGTACTGCGCGATCCGGCGGCCGACCGCGAGGAGGAGCATCCCGGTCGCGGGGAGCATGAGGAGCCAGAAGGTGCGTTCCCAAAGGGGGACCCAGCGACCCGACGGGGTGTCGGCGAAGGGCCGCGTGAGGAGGACCGAGAGGATCCCTGCGACCGCCATGAAGGAGACGAGCCACCCGATCCACCCGCTCGGCCACACCTGCGTGGCGAGGACGAAGGCGAGGTAGGCGGTCAGGATCAGGAGGTAGAGCGCGCAGAGCGGCACGAGCACGAACTGCGCGAAGAGGCGGATCGCTCGCGGGTCCTCGTCGAGCGCCTCGAGCTCCGCGAAGTCCCGCGGCAGGCCGCCCACGATGTACCAGGTCGTGAAGACGAACGAGAGGGTGGCGAAGAGCCAGAGGACGGGCTCCGGGGGCACCTCGACCGGGAAGAGGGAGTGCACCGCCCAGAGGGCCGCCGCAAGCCCCAGGAAGAGGGCTCCGGCGTACGCCGCTGCGCCGAGGGTGCGCGTGAGCAGGATCCGGTTGAAGTGCCAGAAGGCGTTCTCCTCGCCCCTGCGTGCGAAGGGCCCGACCGCGAGCAGGAGGTGGGCTGCGGCCGAGAGCTGGAGGTAGCGGACCGTGCGCTGGGTGCCTCCCCACTCCGGCCAGAGGAAGGCAAGGAGGGCGATTCCCCCGATGACGCCGAGCGTCAGGCCGGCCTCGAGAGCCCGCGGGAGCCGACCCCGCTCGCCGATGATTCGGAGCGCGAGGAGGAGGGGAAGGGCGAGCGCGGTCGGGAGGAGCACCCGGGCGATCTCGGCCTCGAACTCGTAGGCTATGACGAACCACGCGCACAGGGCGGCCGCTGCAAGGACGAGCGGGAAGCGGCGAAGCCCGGTCAGCGCCGCCTCGACGAGGACGGCCGTGCGGGAGGTGGGGTCGGGAGGCGCGCTGCGGCCGGCGGGGCCGGCGCGGCCCGTGGGTTCAGTCGGCCCGGCGGGGCCGGTGGGTTCGGCGGGCCCGGTGGGTTCGGCGGGCCCGGTGGGTTCGGCGGGGTCGGTG
>SLDT01000127.1 GCA_007125125.1 Gemmatimonadota bacterium | reverse complement strand
TCGATGAACAGGATGTCGAGAGGGTAGCGCATCCCGTACATGTGGACGGCCTTGCAGGGCTTGATCAGGAGCCCCTCTCCCGGAACGGGCTCGGGACGACCCAGCATGCCACGAAGCCGGGTCCAGAAGGTGTCGGCCACCGTCACACGGTCTCCGAGCTCGAGGTCGCGCGTCCGATTTCGGACCCGTAGCGCCCCGTCCGACCTCATCAGAGCGCCTGGAATTCGAGGAAGTGGAACACGGCGGGGCCGAGAATCACGATGAAGATGGCCGGCACGACGAAGATGACGAGCGGGATCAGCATCTTTACGGTGATCTTCGCGGCCTCTTCCTCGGCGGCCTGCTGTCGCTTGGATCGCAGCTCCTCGGAGTGCACCCGCAGACCCTCGGCGATCGAGGTCCCGAAGCGGTCCGTCTGGATCAGCATGCTCACGAGGGCACGGATGTCCTGCGTGCCGGTTCGCTCGGCGAGGTGCCGGAGGGCCTCTTCGCGCGGCGTGCCCGCACGGATCTCGAGGCTCACGAGGACGAACTCGTCCGCCACATCCGGACTCACCCGCTCCATCTCTTCTCCCACCTTCACGAGCGCCTGGTTCAGCCCGAGTCCCGCCTCGACGCAGACGACCATGAGGTCGAGCGCATCGGGGAGGGTCCGCCGGAACTCCTTCTTCCGAGCCCGGACCTTTGCCCGCAGCACGTAGAGGGGGCCCATCCAACCGACGAAGAGGCCCACGGTCACCACGAGCATCGAGGGCATGAAGTCGAGGCGTACCAGTCCCACCAGGAGAAAGGCACCCCCGGCGAGCGCCACGGCAGCCAGCGAACGAATTCCCACGAAGACCGCCGCGGCCGACGGCTGGCGGTACCCGGCGTGGATGAGCATCTCCCGCAGGCCACCCCGCTTGATCTGATCGGGGCCGACCTTTTCGCCGACGGCCTGCAGGAATCCCTCGAGCGCCTCGCGGCGTTCCTGCCGCTCGCGGCGCTCGCGGATGCGACGGTCCTCGCTCTGACCGACCGAGACCGTGGCCAGGCGCTTCTTCAGCGTGCTCGATTCCGTCGAGACGACGAACTGACCGACCCCGACCACGAGGAGGCCGACCGCGATCGCGACGAGGAGAGCGACAAGGTAGATCATGGTTCAGTCTGCTCTCGCGTCAGTAGTCGATGTCCGTGATGCGCCGAATCGCGAAGTATCCCAGCAGCATCGAGAAGAGTGCCACCCCGATCATGATCCGGCCACCCGGCTCCGTGAAGAGCGGCTCCATGTAGTCCTTGTTCACGAGATAGAGACCAAGGGTGGCAATGAAGGGAGCGATTCCGATCACCGTCCCCGTCATCCGGCCATGGGCCGTATGGATCTTCACCTGGCGGCGGAACTTGAAACGGGCCCGGATGATCGTCGAGAGGTTGTTGAGTTTCTCGGCGAGGTTGCCCCCAGCCTCCTTCTGGATCAGGACCGAGGTCACGAAGAGGCGAACATCGACGAGGTCGACCCGATCTGCCAGACCCAGGAGCGACTCCTCGATCGGCAGACCGAAGCGCTGCTCCTCGTAGACCTGCCGAAACTCCTGACGAAGCGGGTCTTCCGTCTCCTCGGCAACCACCTTGAGTCCGGTGTTGAAGGCGTGACCGGCACGGATCGAGCGAGTGAGAAGGTCGAGCGCATCGGGGAACTGCTCCTCGAAGGCGGCGATGCGCTGGGCCCGCTTGCGCAGCACGAAGAACCAGGGAATGAAGAGTCCCACACCTCCGAATGCCGCCCCGAGCAGGGCCGAGCCCGTGATAAGGGATCCGGAGAGGCCAAAGGCGAGGGAGAACCCGAGGCTCAGGAGCACGAAGGTGCCGACACCCCAGGTCAGCCCTCCCTGGTCCAGCTTCTGCTGGATGTCGACGCGGTGCGGAAGCCGGTTCAGGGCGATCGCAACGAACCCCTCCGGCTTGCCCTCCTCACCCCGCAGGAGGTTGTCACCCTTACGCGGCTTTCCACCGCTTTCCGGGGCGCCGTCGCCATGGATGCGCTTCAGCGCCTGCTGGGCCGAACGCTGCCTCCGGTAGAGCCGGACGCCCTCCCAGAGGAGGACGACGGCACCAACCGCGAAGATCGTCGCGACAAAGACCGTGCCCGCGAGAATCCATTCCTGGCCAATCATCAGCGGCCTCCCCAGCTCGGCGCGGCGTCGGCGAAGAGCGTCTCGGAGAGGTCAATGCCGTACGAAGCGAGTCGCTCGGCCGCCTTGGGCCGGATACCGGTGGGACGGAACTCGCCGAGCACCTTCCCGTCTTCGCTCACCCCCGTTCGCTCGTAGCGGAAGAGGTCCTGCATCGTGATCACGTCGCCCTCCATGCCCACGATCTCGGCAATGGTCATGACCTTGCGGCCACCGTCCGAGAGGCGGGAGAGCTGGATGACGAGGTCGATGGCCGAGGAGATCTGCTGGCGCATCGCACGCTCTCCGATGTTCGTCGCCGCCATCTGGACCATCGTCTCCAGGCGGGTGAGCGCATCCCGGGGGGCATTCGCGTGGAGGGTGGTCAGCGACCCGTCGTGCCCCGTGTTCATCGCCTGAAGCATGTCGAGCGCCTCGCCACCCCGCACCTCCCCGAGGATGATCCGGTCGGGGCGCATGCGCAGCGCGTTGATCACGAGCTGTCGCTGCGAGACCTGCCCCTGCCCCTCGATGTTCGGTGGCCGGGTCTCGAGACGTACCACGTGCGGCTGCCGAAGCTGGAGCTCGGCAGAGTCCTCGATCGTGACGATCCGCTCGTTGTGAGGGATGGACTCCGAGAGCATGTTGAGGAAGGTCGTCTTACCCGAGCCGGTACCTCCCGAAATCAGGATGTTCAGCCGTGCCTTCACACATCCCCGCACGAATTCGACCATCTTCGGCGTGATCGACCCGTACTTCACGAGCTCGTCGGCCGAGAGCACATCCCTGCGGAACTTCCGGATCGAGAGGTGAGGCCCGTCAATCGCAAGAGGGGGAATGATCGCATTCACACGCGATCCGTCCTGGAGCCGCGCATCGACCATGGGCGACGAGTCATCGATCCGGCGCCCGACCGCCGAGACGATCCGGTCGATCACCTGGAGGAGGTGCTGATCGTTGCGGAAGGTGACATCGGTTCCCTCGATCCGTCCGTTTCGCTCGACGAACACCTGCTTGCACGTGTTCACGAGGATGTCCGAGATCGAGTCATCCTTCAGGAGGGGCTCGAGCGGGCCCAGTCCGAAGATCTCGTAGAGGACCTGCTCGACGACGAGTTCGCGCTCCTCGAGGTTGAGGGGTGCCATCTCGTTCGCAAGCATCTGCCGCACGATTCGCGCGACCTCTGTCTCGGCATCATCGCGGTCCCTCTGCGCGAGCGAAGCAAGGTTCAGCCGCTCGAGAAGCTGCCGGTGAATCCTGCTTCGAATCTCCTGGATCTCGCTCTCGGTCGCTCCGCTCTCTCCGAGCGGGCCTTCCGGCTCGGCGCGCCGCACCGGAGCCACGGCATTCGCGGAGCCACCCCAGGTCGAACGGCCTCGACCATCCTTCGAGGTCGGCAGATTCGAGAAGCGCGTCGATTCACTCATGGGGTTCTCCGGGCGTTATGTGGAGCCCACGGACGCTGGAGGCCCTTGCGGGCGCCCCGTGTCACGGGCGTTGCTACGATGTGGATGACTTGCGACTGAACAGGGATCCAAGAAGCCCGCCGTCCTTCTTTGGAGCCACCTCCACCCCGGTCACCTCCGACGCGAGCCTGCGCACGTCCTGTCCGTAGATGGAGTTTCGATCGAACACGACAGGACGTCCCTCGTTGATTGCATCGATCGTGGACTGGTAGTCGTTTCGGAGGGTCGAGTAGACCTTCATTCCGAGCGTCTTCTCGATTTCCGAAATCGGGATGAGCTGCCGCGGGCTGAAACGATTGATGACGAGCTTGATCCAGTCCTCTTCCCGGTGTCCCTCGACGCCCTTCAGGAGCGGCAGGCAGCGGGAGACGTTTCGAATCGAAGGAAGGTCGGGAGTCGTGAGAATGAAGACCTCGTCCGAGCCTTCGAAGGCGCTGAGGGTAACCGTGTTCAGCGTCTTCGGGGCATCGATCACGATGTATTCGTAATGCTCCTTCAGGAACTGGAGAATCTTTGCGATCCGCTCCCCGTCGACACTCTCGAAGTCGACCGGCTGGATCGGGGCCGAGAGGAGCTCGATCCCCGAGTCGTCCCGTTCGATGTAGGAGGCCAGGAGCCCCGCATCGACGCGGTGGAAGTTCCGGATCAGGTCGGCGATCGAGAACTTCGGCTCCATTCCGAGCAGAAGCGCAGTTTCGCCGAGTTCGAGGTCGAAGTCGATGAGAAGCGTCTTCTTTCGCGTCAGCCGGTGCAGTTCGACCGCCAGGTTCACGGCAAAGGTGGTCGATCCGGAGCCGCCCTTCGCACTGAACACGCAATAGGTGCGTCCCTTGTCGCCCTCGGCAGGGTCCTGCGAGGTGCGCTTCCCGGTCTTGCGCCAGACCCGGTCCATCGACTCCCGCACCTTGGTGTCGGCGAGGGGCTTCGGCAGGTACTCCGTCACGCCCGCCTGCATCGCCTGAAGGATCAGGTCCGGCGAATCCGTGGGCCCGGCCGCCACGACCGCTCGCGCCAGGCCGGCCTCCATGAGGTATTGCGCGAACTTGATGCCCACCTGCGGGTCGGCCTCGAGATCCACGACGATCACATCTGGATCGACGGCGCGAAGCGCATCGAGGTGCGTGTCGGAGATCTGCGTGAAGGGCTCGCCGATGCGCGCCTCGAAGCGGAACCGGCCGGCGCCGTCCCCGAGCATTCGGTCCAGGGTCTGGTGAAAGTCCTGGTCCTCGGAGACGATTGCCCCGATCATGGCCTGCTGGCCACTCGGGGGAGCCGATGTCGACGGAGAGCTCGTAGTCACGATCCGTTTACTCCACGATCCGAAGGACTTTCAGGAGGGACCCGCTGCCTGCACCCCGTGATGCGGGTATCGCACCGGTGTATTCCACGAAACGAGCCGAGACCTGTATGTTGGATCCGCCACCCGAGGTCGATTCCACGAAGACCGCGACGAGGTTCGCGAGCTCGAAGTAGGCGGCTCCGTTGTCAGGACCGTTCATCGGGTTGAACATCACCATCGGGCGGATCCTCGGGCTGTCCCGGCACTCCATGCTCCCGCTGCTCGTGACGCACCCCTGGCCCTCGTTCGCCGCGGGGTTCCAAACGGCGGTGGGGTCCAGAGCGATCAGGTCGTCGAACGCCCGCCTGGCGGGGTTGGCAAAGTTCCCCGGTTCGGTCTGCACGCTGTCTCCGTACCCGAGGGGGGGATCGCCCGGCACACACCCGCGCACGCGGTCCTGGAAGTCCGGCGTTCCCTGGGTCCCGGGGGTTCGGAAGGCATTCCACCAGCTCGGGTTCCACCGGACGACGCCGCCCTGGCCCTGGCCTTGGCCCTGTCCCTGTCCGCCCCCGCCCCCGCCCCCCGATCCTCCGGGACGAAGGTAGATCTGCATTCCCCGATCCGCATCGGAATAGCCTGTGTGGTTGTCGTTGTAGACCCACTCCTCGGGCGGATCCGACGGATTCTGGACCCATGGGACGTAGTAGTCGCCGTCG
>SLDT01000130.1 GCA_007125125.1 Gemmatimonadota bacterium | reverse complement strand
TGGAACTGGAGCTCGTCGAGCGCCTGGAGGTCGAGGGGATCGGCCATCGCGACGAGGAGCTCGCGGCCCTCCTGTCGGAGGGGAAGCACGCGGCGGCGGCGCGCGAAGGCCGGGCGGGTGCGCGCGAGCGCGGCGGGATCGGGGGCGAGGGGGGGCGCCTCGAAGGGGAGGTCGAGCTGGAAGGCGAGGGTGCGGTAGAGCGCTTCTTCCGTGATGGCACCGGCCTGGACGAGGAGGGTGCCGAGGCGCTCGCCGGTGCGGGACTGGAGGTCGAGGGCGTCCTCGAGCTCGTCCGGGGTGATCAGCCCTCGCTCGAGGAGGAGGGCTCCGAGGATGCGGCGTCGGTCACTCATCCTCCGAGGATCGCGGAGCGGGCGGGGCGCTGCCATGGCGCGAGGGGACGCCGAGGAGCTCGAGGGCGAGGGGGGCGACCCGGGTGAGGGGGAGGTGCGTGTCGAAGCGCTCCGCGCCGGGGCCGCGGGCGAGCCCGAGGGCGGGGTTCAGGGTGTGGCCCTGGCCGACCGTCTCGATGTTCCCGTGGTCGCTCGTGACGAGGAGGAGGGTGTCGTCGGGGAGCTCCTCGACGATCCCGGAAAGAAAGCGGTCGACACGTTCGAGCGCCTCGATCGCGCCCGTCATCCCGCCCCGGTGCCCGGCGTGGTCGGTCGAGTAGTGGGCGTAGAGGGTGAGGGCGGCGTCGCGGGCGATGCGGGCGAGGTGGCGGCCCGCGCCCGCGGGGGTGACCTCGGGGAGGGACGAGAAGCCGAGGTGGCGGCGCCACCCGTCGTTGACGATCTCCGAGGCGACAGCCTCGCCCCGGGCGAGCGCCTCCTGGTCGCGGTCGAGGAGCCCGGCGGCGGCCGCCGCGAGGGGGGGCGCGGCCACCCGGCGGCTCGGGCGGCTGTCGGGGTAGCCGGCGGGGTAGGCGTTCGCGAAGGCTGCGGGGAGTCCGGCGCCGACCGCACGCACGAGGAGGTTCTCGTCTTCGAGGAGGGGCCGGAGGCGCACCGGGGGCCAGGGTCCGAAGTGCCGGCCGAAGAGGCGGGGAGCGTTGCGGCCGGTGAGAAGGGCGATCTGCCCGGTCCCGCTCTGGGGGAGGCCCGGCACCCCGAGGGTGGCGTCGAGGGCGAGGAGGCGGGCGTGGGTGTTCGAGAGGCTCGTGTTCGGGGGTGGGGCGTCGGGGTGTGCACCCCCGAGCGCGGGGTGCGCCAGCGTCGGGGGGTGGCCCCCGAGGAGCGCCTCGAAGGTCGGGAGCTCGGCCCGGACGAAGGGGTTCGAGGTCGGATCCGGCTCCCCGAGCCCGACCCCGTCCAGAAAGACGAGAAGGATGCGCGTGGGGCGCCTGGCCTCCACCGGCCGCTACCGGGGGAGGGCGCCGAAGGCGAGCTCCTCGCGCGAGAAGAGCCGTCCCTCGCGCATAACCCAGCGGATCTCGCGGACATTCGCGATGTCGGCCAGGGGGTCGGCGCCGAGGACGACGAGGTCGGCCGCCTTTCCGGCCTCGAGGGTGCCGGTCACGGCTTCGAGCCCGAGCAGGCGCGCCCCGTTCCGGGTGGCGGCGAGGAGGACCTCGGCGGGGGTGAGCCCCGCCTCCTGCATCGCCTCCATCTCACGGAAGATCGAGGGGCCGTGGAGGGTGAGGGGGTTCCCGGCATCGGTCCCGACGACGACCGGGATCCCGGCCGCATGGACGGCCCGCAGGTTCGCGGCGGTGCGCCCGTCGCGGGCCGCGCCGGAGGCTCGGCTGCGCTCGGCCGCCGCCTCCGTGAGGCCACCGGGGAGTTCGCGGGTGCTGCGCGCGAGCTCGAGGGTGAGGGGGTCGACGCAGCGCACATCGGTGCGCTCCTCGTCGAAGCGGCGCTCGCGCAGCTCCTGGTAGCCCTCGTGGACCGAGAGGGTGGGGTTGTAGAAGACCCCCTGGCGGCGTGCGAGGGCGAGGAACTCCTCGTCGACTTCGCGGTCCTCGACCGAGTGCACGAGAAGGCGTGCACCCGCCCGGATCGCCTCGCGCGCGCCCTCGAGGTGGGTTGCATGGACGATGAGGGGCACCCCGGCCCCCCGGCTCCAGCGGCCCACGAGCTCGAGGTACTCCCGCTGGCGCTCCGCCTCGGCGGAGTCAGCCACGCGGAGGTACCAGACCTTCACCGCATCGACACCCGAGACGAGGAGGTAGTCGGTCGCGACGCGCACCACGTCGCGGTCGGTCATGGCCAGGAACTGGCGCTCGGCCGGGAGGTTCAGCCAGTGGTCCCGGGTCGAGAGCAGGGGCCCCGCCGCCGAGATGCGCGGCGCCATCGGGCTCTGGAGCGCCCGCTCCCGCAGGTCGAGGGTCCAGGGGAACCCGCCCACGTCGAAGACCGTCGTGATCCCGCTGCAGAGGTAGGAGCGCCAGACCGGCTCGGGGTTCGACCGGATGCGCGTGACTGCCGCCGGGTAGGGGTGCTCGGCCCGGAGGTCGAGGGCATCCGGGCGCCCGTCGGCCCAACCCGTCTGCGAGAAGTGGACGTGCGTGTCGATCAGCCCCGGGATGATCCAGCTCCCGTCGAGGCGGAGCACCTCGACCTCGTCGGGAAGGGGGCAATCCGCCGCGGTGCCGGCACAGGTGATGCGCCCCTCCTCGACGAGGAGAACCGCGTCGGGAACCGGGGGACCCCCGCTCCCGTCGACCAGGGTGGCCCCCAGGAGTGCGAGGGCGATCCCCGGGCTCATCCCCCGGGCCGCAGGTCGAGGGTGATCTTCACCGCGAGGTGCCCCATGTCGGCCCGGTCACGGATGCCGTCGCGCAGACGCGGCTCCATCTTCTTGAAGGCCGCCGCGACCCCGTCGCGGAGCTCCTTGCGCAGGATGCGAATCGCCAGCGCGTCGGGGCGCGAGGAGTTCGCGATCTTGCGCACCTCCTCGAAGTCCCTCGGCCGGATCTCGAAGGGCGAGACGCCGATGTCGTCATCCCGGTCGTGATCGAGGTACTGCACCGAGACGCTCACGTCGCCCCGTGCGTGCTGGTTCGCGATGTCGCCCACCGTCTGGAATCGCTCGGCGAGGCGGCGCATCTCGGCGCCCGATGCGGTGGCCACGTAGGTCTTCTCCACGAGGGCAAAGATCCGGCGCAGGCGCTCGGTGGGCGTGGAGCCGGGCTCGGGCACGTCGGTTCCGAGCTCGCGCGCCGAGGCATCACGGGTGAAGAGGGCCGAGCGGCTCTCCTCCTCGCGGCTCCGGGCCCGGTCGATCGAGTCGAGAATGCGGTCCGGGTTCGTTCGGTAACTCATCAGGCTTCTCGCGGTGTTGCAGGTTGTCCGGCAGCCCTTTGGCTGATTCAGATTAACCCGTGGGCGGCCGTTCGGCCAATAGGCGCCCGGGGCTCAACGCCGCCCGAAGACGATACGCGCCTGCGTGCCGGGCTCGATCCCCTGTTCCTCGAACCACCCCTGGCGCACCTCGAGGGCGAACATCGCCGGCGCCGCCGACTCCGTCAGCTCGTCCGTCTCCGGCTCCATCTGCTGGATGTCGACGATCCGCATCGCGCTGTCGAGGAAGGCGATGTCGAGGGGCACATAGGTGTTGCGCATCCAGAAGGAGCGCGGCGCCTGGTCCTCGAAGACGAAGAGCATCCCCGTGCCGTCCGGCACCTCGGTGCGGAACATGAGCCCCCTCTCGCGCAGCTGGGGCGTGTCGGCCACCTCGGCCGTCACCGTGTCGCCATCGAGGATCACCCAGGCCGATCCCCTGGGAGGAAGGTTTCCGGTCTCCTGCAGCGTCCCGGCCTCCGGACCCTCGCCGAACCCGTCATCGCCCTGACAGGCGGGGAGGAGCGCCACGAGGAGGAGGGTGGCAAGCGCCGGAATCCGGCGAGCGAGGTGCGGGGCATTTCGGGCACGTGGCCTCATCGGGTGTCTCTCCGGGCGTCTCGGGTTCAAGTCGTGCGAATCGGGTTCGTCATGGGTCGCGCGCCACCGATCCCGATGCTAACTTAACCGGTCACGGGAACGAAGTTGCAAGGCCCGATGCGCGGGTCGGCACGAAACCGAAGCAGATCCCGGTTGACACCGGGGCGGGGATTGTCGATGCTGGATCCGGATCTTCTGAACATTCTGGTGTGCCCCGAGACGAAGCAGCCGGTTCGACTGGCGGGCGACGAGATGCTCGCGCGCGTCAACCGCGGCATCGAAGAGGGCACGCTCAGGACCCGAGGGGGAGAGGCCCCCGGGGCTCCCCTGGAGGCGGGGCTCGTCCGAGAAGACGGGCGCCTCCTGTATCCAGTGAGGGACGACATCCCGATCATGCTGGTTGACGAAGCCTTCGACCTCGAACCCGACTCCGAGGGATGACCGGCGGCCGCGGCGACAGCCGCCGCGGCACGGATCCCTCCGGCGAACCTTCTTCCGTCCAACGCGATGAAGCGATCTCTCCCAGGGGTGGCGGGCCGAGCCCTGCTCCTCTTCCTGGTTCCACTCCTCGCCGCATGTGCCGAGGAGTACCCGCAGTCGACCATCAATCCGCAGTCCGACTTCGCGGCGATCATTCATTCCCTGTACGTGAGCATCTTCTGGTGGACCATGCTCATCCTCGCAGTGGTCTGGGTGGCGCTGGCGTGGGTGCTCGTGAAGTACCGTCGGAAGTCGGAGAACGACCAGCCGAAGCAGATCCGGGGGCACCTCGGACTCGAGATCGGCTGGACCGTCGGGCCGGCCCTCATCGTCGTCGCAATCGTGATTCCGACGATTCAGGCCGTCTTCGCGACGCAGCGGCCGATCTCTGAGGACGCCCTCCTCGTGGAGGTCACGGGACACCGGTTCTGGTGGGAATTCCACTACCCGGAATACGGGGTCACGACGGCGAACGAGATCCGGCTGCCGGTCGACCGGCCAGTCAGCCTGCGGCTCGAGTCGGCCGACGTGATTCACTCCTTCTGGGTGCCCGTGCTCGGTGGCAAGCGGGACCTCAACCCCGTCCCGGCCGTGCGCGAGGGGCGCGACAAGAAGTACAACTGGCTCTACTTCACTCCGGAGGTCACGGGCGTCTTCATGGGCCAGTGCGCCGAGTTCTGCGGTGAGTCGCATGCGCTCATGGCAAAGCGCGCGATCGTCGAGACCGAGGCCGAGTTCGAGGCCTGGATCGCGAGCTGGTTCGCCTCGGAGGGAGCTGCCGCGCCGGAACCACCGGAGCCGGCCGATGCGGAGCCCGGCGACGCTCTTCCCGAAGAGGTGGCCGAAGCCCGGCCCGCGGGCCAGGACGAGGACCCCCGCATCGCGCAGGGGCGCGAGCTCTTCATGAACAGCACCTGCATCGCGTGCCATGCGGTTCAGGGCACGTCGGCCCAGGGAGCCATCGCTCCGAACCTCACCCTCTTCGGCACCCGCCGGACCCTCGCTTCGGGAATCATGGAGAACAACGAGGACAACCTGGTCCGCTGGATCATCGACCCGCAGGGCATCAAGCCAGCCGCGGCGATGCCCGGCGTCGACTACCCCGGCGGTAACTGGCCGGCCACGAATTTCTCGGAAGAAGAGGTGCGGGCGATCTCCGCCTACCTCCTCAGCCTGAAGTAGACCTTACAGGGATCACCTCGGCAGCCAGGATAACGCGCCATGTCGTCTGTCGGAACTGTCACACCGGATGTCCACCACACCTCCCACGAGGAGGACACGGGGCTCTGGAGCTGGATTACGACGGTAGACCACAAGCGGATCGCGATCATGTACTTCGTGACCGCGACCGTCTTCTTCTTCGTCGGGGGCTTCGAGGCGCTCCTGATCCGGATCCAGCTCATGAATCCGGAACAGAACCTCATCTCGCCGGAGCTCTACAACCAGCTCTTCACCATGCACGGCACCACCATGATCTTCCTGGTGGCGATGCCCATGGCGGTGGCCTTCTTCAACTATGTCGTGCCCCTGCAGATCGGGGCGCGCGACGTTGCCTTCCCCCGGCTGAACGCGCTCAGCTACTGGATCTTCCTCTTCGGCGGGATCTACCTGAACGCGTCGTTCTTCGTCGGCGCTGCGCCGAACGCCTCCTGGGTGGGCTATGCGACCCTGACCCTCCCGGAGTTCTCGCCGGGCCGGAACGTGGACTTCTGGTTCATCGGCCTCTCGATCCTGGGGGTGGCCTCGATCGTAGGCGGGGTGAACTTCATCACGACGATCATCAACATGCGCGCGCCCGGCATGAAGATGATGCGCATGCCCCTGTTCACCTGGATGACCCTCGTGACGAGCTTCCTGCTCATCACCGCGATTCCGGTCATCGGGGTGGCCCTCGTCTTCCTCGGCTTCGACCGCCTCTTCGGCACGGTCTTCTTCAATCCGGCCGGCGGGGGTGACCCCGTCCTCTGGCAGCACCTGTTCTGGATCTTCGGGCATCCGGAAGTCTACATCCTGATCCTTCCGGCCTTCGGGGTCATCTCGGACGTGATCCCCGCCTTCTCGAAGAAGCCCCTCTTCGGGTACCCGATCGTGGTCTATGCCGGCATCCTGATCGGCTTCATCGGCTGGGGGGTCTGGAGCCACCACATGTTCACGGTGGGACTCGGGCCGATCGCCGACTCCTTCTTCGTCGCGGCCACGATGATCATCGCGATTCCGACGGGGGTGAAGATCTTCAACTGGATCGCGACGATGTGGGGGGGCTCGCTTCAGTTCACGACGGCGATGCTCTTCTGCGTCGGGCTCGTCGCCGTCTTCACCGTCGGTGGGCTCTCCGGCATCATGCATGCCTCGGCGCCGGTGAACCTCCAGCAGCACGACTCCTACTTCGTCGTCGCCCACTTCCACTATGTGATCGTGGGCGGTGCCATGATGGGACTCTGGGCCGGACTCTACTACTGGTTCCCGAAGGTCTGCGGGCGCTACCTCGACGAGACCCTCGGGAAGTGGCACTTCTGGACCACGATGATCGGCTTCAACCTGACCTTCTTCCCGATGCACTTCTCGGGGCTCTTCGGGATGCCGCGCCGGATCTTCACCTACTCGGCCGACCTGAACGTCGACATCTACAACCAGCTCTCGACGGTCGGAGCCTTCATCTTCGGGCTCTCGGCGATCATCATGACCTGGAACCTCATCCGGAGCTGGCGCTCGGGTGAGCCCGCCCCGGCGAACCCCTGGGGCGCGCCCCACCTCGAGTGGTCGATCCCCTCGCCCCCGCACCACTACAACTTCCCGGGCATTCCCGAGGTTCGGAGCCGCGAGCCCCTCTGGGACCCCAAGGAGCGCGCCGACATCGAGGCCGTCACGATGGCCGAGCCCGAGCGGGAGCCGATCATGCCGAACCCCTCCTGGGTGCCGATCTGCCTGGCCGCCGCGATCACTCTGGCCTGGGCCCTCGTGATGACCGGTGTCTGGTGGATCATCATCCTCGGCATGCTCCCCGTGCTCTTCTTCACCTTCCTCTGGGCGTTTGAGCCGGCCTTTCCCGAGGGCCACTGAGCCGACGACGCACACCCGACGAACCGAACGGACCTGACGACATGGCTCACGCAGCAGCCGCAGTAGCAGCCGACGACCACGGCCAGACGAACACGGGCATCTCGAACTGGAAGCTCGGTTTCTGGGCCTTCATCGCCTCGGAGTGCCTCTTCTTCGGAACCCTGATCTCGGTCTACATGGTGTACAAGGGCGCGGCGATCACCGGGCCCTACCCGAACGAGATCTTCGACGTCCTGAAGACGACGGTCAGCACGACGATCCTGCTCTTCTCGTCGCTTGCCATGGTGCTGGCCCTCGACCAGGTGATCAAGGCGAACAAGAAGAAGGCGATCCTCTGGCTGGCGGCGGTCATCCTCATGGGGGCCGCATTCCTCGTGATGGAATACACCAGCTACCTGAAGTACATCAGCTACGGGCTCACCCTCGGCTCGAGCACCTTCGGGTCGTCCTATTACGTCCTGACCGGGACGCACAAGCTCCACGTCGTGATCGGGATGATCTGGATGGCCACCCTCATCTGGCTCATCGCACGCGACCGGATCCCGCCGCACAAGTCCGAAACCGTCGAAATCGCCGGTCTCTACTGGCACTTCGTCGACATCATCTGGATCGTGATCTTCACCCTCGTCTACCTGATCCAGTAGGGTATCGTCATGAGCTCGAACGCCACACCGGCAGCCAACAGCCACGCCGCGGACCATGGACATGGCGACGACGCGCACCATCCGACCGCCGCCTTCTACGTCTGGATCGGGGTCATCCTCGCCGTCGTGACGGGGGTCGAGGTCGCGATCTTCTACATCGAGGCCCTGGATGCCATCGAGGCGCCCCTCCTCGTGATCCTCTCGAGTGCGAAGGTCGTCCTCGTCGTCATGTTCTTCATGCACCTCAAGATGGAGCCCCGCGTCATCACCTGGGTCTTCATCGCGGGAGCGGTGCTTGCAACCTTCATGGTCACCGCCCTCGTCATTCTCTACCACGTGCTTCCGCGCTTCGCCGTGTAGGCATCCGGGCGGGGGGGGGAAGGCACCCCGCAGCCCCCCTGCGCCCGCGGCGGCGGCCCGCCCCGCGACCCAGCCATCGCCCGCGACGGCAGCCCGCCCGCGCCACCCTTCTTCCCGGCCTGATCAAACCTGAGCCATGGACGTCTTCGGGTTCGAGGTCTTTCCCAGCATCCTCATCGGATGCCTGTACCTGCTGGGGGCGTGGTGGCTCGCCACGGGGCCGGCGAGGCGGCGGTTCGGGTGGGCTGACGAGGGGCCGGGGCGGTGGCGCACCGCGTCGTGGATCACGGCGGTCCTGATCATCTTCTTCTCGCTGAACGGGCCCCTGCACGAGTGGGCCGACGGGTACCTCTTCAGCGCGCACATGGTGCAGCACCTGCTCCTGATGCTCATCATGCCCCCCTTCCTGATCTGGGGGCTCCCGCCCTGGCTGGTGCGGCGTGCGATCGAGGTGCGGTGGGTGTTCCGGACCGCGCGCGTGCTCACGCACCCCGGCGTGGCCTTCGTGGTCTACAACGTCGTCTTCATCTTCTGGCACTTCCCGGAGATGTACAACTGGGCGCTGATGGACCACACCGTGCACATCATCCAGCACCTCACCTTCATGGGGGTGGCGGTCATGATGTGGTGGCCAGTCATGAACCCCGTGAAGGAGCTGCAGCGGATCCCGGACGGAATCCTCCTCATGGGATGGATCTTCCTCTTCGGAATCCCGGGCACGATCGTCTCGGCCCTCATCACCCTCTCCGACAACGTGCTCTACACCTGGTACGCGGCCGCGCCGCGCATCACCGCGCTCTCGCCCCTCGATGACCAGCGCCTCGGCGGCCTCATCATGTGGATTCCGGGGATGCTCGTCTTCTGGATCGCGATCACCGCCGTCTTCTTCCGCTGGACCAAGGACGAGTACGCCAGCTGGAAGCGCGACCCCGAGGCACCCTCTCCCCTGTAGGAAGAAGGCACCCCGGGGTGGACCGGGGCCGGCTCGCTATCCCGCCTGCCGCCCGCCGCCGGTGCGCCGGGCCTGCCCGGTTATCCTGACCGCTGGGCCCGCCCGGCTACCCGGCCCGCTGCACCCGGCCTCCTATCCAGCCCGCTGGGCCTTCAGCAGGTCGCGGATCTCGGAGAGCAGCTTCTCCTCGGCCGAGGGCTCTGGCGGGGCGGGGGGCACTTCGTCCTTCGCCTCTTCGGCCCGCTTGAGCGAGTTGAAGCTCTTCACGATCAGGAAGACGGCCCACGCCACGATCAGGAAGCTGATCAGCGCGTTGATGAAGAGCCCGTAGCTGATGAGAACGGCCTCGCCCTCCGGGCTCGTTCCCACCTGGATCGCCAGATCGGCGAAGTCGACACCCCCGAGAAGGAGCCCGACCGGGGGCATGATCACGTCGTTCACGAGCGACTGCACGACGGTGCCAAAGGCGGCACCAATGATGATCCCGACCGCCATGTCGAGAACATTTCCCTTGACCGCGAACTCCTTGAATTCCTTGAGCATCGAGCTCTCCAGAGAGGAGATGGAAGGGTTGCCGGCGCCCGGCGAAGGCCGGTCCCGGCGAGAGAGGGTGGGCCAATGTGGGGCGGGCGGGTGGCAGGGGGCAAGGGTGGACCGGGGGCGAGGCCACCGGCTGCCGGTGTGCTACGAAGAAGTGCGCTTTCCGTGGAAAGCAGTTCGCGGGCTGCGCGGCCGAGGGGCTCCGCCCTGACTCCGTGCGTCGGCTTTCTCCCCTGTCTCCGTGCGTCGGCGCCCCCCCTGACTCCGAGCGGTGGCGTCCCCCCGCGTCTTCGAGCGGGTGATCCCCCCGCCTCCAAGCGGCGGCTTCCCCCCGTCTCCGAGCGGCGGCGTCCCCCCGCCTCCAGGCGGCGAGGACGTCTGCCCAAGTTTGCCGGCGAGGACAGGTGCAGGCGTTGACCCCCGGAAATGGGGGTGAATGTCTGCACTTGAGGGCTCAAGGTCACACAGGTGCAGGCGTTGTCGCCGAATATGGGGGTCAACGTCTGCACTTGCGTCGGGGCGCCGTCGTGAGCAGACGTTATCGCCGGCGGGGGCCGTGCCCGGCGCACCACGCACCGCAAGACGGAGGGGCGTTTCACAAAGATTGTGCAACGAACCACGCCTATGCACAAAAACTGTGCAATACGTTGTGACGGAGAGGGCCGCCCCGGAGGGTCGCACCGCCATAGCCAATGCCAGACCCACTGCAGATACGGAGAGTCCCGCGTTCCGCGGAACGAAAGCCCGAGGGGCGCCCCCCACCCCGCGGCTGGCAACCGGAGCAACTATCACCTACATATTCCGCGGAATATTAAGGGCGCAGTAGGTGCGGGGCTCGCGGGAGGCCTGGCGAACTTGCCAGCACACGCTCCGGCTGCCTTCCGCCCAACTGACCAGGCTGCTGCCCCAGTCCCGCTCCCTCGCAGCCACCCCTGCACCATCCGTCCCCGAGCGGCGGTTGCCCCCGTCCCCGAGCGGGTGATCCCCCCGTTCCCGAGCGGGTGCTCCCCTCGTCCCCGAGCGGGTGATCCCCTCGTCCCCGAGCGGGTGCTCCCCCCGTCCCCGAGCGGCGGCTGCCCCGTCCCTGAGGGCCTGCTCCCCCCGTCCCCGAGCGGCGGAAACGTCTGCTCAAGTTTGCTCGCGGGGACAGCTGCAGACGTTGACCCCCGGAAATGGGGGGGGGATGTCTGCACTTGAGGGCTCAAGGTCATCCAGGTGCAGACGTTGTCGCCGAATATGGGGATCAACGTCTGCACTTGCGTCGGGGCGCCGTCGTGAGCAGACGTTATCGCCGGCCGGAGCCGCCCCCGGTGGCCGCGCCGCCCGGGAGGGTCGCACCGCCAAGGCCAATGCCACACCCACTGCAGATACGAAGAGTCCTGTGTTCCGCGGAACGCCAGTCCGAGGGACGCCCCCCACCCCGCGCCTGGCAACCGGAGCAACTAGCGACTACATACTCCGCGGAATATTAAGAGGGCAGTAGATATGGGTGCTCCCGAGCGGCCTGACGACCTTGCCAGCACACCCTCCAGCCTCGCTCCGCCCAACTGACCACGCTCTGCGCTCAAGCGCGCGCCCGCGCGGAGCTGCCCCGGCGCACCACGCACCGCAAGACGGAGTGGCGTTTCACAAAAATTGTGCAACAAACCGGGCCTATGCACAAAAACTGTGCAATACGTTGCAGGGGGACCGCATTCCGCGGCGCTCCCAACGGGACCCATTCGTAGTATGTAAACACCCTCTTACTCCCCCGGCAGCAGCAGCACCCCGCGCGCGACGGTCACGGCGCGCCCGAGGAGCTCGGTCCGGTCGCCGCGCACCTGCACCCGCAACGCGCCGCCGCGCCG
Source organism: Gemmatimonadota bacterium (assembly GCA_007125125.1). Taxonomy (GTDB): domain Bacteria; phylum Gemmatimonadota; class Gemmatimonadetes; order Longimicrobiales; family Gaopeijiaceae; genus SLDT01. Next base: position 6,617 of record SLDT01000130.1, on the reverse strand, counting down.
TGAACGCTGCCGGGCCTCGAGCTCGTCCCGCCCGAGCCGCGCCGCCCACCAGGGGCCGAGCACGGTGTGCGCCATCCCCGTCACCGGGTCTTCCGGCACACCCACCCAGGGCCCGAAGAAGCGCGAGACGAAATCCACTCCCGGCTCCGCACCAGGCGCGGTCACGCTCACCCCCATCACCCCGGGAGGAAGCCGCACCCGCCCAAGCGCCTCCATCGCCGGCGCCACCGCGACAAGCGCGGCCTCGTCCTCGACCGGCACGAGCGCGCACCGCTCCCCGCTGAAGAAGGGCGTCCCGCCCGGGAGCCCGAGCGCCTCCATCAGCCCGTCCGGTGTGGCCCGCTCGCTCGGCGGATCCGAGGGGAAGTCCAGGCGCAGGAGCCCTTCTTCCGTGCGATCGACCGAGAGGGGGCCGGAGAGGGAGTCGAAGGTGAGGGGCGGCTCGGCGAAGCCCTCGGCCAGGAGCACGTGCGCGGTGGCGAGGGTCGCGTGCCCGCACAGGCTGACCTCCGTGGTGGGCGTGAACCAGCGAAGCCGCGCTCGCCCTCCCGCCCCGGGAAGCCCCGGAAACGCCGTCTCCGAGAGGTTCAGCTCGGCCGCGATCGCGAGGCGCTCCCCGTCGCTCAGGGCGTCGCTCCCCGCCGAGGGGAGCACCACACCGGCTGGGTTCCCCGCGAAGGGCCGGTCGGTAAAGGCATCGACGATGCGCCAGGGGAGTTCGCGCGGCCCGCTCAGCCCACCCTCCGGTGCCGGCGGCGCAGGAAGTCCTTCATGATGTACTGCCCGAGCGTCATCGTCGTCGTGAAGTACGCCTTCCCGCGTGCGATCTCCGACACCTTCTCGACGAACCGGATCAGGTAGGGGTCGCGCGCGAGCATGAAGGTGTTGATCAGGATTCCCGCCTTCCGGCAGGCCGTCACCTCGCGGAAGGTCCGCTCCAGGATCTGCGGGTCGAGCCCGCCCGAGTTCGTGTAGACCCGCCCGTCGGGGAGCGTCATCGCCGAGGGCTTCCCGTCCGTCACCATGATGATCTGGCGCATCTCCTTCTTCTGCGCGAGAAGAAGCCGCCGCGCCACCTCGAACCCCTCGGCCGTGTTCGTGTGGAAGGGCCCGACCTGCGCATCGGCCAGCCGCGACAGCGGAATCTCCTCGGCCCGATCCCCGAAGGTCACGACCCGCAGCGTGTCGCCCGGATAGCGCGTCCGGATCAGGTGCGAGAGGGCGAGCGCCACCTTCTTCGCCGGGGAGAACCGGTCTTCCCCGTAGAGCACCATCGAGTGCGAGATGTCGAGCATGAGCACCGTCGCGCACGACGACCGCAGCTCGCTCTGGTGCACGACCAGGTCCCCGTAGTCGAGATCGAGCGGGAATTCCATCCCCTCGCGGGCGATCGCGCGCGCGAGCGTCGCCGGTACATCCAGGTTCATCGTGTCCCCGAACTCCCAGGGCCGCCCCGCCTCCCCCGCCTCGACCCCCGTCGAGAGCATCGGCGTCTCGTGCGAGCCCGCCGACGCCGACCCCGTCGCCCCGAGCAGCCCCTGCAGGGCGCGGTACCCGAGAAAGTCCACCCCCTTCCGCGTCAGGGAGAAGTCCACCGAGCGCGCCGCCTCGCGCGCTGCATCCCGTGCCTCATCGAGCGGCTGCCCCTCGCCCGGCGCCTCTCCCGTGCCGAACCCTCCCGGACCCCCGAGGGTGATGTAACCCTCGTCGACCATCCGCTGCACCAGGTCGTCGAGCATCTCCGCGATTCGCTCCTGCAGCTCCTCATCGCCCTCCCCCTCGCCGCGCAGCTCGCGCAGCATTTCGGGCGTCAGCTCCCCGCTCTCGAGGAGAGCCCGCAGGAGCTGTTCGCGCAGCGCATCGAGCGAGCGCGTCTCCTCGTCGCCGGACCATCCCCACCAGGGGTGGTAGTGCGGTCCTCCCGCGAACCCCCCATCCATCAGGAAGTCCGAGAGGTGGTCGAGGAGCGCCTCGAGGTTCAGGGCATCGATCCAGCTCCCGCGGTAGCGGGTGTAGGTCGTGGTGCGCATGGAGGCAGTGGGGGCGAGGGGCTACCTTGGAGGCATGAACGGCGAACGAATCCTGCAGGAGCGGGAGATCCGGCACATCCGCGAGCGCCTGGCCGCCTTCTACGAGGCGAACCGGCGCGATCTCCCCTGGCGCGCCGAGGCCGACCCCTGGGCGACCCTCGTCTCCGAGGTGATGTCGCAGCAGACCCGCATCGAGACGGTCATCCCGTACTACCGGGCATGGATGGAGCGGTTCCCGACGCCCGCCGCCCTCGCCGCCGCCTCCGAAGAGGAGGTCCTCGCCCTCTGGAAGGGGCTCGGCTACTACTCCCGCGCCCGCCGCCTGCACCAGACCGCCCGTGAACTCGTCACTCACCACGGAGGAAGGGTCCCGCGCGACCCCGAAGCACTCCGCGCCCTCCCCGGCATCGGGGCCTACACCGCGGGTGCGGTCGCATCGATCGCACATGGCGTCCCCGTCCCCGCAGTCGACGGCAACGTTCGTCGCGTCCTCGCCCGCCTCCTCGACCTTCCCGCACCCTCTCCGGCACTCCTCGCGCGCGAGGCCGGAGCGCTCGTCGACCCCGCCGACCCCGGCCGCTTCAACCAGGCCCTCATGGAGCTCGGCTCCCTCGTCTGCACCCCACGCAGCCCCGCCTGCACCCGCTGCCCCATCGCCGCCCCCTGCCGCGCCCGCGCCGAGGGCACCCAGGAGGCCCGCCCGCGTCCCATCCGCCGCGCCCCCGTGCCGGTCCGGGAAGAAGGCGTCGCCGTGCTCCTCCACCTCCCCCCCGACGACCCACCCCGGCTCCTCCTCCGCCGGCGCCCCGACGAGGGGCTCCTCGCGCGCATGTGGGAGTTCCCCGGCGAGCCCTGCGGCGAGGGCGAATCCCCGGCCGCCGCCGCGCACCGCGCCCTCGCCGGGGCGCTCCGGGCCTCCGGCGCCACCCTCATCGAACCGGCCTCGCCGCGCGCCCTCCCCGGCGTCGACCACCTCTTCTCGCACCTGCGCATCGAGTACCGCCCGCACCTCTGGCAGGTGGAGCCGGGAGGGGAGCGCGCGGGATCCCGCTGGCGCTGGGTCGGCCTCGAGGCCCTCGAGCTGCTCCCACTCCCCGTCGCACAGCAGCGCATCGCGAACCACCTTGAAGCCGCCCTCCCCGAATGCAACCTCGAAGCCCAGTCGGGGTTCTCATCGGGAGCGCGGCGCGGGAGTCCGTCCGCTCCTGACCCATGAGCCCGCTCCCGCCCGGTATTCCGAGGCACACGAACCCTGACCCCGACCTGCCCATGTTCCAGTCGATCCTCGTTCCCCTCGACGGTTCCGAGTTCTCCGAAGAAGCGCTCCCGCTCGGCCGTCACCTCGCCGCGAAGCTCGGTGTCCGGCTCCACCTCGCGCATGTCATCCGACCCCTCACCGACGTCGACTTCAAGACTCCGCAGGAAGACCTCGAGTGGCGCAACCAGATTCGCGAGGGGGCCGAGGAGTACCTCGCGGGCCGCGCGGGCGAGGCCGAGGCCGACGAGGGCATCAGCGCCCGGATCGCCGTGCTCGAGGGCCGCCCCGTTCCCACCCTCGATGGCTACCTCCAGGAGCATGGGATCGACCTCACCGTCATGACCACCCATGGTGCGGGCGGGGTCGAGCGCTGGTGGCTCGGGAGCGTCGCCGACGGTCTCCTTCGCAAGGGGAGCACGCACCTTCTTCTCGTGCGCCCCTGGGACGACACCGAAGACCGCGAGCCCGGCGAGCCCCGCTTCAACCGGATCGTCGTGCCGCTCGACGGTTCCGAGTCGGCCGAGGCCGCCCTCGAGCCGGCCCGCGTCATGGCGCGCACCTTCGGGGCCACCCTCACACTCCTGCGCGTCGTACCGGCGCCCATGGAGCTCACCTCCGTCTCCGGCGTACCGGGCGTCCGGGTCGAGGGAGAGGGGCATCGCACCCGCACCGCCGAGGCGAGCAGCTACCTCGACGGGGTCGCCGCGGGATTCGGCGATCCCCGGCCCGAGACCCTCGTCGTCGAGCACCGGGGCGCGGCCGAGGGAGTCATCGCCGGAGTGCAGCGCGCCGAAGGCGATCTCGTCGTGCTCTCGACCCATGGCCGGGGCGGCCTGGCCCGCGCCGTGCTCGGAAGCGTGGCCGACAAGGTCATCCGCGGGAGCGTCCAGCCCGTGCTCGCGATCCGTCCACCCGACCCCGACGCCTGAGGGCGCAGCAGGGCTCCGCGGCCCGCCTCGGAAGAAGGCAGGTGCGCGCGCGCCCTTCGTCCCGTATCTTCAGCCCCTTCGCGCATTGAATCGACCCCTCGACCGGAGGCCCACTTGATCGAAAAGATCCTCGTACCCCTGGATGGCTCCACCTTCGCCGAGCATGCGCTTCCGCAGGCTCTCGCCCTCGCATCGCGGAAGGGAGCCTCGCTCCATCTCGCCATCGTGGCGACCCCGGGCTCGGGGGGACGAAGCACGCCCGGGGGAGTGCCCGGCGAAGCCGCGCGCGAGCGGGGCGAAGCAGTCGCACGGGAGTACCTCGACGGGGTCGAGAGCCGGGTGCGCGCCTCCGGCTTCGAGGGGGAGGTCGAGAGCACGGTGCTCCCGCCCGGCAATGCCGCGCGCACCCTCGTGCGACACCTCGTCGAGATCGGCGCACACTTCACCGTGCTCACCTCCCATGGGCGTGGTGCCGTCCAGCGGGCCTGGCTCGGGAGCACCGCCGACGGCTTCATCCGGAACTCGCCGGAGCCCGTGCTCCTCATTCGCCCCCGGGGTAACGCCGACGTGGAGGAGGCACCCGAGCGTCCGGACCTCTCCCGCAAGCCGGGTTCCTTCTCGCGTGTGCTCGTCCCACTCGACGGGTCGAAGTCCGGTGAGCGCCTCATTCCCATCGCGCGCCGGATCGCCGGGGACGAGGCAGCGCTGCTCCTCTTCCGGGTCGTGGCGCCCTTTACCCCGGGGGGCTCGCCCTACCTCCCCCACGTCGTGCGCGAGGAGCAGGAGCACCAGAAGGTCATCGAGGCCGCGCGCGGGTACCTCGAGGGGCTGGCCGGGTCGCTTCGCCAGGAGGGCGCGAAGGCCGAGGCCTCCGTCGTCACGGGCGGGCAGCCCGCCGTCTCGATCCTGCGCACCGTCGAGGAGCAGGGCGTCGATCTCGTCGCGATGTCGACCGAGGGGCGGGGAGGCGTGGCCCGGCTTCTTCTCGGGAGCGTGGCCGACAAGGTCGTGCGGGGCTCGCCCGTGCCCGTGCTCCTCTACAGGCAGCCCGAGGCCGACTGAGGGCAGGGGGGCGCGGCAGCCCCGCGGAGACGAGGGGCGGGGCATGCGGCAGCGCCGATCCCCCGCCCCTCACCCCATCAGCGCTTCAGCCAGAGGGAGACGACCGCGCAGGGAAGGTGCTCCCCGAGTCGCACGAACTCCGGGGGGACCCGCGAGTTCGCGCCGTAGATCTCGATTCCCTCGAAGTCGGTCAGGCGGTAGGCCTCGAGGAGGAGGGTCGCCTCGGCCCCGAGCCGCGTCACGAAGTCGGCACCCGGCGGCGGCTCCTCGCCCATCCGGCGCGGGTCCGTGACCCCCGTGTCCTGCCAGTTGTCCACGGCAAAGAGTCCCAGGAGGTCGCCGTCGAGGTAGAGGTGCGTGCCCCGGCAGGTCCGGATCGCGTCAGACAGCGAAATCCCGAGGCCCGGCGACACCTCGACCGTGTTCTGCCTCTCGTCCCGGAGGGCCGATGCCGGGAGGTGCGCCTGGATGAAGCTGATCACCGAGGCCGTGGACCAGTCGCGCAGCAGAGGTCCGTCGTAGAAGCGACCCGACCCGTCGTTGCCCCGCCAGTAGCGACGCTCGTAGTAGGGCCAGACCGCGGGGTCGCGCTGGGCCTCCCACCAGAAGCGGCTCGACACTTCAGCGGTGATCCCGTCGAGTTCGATTGCCCGGCGCTGGATCCGAAGGATGATCGAGAGGCGGTCATCGGCCAGGACCCCCACGTCGATCCACTCGCTCTCGCCGAAGAGACCGTGGAGCGCCCGCACCCGGTAGCGGCCGGGCGGGACCTCGGCCAGGACGAAGGCTCCTCCTCCGTCGGATAGCTGCGTGCGCACCCGCTCGCCCTCGCGCGTCTCGAACTCGATCACCGCGGTCGGGACCGGAGCCCCGGACGCCTCGTCGATCACGATGCCCGTCACCGTCTGGGCATCGACGGGATTCACCCCCGCGAGGAGGAGGAGGGCCGCAAGGGCCGAAAGTGAGGTCGGAAGTCGAAGCATCAATCATGTCTCCTGCTAAGTACCCTGGCGTCGCCGAGCCGCCCGTCGGCCCGGCCCGCTTATCTTAAAGTAAGCGGAAGAGGTGCCCCGCGCGAATCCAGGCTCGCGCCCCTTCAGGACCCCGGGAAGTCAAACCCCCCGAGGCCCTGTGAGGGTCCCTTGCCCGGTCCCTGGCCGGGGCCCTTGGAGCGCCCGTTGCGGGCCCGGCCGTAGCGCCCTTCCTCCGAGCGGGAGATCCGGCGTTCGGCGACGAGCGCCTCGAGCACGAGCTCGCAGGCGGCGGCGCGGCGCCCGGCGAGGGCGGCGGGGGCGGGCTCATCCTCGGGCGGAAGGGCCGCGAGCCCGACCCCGTCGA
>SLDT01000016.1 GCA_007125125.1 Gemmatimonadota bacterium | reverse complement strand
CTTCCCGGGGTGCCGGTGCATCCTGAACCTCGTGCCCCACCACATCGAGCACTGGGTCCATGGGGGAAAGACGGAGTACTGGAACCTCGTGCTCCTCTGCCCGGTGCACCACCGTGCGGTCCATGAGGGTGGGTTCTCGGTGGAGCTGGCCCGGAACGGGGATGCCTACTTCAAGGACCGGACGGGGATGCCGATCCCGGCCTGTGCGCCTCCGCCGCGGATCCCGGACCCGATCGAGCTCCTGCGGGCGCAGTGGAAGGCGGAGTGCAGCGAGCAGGCAATGGACCCGGAGCCACTGCGGGGGCTGGGCCAGGTGAGGAATGCGCGCTGGTTGCCGGAGCGGCTGATGGAACGGGCGTTGGAGGCGCTCGTGGAGGAGCGGGAGCACCGGGACGAGGGTGAGGACGGGGAGAAGCGTGGGGGACGGGAGGAGCGTGAGGGGCGGAAGGAGCGAAAGGAGGGGAGGGATCGAAAGGATGGGGAGGGGGTCGGTGACGGCGGGTAGCGGGGAAGCAGGGATGAAGCCCGGGAGCACAGGAGCCGGGGAGCCCGGCATGGTTTCCGCGGAAAGCGCTATCCTTCGTAGGCCTTCGGGCGCCCGGCCGCCACCTCGAACTGACGCCTGTAGAGGCGCCCGTACAAGCCACTCGAGGCGAGGAGCGCCGCGTGGGTGCCCTGATCCACGATCTCGCCCTGATCCAGGACGAGGATCCGGTCGGCCCGCAGGATGGTCGAGAGCCGGTGGGCGATGACAAGGGTGGTGCGGCCCACCATGAGGCGTTCCAGCGCGTCCTGCACGAGGGCTTCGCTCTCGGCATCCAGGGCACTCGAAGCCTCGTCCAGGATCAGGAGCGACGGACTCTTCAGGAGCACGCGTGCGATCGCGATGCGCTGGCGCTGTCCCGCCGAGAGGGTCACACCGCGCTCGCCGACCAGTGCGTCGTACCCACCGGGGAGGGCCGTGATGAAGTCGTGCGCGCGTGCATCCCGCGCGGCCTGCTCGAGCTCTTCCTGCGTCGCGTCCAGCCTTCCGTAGAGCAGGTTGTCACGGATCGTCCCGGCGAAGAGCAGTGGTTCCTGGGGCACGAGACCGATCGCCCTCCGGAGCTCTCCCAGACGGAGCTCCCTCACGTCGATCCCATCGATCGTCACGCGCCCCTCCGTGACATCGTGGAAGCGGGGAAGGAGCGAAGCCAGGGTGCTCTTTCCCGCCCCTGAACTGCCCACGAGGGCGACCGACTCCCCCGGCGCGAGCTCGAGGTCGATGCCGTGCAGCACGAAGGGGAGGTCGGGTCCGTACCGGAAGCGGACGTTCTCGTAGCGGACCCGCCCGACGACGGGATCGGGGAGCGCCCGCGCCGAGGCATGCTCCCGGAGCTCCACCGGGTGATCGAGGAGCTCGAAGATCCGCTGTGCCGCTCCGGATGCCTCCTGCAGGTTCCCCCAGAAGCCGGCGAGAGAGGTCACCGCCCCCGCGATCGTCACCGCGTAGAGGAGGAAGGCCACGAGCGTGCCCGGCGTGAGGGCTCCCTCGAGCACGAGCCTTCCTCCCCCCCAGAGCACGAGGACGATGGCTCCGAAGGCCGTGAAGGTGACGGAGCCGGCCAGGAAGGCTCGCACCACGGCGCGCCTCAGGCCGGCGTCGCGCGTGGCGTCGACGGCCTCCTCGAAGCGACCCTGCTCCCACTGCTCGCGGCCGAAGCTCTGGACCGTGCGAACCTGCGTGAAGACCTGCTCCGCGCGCGAGACCGCCTCGGCGAGCCGGTCCTGGATTCCGGTCGAGATCCCCCGTACCTTGCGCCCCAGCCACCAGCCGATCAGAACGGTCGGAGGCACCGCGATGAGCGTGAGGAGGGTGAGTCTGGGGTGCGTCACCGTCACGAGAACGAGCGCCCCGACAAGGAAGATGCCCTGACGCGCGAGTTCCGGGATCCCGAACCGCAGGATCCCCTGCACGAGCCCTGTGTCCGAGGCCAGCCGAGACGAGAGCTCTCCCACCCTTCGCCGGTCGAAGAAGGCCACGGGCTGGCGAACCAGACCAGCGAAGAGGTCCCGGCGGAGGTCCGCGATGACACGCTCCGAGACCGACGCGGTCAGGTAGCTCTGCGCGAAGTTCACGACCGCGAGCAGGAGAAACAGGCCGAGAAGCACGAGCGCGACCGTGTCGAGGAGCCCCCGGTCGTCGTCCAGAAAGGCCGCGTCGAGCAGTTCCTTGACCACCAGTGGAAAGGCCAGCCCGATCGCACTCCCGACCAGGATGAGCAGCACCGCCCATCCGAGCAGGGCACGGTAGGGGCGCACCCGCGGACGGAGCCGGGTCAGGAAGGCGTGCGGTCGAGGACGCGGACGGGTCATGGTCCGGAAGATACGCACCCCCGCGACCTGAGGGTACCGGCGCGCAAGAAGGCTACCTCGGTTGACCCGTCCGGGGTAGCTTTGCCCGATGCCCCCTCCTCCCCAGCCCCCCGGAACCCCGACCCCGAGTCGTGCGCGCATCGGCCTCGCCTATGTGCAGGTCCTCCTCGCCGGCATCCTCTGGGGCACGTCGGGCCCCTTCAGCCTCGCCCTCTACAGGCTGGGGGTCCCCCCGGAGAGCGTGGCCCTCCTCCGGCCAGCCACCGGCGCAGCGTTCCTCTTCATCTTCGTGCTCGTCATGAGAGCACGCAGCAAGGGCTGGCGGGACCGGCTCTCGCCCGGCGAACGCCAGCCTGCCGGGGGTGCCGGGGGTTGGGGGTGGGGAACACCCGGCCTGCTACCCGGGATGCTCCTGCTGGGGGGCCTCATCGTCGGCACATTCCAGTTTGCCTACCAGATGTCCACGGAGTCGGTGGGTGTGCCGGCCACGGTTGCCCTTCTCTATCTCGCACCCGCCCTCGTCGTCGCCGCCTCGCTACCCCTCTTTGGCGAAAGGATCTCCCTCGCGAAGTCAGCTCTCGTCGCCCTTTCGGTCGGAGGCGTCTGGCTCACCGTCTTCGGCACCCGGGGAGTCGACATCGAGATCACCACCTCCGGGATCCTCTGGGGCTGTCTCTGCGGGCTGTCCTATGCAGCCTACACCCTCTTCGGGAAGTGGTACGGCCGCATGGAAGGCCCTCTCCTCCCCCTCTTCTGGAGCACCCTCGGCGGCACCATCCTGCTAGCGCTGGCTCACGCCTGGCGGGGAGAAGCGCTGGTGCTTCCGACCAACCTGCTCGGGTGGTCCGTTCTCCTGGCCTTCGGACTCCTCACGATGGCTCTCGCCGCCCTGTTCCTCTTCAACGGAATGCGCACCCTTGAAGCCGGGCGCGCCTCGATCGGAACCACCGTCGAGCCCCTCGTCGCCACGCTCCTCGCCTGGTCCCTCTTCGGGCAGACCCTCACCCCGACCGGGATCCTCGGACTCGTGCTCCTCGTCACCGGGGTGGCCGGAGCCTATGCGCTGCGGGGACCTCGGCACCGGCGAGACACTCCCGACGGCGCCCAACCCCACTGAGGGTTCGTGCCGGCCCGGAGGCCAGCCCCGGAGCCGTCATCAGTGCGGTCCGGCACCCCTCGCCCCGCTCGGGTCACCCCTTTGGAATCACGATCACGCCCTCGGCCCCGCCCTCTTCCCGATTCCCGATCCGGAGCCGCAAGCCGCGCGCAACGAGAACGCGCCGCGCATGGGTCAGCCCCATGCCCAGGGCATCCTGGTCCGTGCTCCAGAAGGGCTCGAAGGCCCTTTCGAGCGCCTCGTCGGTGAACCCCTGCCCCCGGTCACGAACTCGAACTCGGACGCTCTCGGGCCCATCCTCGACCTGGACCTCGATCGCACGGCCGCCCCCGAAGCGCCCGGCATTCGACAGGAGCATGAAGAGTGCATCCCGGAAGGCCTCCGGGGCGACCATGGCCTGCACCGTCGAGGAGGAGTATGCCTGTTTCACCGGGATGTTCGTCTCGGCCAGGTAGTCGCGGGCGACCTCCTGCACGAGACGCACCACGTTCGCCTGCTCAGGCGTCTCGTCGGGCAACGGATCCGCATAGAAGAGGATGTCCTCGAGCGCATCGGCGACCTCCGCCGCCGCGCCCTCGAGCACCCGCTCCCCGCCCAGTCCGCTCCTCAACGGAGCGAGGGCTGCTCCGCGAAGGTAACGGGACAGTCCCCGGACGGCTCGCTCTCCGGGGTCCTCCTCGGAGGCCTCCTCAACCGGAGCCCACCCGGTCTGGAGCGCCCTGCGAAGCGCCTGTACCTCCGGAGGATCCCCTTCGACTCGGGCGCGCACTTCCTCGCCCCGCTCCAGCTCTCGGGCCAGCCGGTCGAGTGGTCCGGCCCAGTTGTTCCCGGGCCGCCGGACCAGAAGCACGACCACGACGATGACCAGGACGGCAACGACGATCCACAGGACTTCTTGGGGCATCTCCGGGCTCCGGGAAGCGGGTCAGGTGGTCCTGGGGGAAGAGCAGGTCACAGCTCGGCCGTGACCGCCTCGGCGTGCCCGGAAGGCCGCACCTTGCGCCAAGCCTTCCGGACCACTCCCTCCTCATCGATCAGGAAGGTGCTTCGCTCCACACCCCAGTACTTGCGGCCGTACATCGACTTCTCCTTCCACACCCCGAAGGCCTCGGCGAGGCTGTGCTCCTCGTCGGCCAGAAGGGGGAAATTGAGGTCGTACTTCTTCTTGAACTTCACATGGGAGTCGACCGAGTCCGGCGACACCCCGATCACGACCGCTCCCTCCTCCTCGATTCGGGGAAGGGCATCCCTGAATTCGCACGCCTCCTTCGTGCACCCGGACGTGTCATCCTTCGGATAGAAGTAGAGGATCACACGCCGGCCCTTCAGGTCGTCGAGACTGATCGTGGAACCGTCGTCGGCTGGCAGCGAGAAGTCGGGGGCGCGGTCGCCTTCCTGGATCATCGATATGCTCCTTGTCACTCATTCTGTTGGTCTGGTTCGGCGGCCCCGGCCGGGCGTCATTGCCGTCCGGGCGACTCCCCTCTACCCGTCTTCGCCGGGACCGGTCCCCTCGTCCGGAGGAAGCATCCATCGGCACTCCCCCCCCCCGTGCGCCCGACACTCCGCATGGACCAGTTCGGCCTCGGGAAGCCCGACGCGAGCGAGCTCCACTCGGACCAGCCCCGTCACGATCGCGCAGGCGTCCCCACCCGGATCAATCTCGAGCAGAAAGGGGTCCCGCGCCGTCACCGTGAAGGGACGCGTCTGCGTCTGGACCAGCTTCCGACCGAAGAGGGACCGGAGCCGGCGGCGCACGCTGCGGCCCGCCAGAACCTCCTGCACGCGGCGGGGAAGGAGTCGACGCAGACGGGGCGAGCCCGGATCCCCGTGCAGCTCGGCTCCGAGCCGAAGGAGGAGCTCGGCAGAGTCGGGCCGCCGGATCACGAGCTGGATGAGCCCCTCGGCCTCCCGGTCCGGGATCCGGCGACCTCGCCGCGCGTCGTCCCTGTACCGTCGGATCTGCGCCTCGACCACACCCGAAAGTCCGAGGCGCCGGGGAAGGGTCACCGTCAGGTTCTCGTCGTCGAGGATCTCGACCGGCCGATCCTGGTCGCGCAGCGCCTCGAGGAGTCCGAGTGCCACGCGAGAGTGAACCCGGCGGGGGGCTTGCTGGTCGTCCCGGGGTGATGCAGGGGTCGTGGTCACGTTGGGGGGTGGG
>SLDT01000115.1 GCA_007125125.1 Gemmatimonadota bacterium | reverse complement strand
TCATTCCGGAACGCGTGCCCTCCACGGACACCTGCGCTCCGGCCACCGGCTGCCCGGTCTGGGCGTCGACGACCTGACCGGTCACCACACCCGTCTGCTGCGCCGCCAGCTCTCCGCCCAGGGGGGCGAAGACGAGGGCGAGCGCCGCGGCCACTGCCAACAAGGTTCTCTTCTGCATGAGATCTCCAATCAATGGGTTCGTTCAGCCCGGTCCCACGTCTCGAACCGGGCCCACGACACTTCGGACCTGCCTGAAGCGAGCGGTGACCTCCTCCTGTTCTTCACCTCACCCGAAACGTGCCGACAGGGCTGCGCACCTTGCCGAAGACAAGTGGGACGCGGGGGTCCCGGTGTGGCAGGGGTAGTCGGCTGGAAGACGGACGGCTGGAAAGGTCGGATTCGCATGCACTCAGCTCCCCGCATGACCCGGACGGTCGATGGAGGCACCGAGGCAGCCCGGCCGGGCCGCCGCAGTCTGTCTTGAATTCTCGGGGAAGCTGGTTGCGCAGGGGGCCGCAGGATGGCGGCGACCCTCTGCAAGAATCAGTTACAAGGCGTTTTCCGATTACGCAAGTCCCCGAGCGAACCCAACGCGCCGACTGGCGTGCAGACGCCGCAATCCGGGCCGGCCACATGCCTGTGACGCACCTTGCCGATCCGCTGCAACCCATTGAAACCTCTGCATTTTCAGATTCCGGGAGGCTCCGGGTAACAGCGACCGACCCGAACGAACAAGCGGGGACGCGCGAACGCGTCCCCGCTACCACCCCAACATTCGTGGATCATCGGGCTCCACGGACGCCTCAGGCCTCTTCGCGCTCCACAACCCCACATGCGATCCTGGTCTCCGACTCGCCCTGCGCGCGACGGACCTCGACGATCCAGCTCTCGGCTTCATGGTCGATCTCGAGCGCGAAGGCACCCTCCCAGGCCCCCTCCTCATCGGCAACGATTCCGGGGTAGTCGCCAAGTTCGCCAACTGCGTGGCCGGGCTCGTCGCAGATCCCGGCCCGCACGATCCATGGAGAGCCGGAGTCGTCGACCTCCGGAGCCCCCTCGAGGCGCACGTGGGCCTCGACATCTCCGCTGGCGAAGGCGAGCACAATGGTCCCGGCCATGGCTCCCTACTCCCCCTCCCCTTCAAGCATACCGCTCCACTCGGCCGCGGCGACCGGATCGGGCATGGTGGGGGATGAGTCGCCGCACCCAGCCACGGCGAGCGCAAGGGGCAGCACCAGCACTCCGATTCCAAGTGAGCGAATCGTCTTCGTCGTCGTCATCATCACCTGCTCCATTCGTCTGAACGTGAAAGGCGGAGCCGGCCCTCCGGCCGGCATCCGGCGTCTTCGCTCCTCAAACGAAGGAGGCTCTGCCTTTGTGACAGCAAGCACGAGAAAGGCACAGCAGGAAGCACGAAGAAGGCCCCCTCGCGGACGTTCGCGAGAGGGCCTTCCGATCGGGGTGATGAGTGCGCCGCCCAGGAATCGAACCTGGAACCTACTGATTAAGAGTCAGTTGCTCTGCCAATTGAGCTAGCGGCGCAGGTCCCGCACGCATCGAGCGTCCGGAGCCTTGAAACCTACCGCCCCCGCCCCCGCCGTCAAGTCCCGACGGGTGGACCGTCACCCGCCCCGGGATCCGCGGCCCCCTCGCGACGGCGCATCGCTCGGGCTGCCGGAACGTAGAGCCAGAGCAGCCCGATGGTCTGAAGCAGCAACTGCACAGCGATCGCGAGCGAGAAGTTGACCCCGACCAGGAGCACCCCCGCCAGAAGCGACAGGGCGAACACGAGCGGGATTCCCCAGCCGAACCTCCTCGGGTGCGCACGGATCGTCCGGAATGGTTCCTGGTCTCGCAGCCGAGGCTCTCCGCGCCCGCCCTCCTCCCGGCTGCTGCCCTGGTCGGCTGTCACGGATCAGTAGGCAGCGATCCCCGTCACCGCCTGGCCCAGGATGAGGGCGTGGATGTCGTCCGTACCCTCGTAGGTGTAGACGGACTCGAGGTTCGCCATGTGGCGCATGGCGGAGTACTCCACGAGTATTCCGTTTCCGCCAAGAAGCCGTCGGGCCTCCCGGGCGACCTCGCAGGCCATGTTCACATTTGCCCGCTTCGCGAGCGAAACCTGCTGTGGGGTCATCGCACCTTCGTCCTTCAGACGTCCGAGCCGCCATGCCACGAGCTGCGCCTGGGTGATGCCGGTGAGCATGTCGGCAAGACGAACCTGCTGGATCTGCTTGCCCCCGATCGGCCCATCGAACATGACGCGTGCCCCGGCGTAGGACAGCGCCTCGGCGTAACAGGCCATCGCCGCGCCAATCGCCCCCCAGGCGATTCCGTAGCGAGCCTGGGTCAGGCACATGAGCGGGCTCTTGAGCCCGCCACTCCCGGGGAGAAGCGCCGACTCCGGCACTTCCACGTCCTCGAGGTGGAGTTCGCTCGTGTCGCTCGCCAGGAGCGACAGCTTTCCCTTCTGGTCACGCGCGGTGAAGCCGGGAGTGTCCGTCGGAACCACGAAACCCCGAATCGACGACGCGTCCCCGATCTCCCCCGTCTGGGCCCAGATGATCGCCACATCGGCCATCGAGCCGTTCGTGATCCACATCTTCGTTCCGTTCAGAACCCAGCCGTCGCCACTCCGGCGTGCGGTCGTGATCATCCCGCCGGGGTTCGAACCGTAGTCGGGCTCGGTCAGCCCGAAGCAGCCGATCTTCGCACCCGAGGCGAGTTGCGGCAGCCATTCACGTCGATGCTCCTCGCTCCCGAAGGCATGGATCGGGTACATGACGAGAGCACCCTGCACCGATGCAAAGGAGCGCACCCCGGAGTCACCGCGCTCGAGCTCCTGCATGATGAGCCCATACGCCACGTTGTTCAGCTCCGCGCAGCCATATTCCTCCGGAAGGTTCGCGCCGAGCATTCCCAGCTCACCCATCTCGGGAATCAGTTCCTCGGGAAAGTGACGGCCGATGTAAGCCTCCTCGATCACGGGGAGGACGCGATCATCGACCCACTCGCGCACAGTTTCACGGATCATCCGCTCCTCATCGGAGAGGAGCGCATCGAGAGCATAGAAGTCCACACCCTGGAATCTGGGCGCCATGGTCGAGTCCCGGTTCGTGAGAGTAGTCCCGCGCTCGGGCGGGTGGGCGCCTGCACGCCCCGTCGAAAGATATCCGGCTTCGGGCCGTGGTAAACCCGCGAGGCCATCGCTCTCCTCGATCGGAGGAAGGCACCCCGGGGTCCCGCCCGCGTCAGGTGGTCTTGAGTCCCTCCCCCTCGTCCGCCTCCCCGGCCGGGGGAACCGCCTCCACCGCCCGCCGATTCGTCACCCGCTCGTACCCGTAGGCGAGTTCGCGCGCGACCCGTCCGCCGAGGTAGAAGGCCACGGCGAGGGTGGCCAGCCAGAAGGAGGGAATCAGGGTCGGGTCGGGCTGGATCACGAGCCAGATGTAGAGGGCGAGAACCACGACGAGCACCCCCCCGGCGCTCCATCCCCGCACCGTGGCGCGGCGCAGGGCGGCCGCCTGGCAATCCGGACACCAGAGGAGCCGGTCCAGCTCAGCCACCGGCTTCACCCGGAGACAGCGCACACAGGTGACGTCTTCCGGAAACCGCTCCCGCCAGTCGACCCGCTCGGTCATGGGATCATCGCAGCGACCGCACCACGGCCTCGGTGAACTCCTTCGTGTTCGCCCCGCCGCCGAGATCACGGGTCCGGGAGGCTGGGTCCTCGATGGCTCGCCGCACTCCCTCCCGGACTCGGGCGCCCTCCTCCTTCTGGCCGATGTGTTCGAGGAGCATCGCGGCCGCAAGGGTGAGCGAGGTGGGGTTCGCGATCCCCTTTCCCGCGATGTCCGGCGCCGAGCCGTGCACCGCCTCGAACATCGAGGCGTCCTTTCCGATGTTCGCGGCGGGAGCCACCCCGAGCCCCCCGACCAGGCCGGCCATGAGGTCGGACAGGATGTCCCCGAACATGTTCTCCATCACCAGGACATCAAACTCGTAGGGATTCACGACAAGCTGCATCGCGGTCGCGTCGATGATCCGGTCCTCGAATTCGATCTCGCCCTCGTAGTCGCGAGCAACCTCACGACCCACGTCAAGGAAGAGTCCCTGGGTGTACTTGAGGATGTTCGCCTTGTGCGCCAGAGTGACCTTGCGGCGCCCATTTCGACGGGCGTACTCGAAGGCGTAGCGGACGATGCGCTCCGCTCCGAAGCGCGTGATGATCATCACGGACTCGGCAGCAGCACGCGGATCACCCTCAAGTCCGATGTAGTGCTCGACACCGACGTACAGCCCTTCGGTGTTCTCGCGGATCAGGACGAGATCGATCTCTTCGTAACGGCCACCCGGGACCATGGTGACCGCGGGCCGGACATTCGCGAAGAGGTCGAACTCCTTTCGGATTGCCACGTTGATCGAGCGAAATCCGCTTCCGACCGGGGTGGCGAGGGGTCCCTTGAGGCAGACTCCATTGCGCCGAATCGACTCCAGGGTCTCGGTCGGAAGTGGGTCCTTGAATCGCTCGAGGCCCGCCATCCCGGCAACCTGCTCCTCGAACTCCAGCTTCGCACCAGCGGCTCGAAGGATCTCGAGGGTCGACGTCGTTACTTCCGGGCCAATCCCGTCTCCGGGGATCACCGTGATTGTCTTCGTCATCAGGAAGGGGTTCGCTTGACGGAGGTGGTCGCTCAGCGACTTGGAATGTAGCGGGTATTATACTCGAAATCCGTGTTGTCCTCACCCCATCGCACGAGTTCCTGCATGTAGTTCGGCCGCTGCGTTCCCTCCTGGCGCGCCCGTCCTGCGATGTTGATCGCCCGCCTCCAGGTGATCTCGTTCAGGGATGCCCGGTCGAGGAGTGCCTGCGCCACCAGATCTCCATTCGGGTGCTGCGCCACCACCCGGATCCCGCCGAGGCCGGGGTGCTCCGCAAAGGCGTCCCGGCTCGCGGGCGAAAAGAGAAAGATATACGGGAAGGCCTTTGCCCAGAGGTTTCCGCCACGCAGGTAGTCGTCGGGGTTGAAGGTCACGGTGACCTGGGCCACGTTTCCGCTCATCTGCACCTGGAGCCCGCCGGCATACTGGTACAGGGCCTCGACCTCCGCGGCCGACGGCGGCGGGTGGTCGGCGGCATCGCCTGTTTCGCATCCTGCCAGGGCGAGAGCGAGAGCTGCCATCAAGAGAATTCCCAGACGTAGGAATCGTCGTTCAGTCCGGCGCACGACCATTCCTCGGTCGGTGGCCGGGTCCCAGCTTGATTCATGCATGGAGATGCGTTGACTTGGGTGAAGGGAAAGCGACCCGTGATCGGCACGACATCGCTCTCCGGTTGGTTCGTGGCCGAGGTCAGCGGACGAGCCGCTCGGCAATCTGCTCTGCAACCCCGGCAGCGGGGGCCCGTGTCCCGGGGGCACCCCCCGGGCCTTCCACCAACCCCTGCCACATGACGCGTCCGGTGCGCGGATCAAGAAGGAGAAGATCGACGACGATGGTCTCCCTGCCCGAATCGCCCACGGCCGCGCGCGCCGAGAGGGGAAGAAGGACGATCCCCGCATCCGCGAAGGCTGCCAGCCGGTAGACGGATCCGAAGAGGGGATCTCCGATTCGGTCGAGCCGACCTCGCTCGAAGGCCCCAACTGGCAGATCCCGCGGATTCGCACC
>SLDT01000013.1 GCA_007125125.1 Gemmatimonadota bacterium | reverse complement strand
CCGCGCTACTTGGTCAGCAGCCTCTTGCTCCTTTGGCAGCCACCTTCAGTACGTGGTCACCGGGGGGAAGTTTCACCCGGCTCACAGCCCGCGGAGTGCCTGCTCCAGGTCGTCGAGGAGGTCGCCGATCTCCTCGATCCCGACCGAGAGGCGGACGAGGCCGTCCGTGACCCCCATGAAGGCGCGCCGGTCCGGCGCGACGGAGGCGTGGGTCATGAGGGCCGGGACCCCGATGATAGACTCGACCCCTCCGAGCGACTCGGCGAGGGCGAAGAGCCGGGTGCGGTCGACGAAGCGCTTCGCGCGCTCCCCGCTCCCCAGCTCGACCGAGACCATCCCCGTGAAGCCCGACATCTGACGGAGGGCGAGCTCGTGCTGGGGGTGCGAGGGGAGCCCCGGGTAGTGCACCGCCTGGGCGGCGGGATGCTCGGCGAGGTAGCGGGCCACCGCGAGCCCGTTCTCGTTGTGCGCCTTCATCCGGAGATGGAGGGTCTTCGTGCCCCTCAGCACGAGCCAGGCGTCCATCGGTCCGGGGACGGCCCCCGTCGACTTGCGCACGAAGTGGAGCTCCTCGGCGAGGTCGTCGTCGTTCACGACGAGGGCCCCCCCGATCACGTCGGAGTGCCCGTTCAGGTACTTCGTCGTGGAGTGCACCACGATGTCGGCCCCATGCTCGAGAGGGCGCTGGTTGTACGGGGTCGAGAAGGTGTTGTCGACCATGAGGAGCGCCCCCGCCTCGTGCGCGATCCCGGCCATCGCCCCGAGGTCCGAGAGGCGCATCATCGGGTTCGTCGGGGTCTCCACGTGGAGGAGCCGCGTCGTCTCGCGCATCGCCGCCCGCACCTCGCCGGGATCCCGCGTGTCGACGAAGGTGAACTCGATCCCGAGGCGGGAGAGCACCTTGTTGAACATCCGGTTCGTGCCCCCGTAGGTGTTCTCCTCGCTCACCACATGGTCCCCCGCCGAGAGGTTCTTGATCACCGCCTCGATCGCCGAGAGCCCGCTCGCGAAGGCGAGTCCGTGGCGACCCCCCTCGAGGGCGGCGAGGTTCCCCTCGAGCGCCTCCCGCGTCGGGTTCTGGACCCGAGCGTACTCGTAGCCGAGGTGCCGCCCGAGCTCGGGCTGCACGTAGGTCGAGGTCTGGTAGATCGGGGGCATGATCGCCCCCGTCGTCGGGTCGGGTGCCTGCCCGGCATGGACGGCGCGGGTGCCGAAGGCGGGGGTGCGGGGCGTCGGTTCGTCGGTCATCGGTTCGGTCGTTCTCCTGGAGGTGGTCCGGGGTCCGGTGCGTGCGCGGCGAGCCCTCCGGCGGCGGGCGCGTTGACAGGCCGCCCGCTCCGCCGTGAAGATTCTCCGTCGGCTCCGAAGATAGCCAAGTTCCTGCCCCCCTGCCCATGCCCCTCCAGCTCCCCTCCGATCTCATCGTCAGCGTCTCCGGCTTCCGGGGGCGCGTAGGCGCTCCCCTCACCCCGGAGCTGATCGCCTCCCTCGCCGCCGCCTTCGGCGCCTTTCTCCGGGAAGAAGGCGCCGGCTCGCGAGTCCACCTCGGGCGCGACTCCCGCGTCTCCGGGCCGATGTACGCCGATGCCGCGCGGGCGGGCCTCCTCTCGGTCGGATGCGACTGCGTCGACCTCGGCGTCGTGCCGACCCCGACCCTCCTCCTCGCCGCCGAGGAGGCGGGCTCCGCCGGCGCCCTCGGGGTCACCGCGAGCCACAACCCCGCCGACTGGAACGCGCTGAAGTTTGCGGGGGGCGACGGCGTCTTTCTCGACGCGGAGCGGATGGGGCGCTTCCAGGCCTTCCTCCGGGAGCGGGAGATCGTGCGGGTGCCCTGGGACGAGGTGGGGCGCGCGAGCCTCGACACCGGGGCGGTCGATCGACACCTCGAGCGGATCCTCGCCCTCCCCTACCTCGACGTGGAGGGCATCCGGGCGCGGGGCTTCCATGTGGCCCTCGACTGCGTGCGCGGGGCGGGCGGGGTCATGATCCCGAAGCTCCTGGCCGAGCTGGGGTGCCGGGTGAGCGGGATCGGCCTCGAGCCCGACGGACGCTTCCCCCGGGACCCGGAGCCGCGCGCCGACAACCTGTCGGAGCTGGGCGAGCTCGTGCGCTCGAGCGGGGCGGAGCTGGGCTTCGCGGTCGATCCGGACGTGGACCGCCTCTCGCTCGTGGCGGGCGACGGGGAGCCGGTCGGGGAAGACCTGACCCTCGCGCTCTGTGCCGACGTGGTGCTCCGGCGCGAGAAGGGACCGGTCGTCACGAACCTCTCGACCAGCCAGGTCGTCGCCGACGTGGCGCGGGCCGCGGGGGTGGTCCCGCACCGCGCAGCGGTCGGGGAGATCAATGTGGCGCGGAGGATGCAGGCCGAGGGGGCGGTGATCGGCGGGGAGGGGAACGGGGGGATCATCCTCCCCGCGCTCCACCTCACGCGGGATGCTCCCGTGGGCGTGGCCCTGATCCTGCAGCACCTCGTCGACCTGGGAGCCGGGCTGCGCGAGGCGGTTGACCGCTGGCCCTCGTACACGATCGTCAAGGAGAAGGCGGAGTTCCCGCGCGAGCGGGTCGCCGACGGGTACGCGGCGCTCGAGGCGGCCTTTCCGGGGGCCGGGACGGATCGGACCGACGGCCTTCGCCTCGCCTGGCCGGAACGGGGCGAATGGTTGCACGTGCGTCCCTCCGGAACGGAGCCGGTCGTGCGCTTCATCGCGGAGGCTCGCGACGAGGGGCGGGCACTGGCGCTCGTCGGCGAGGGTCGGCGGGCGATCGGGGCCTGAGGCTCCGTCGGAACCCTCCTTCATAAACGCAGGCTACGGGAGTTCGAGCGCATGTGCGGAATCGTGGGATATGTAGGGCCGCGGGAGGCGGTGCCGATCCTGATCGAGGGACTGAGACGGCTCGAATACCGGGGCTATGACTCGGCCGGTGTGAGCGTGATCGGTCCGGACGGCGCCGTGAATTCCCGGAAGCGGTCCGGGAAGCTCGACGAACTGGCGGGGGCGATCGACGCCCAGCCGCTCTCGGGTCGGTGCGGCATCGGCCACACCCGCTGGGCCACGCACGGTGCACCGACCGAGGCGAACGCGCATCCCCACCTCAGTGCCGACGAGACGATCAGCCTGGTCCACAACGGGATCATCGAGAACGCGGGGGCGCTCCGGAAGATGCTCGAGGGCGAGGGCGTGAACTTTCGGAGCGAGACCGACACCGAGGTGGTCGTACACCTGATCGACCGGCTCTGGGAAGAGGGAAGGCCCCTCGAGGAGGCGGTGGCGGCTGCTCTCGAGCAGGTGATCGGGGCCTACGGGATCGCGGTCATGAGCTCTCGCGACCCGGAGAAGATTGTCGTCGCCAGGAATGGGTCGCCCCTCCTGCTCGGTGTGGGGCGACGGGGCGAGATGCTCGTGGGCTCCGACGCCGCCGCGGTCGTGGCGCACACGCGGGAGGTCGTCTACCTCGATGACGGCGACTACGCCGTGCTCACGCCGGACGGGTACCGAACCTACCATCTCCGGCAGGGTCCGGTGAGTCGAAAGGTGCATGAGGTCACCTGGGATCTGGCGGCGATCGAGAAAGGCGGCTACGAGCACTTCATGCTCAAGGAGATCTTCGAGCAGCCGCGGACGCTCGAAGACGTGATGCGGGGACGTCTCCTCGAGGAGGAGGGCTCCGCGCGGCTCGGTGGAATCACGATCGACGATCGGGAACTGCTCCAGATCCGGAGGATCGTGATCACGGCCTGCGGCACCTCCTGGCATTCCGCCCTCATCGGGGAGTACATGCTCGAGGAGCTGGCCCGGATCCCGACGAAGGTGGAGTACGCCTCGGAGTTCCGATACAAGAACCCGGTGATCGACGAGCACACCCTCGTGATCGTGATCTCCCAGTCCGGGGAGACGGCCGACACCCTGGCGGCGCTTCGCGAGGCAAAGCGCCGTGGTGCGAGGGTGATGGGGATCGTGAACGTCGTGGGGAGCACGATCGCGCGGGAGACCGACTTCGGCGTGTACCTCCACGCCGGTCCGGAGATCGGTGTGGCCTCGACGAAGGCCTTCACGAGCCAGGTGGCGGCGCTCGCGCTCTTCACCCTCTACCTCGCGCGGCGACGGTCGCTCTCGATCCTCGAGGGGCGGCGGATCGTGAAGGCGCTCCAGGAACTCCCCGGGCAGGTCGCCGAGATCCTCGAGCAGAACGATGCGATTCGGGAGCTCGCCGCGCGCTATCGGGATGCCCCGAACTTCCTTTACCTGGGGCGTGGCTACCAGTTTCCGGTCGCGCTCGAGGGCGCCCTGAAGCTGAAGGAAGTGAGCTACATCCATGCCGAGGGGTACCCGGCCGCCGAGATGAAGCACGGCCCGATCGCGCTCATCGACGAGAAGATGCCGGTGGTGTTCCTCGCCCCGAAGGATGGAGTCTACCACAAGGTGGTTTCGAACATCGAGGAGGTGAAGGCGCGCCAGGGGCAGGTCATCGCCGTCGTGAACGACGGGCGGGACGAGCTGGCCGGGAAGGTCGATCACTTCCTGACGGTGCCCGAGACGCACCCGGCGCTCCTTCCGATCCTGACCTCGGTTCCCCTCCAGCTCCTCGCCTACCATGTGGCGCTCCTGAGGGGGTGCGACGTGGACCAGCCCCGCAACCTGGCGAAGTCGGTCACGGTGGAGTGAGGGAGTGAGGGTCGTCCTGCAGCGGGTGGCGCGCGCCTCGGTGCGGGTCGAGGGGCGAGTCACGGGCGAGATCGGTCCGGGACTCCTCCTCCTTGTGGGGCTGAGCCCCTCGGACGGGGAGGCAGAACTCGCCTGGATGGCGCGCAAGCTCGTGGGACTCCGCGTCTTCAACGATGTGGAGGGACGGATGAACCTCTCCCTCGAGGAGGTTGGCGGGGGGCTCCTCGTCGTGAGCCAGTTCACCCTCTACGGGGATGCGCGCAAGGGGCGGCGTCCGAGCTTCATCGGTGCGGCGGAACCGGAGCATGCGATTCCCCTGTACGAGCGCTTCGTGGAGCTCCTGCGCGGGATCGCGTCGGGACCGGTCGAGACGGGGGAGTTCGGGGCGATGATGGAGGTCGAGCTCGTGAACGATGGTCCGGTGACCCTGGTCATCGAACGGGAGACGGACGGGGCGTGACGGCGGGGAAGGGGGCGCTCGTCCTCGCGTCGGCCTCGCCCCGACGCTCCGAGATCCTGCGGGTGCTCGGGATCGAGCACGAGGTCCGGCCCTCCGCCCTCCCCGAGGAGCCCCTGGAGGGCGAGACGCCCCGGGCGCTTGCCTCCCGGCTGGCCCGGACGAAGGCCGGGGCGGTCGCGGCGGAGCTTCCGGGGCGCTGGGTGCTCGGGGGCGACACGGTCGTGGTCCTCGACGGGGAGATCCTGGGCAAGCCCGCCGACCGGGAGGCGGCGGTGCGGACCCTCCTGCGCCTCTCGGGGCGGGAGCACGAGGTGATCTCGGCCCTTGCCCTCGTGCGCGGGGGGAGGGTGCTCGAGGGGCTTCGGGTGACCACGGTCGCCTTCCGCTCCCTGAGCGAGGAGGAGGTGCGGGCGTACGTCGCGACGGGTGAGCCGATGGACAAGGCTGGGGGCTACGGTATCCAGGGGCGTGGCGCGGCGCTCGTGACCTGGGTGCGGGGCGACTACTCGGGGGTGGTCGGGCTTCCGGTGTCGCTCCTCGTCGAGCTCCTCGAGGGGGCGGGGCTCCCGCACCGTTTCGGGGTGGGGTGAGCCCCGAGGGTGCGCGCGGGGGTGCTCCCCGGTAGATTCGAAGCGAGCCGACGACCGTAGCCAGCCGGCCGCCAGAGCGAGCCGACCCCAGCGAGGAGACACCCCGAGATGCCCCGTACCCCTGCCGTTCTCGCCCTCGACCAGGGCACGACCGGGACGACCGCGCTCGTGATCGCCGACGACGGCCGGGTGCTCGGTCGGGGTTACTCGGAGTTCACCCAGCACTTTCCGCGCGGGGGCTGGGTCGAGCATGACGCGGACGAGATACGGGATGTGACGGTCCGCGTCGCCCGCGAGGCGCTCGAGGGGGCCCGGAACCGGGAGCCTCACTCCGTCGAGGCGATCGGGATAACGAACCAGCGGGAGACGATCGTGGTCTGGGACCGTGGCACGGGCCAGCCCGTGCACCGGGCGATCGTCTGGCAGGACCGTCGCACGGCGCCAATCTGTCGGGAACTCCAGGAGGCAGGACACGAGGAACTTGTCCGGAGCCGCACGGGGCTCGTCCTCGATCCCTACTTCTCCGGAACGAAGCTGACCTGGCTCCTGCGGGAGCATCCGGATCTCCGGGAACGGGCCGAGGAGGGCGAGCTCGCCTGCGGAACGATCGACGCATGGCTCGTCCATGTCCTGACCGGAGGCGCGGCGCACCTCACCGACCACACGAACGCCTCCCGTACCCTCCTCTACAACCTCGAGACCGGGAAATGGGACCCCGAGCTCCTCGAGCTTCTCGAGGTACCCGCCTCCCTCCTCCCCGATCTTCGGGAAAGCGCGGGGGACTTCGGGCTCGCCCGGGGCGAGCTCCTCGGGATCGAGGCCCCGATTGCCGGGGTGGCCGGCGACCAGCAGGCTGCCCTCTTCGGGCAGGGCTGCTGGGAAGCGGGGCTCGCGAAGAACACCTATGGCACGGGGGCCTTCCTCCTGCTCCACACCGGGACCACGCCAGTCAGCTCGCGGCATGGACTCCTCACGACCGTGGCCTGCGATCCGGAAGGGGGTCGTGCCTTCGCACTCGAGGGCTCGATCTTCATTGCGGGCGCCGCGATCCAGTGGCTGAGGGACGGGGTCGGACTCCTCCCCGCGGCGCCCGACTCCGAGGCGATGGCCCGGTCCCTCGAGGGGAACGACGGGGTGTACTTCGTGCCGGCCTTCGTGGGACTCGGGGCGCCGCACTGGGATCCGGAGGCCCGAGGGGCGATCTTCGGCCTGACGAGAGGCACCCGATCCGAACACCTCGTCCGAGCGGCGCTCGAGGCGATGGCCTTCGGGACTGCCGAAGTGCTCGAGGCGATGGAGGCCGACTCGGGGGTTCGGACGTCCGAGCTCCGGGTCGATGGAGGGGCGGCAGGGAACGACTGGCTCATGCAGTTCCAGGCAGGGGTCCTCGACGTACCGGTGCGGCGACCTGCGCTCCTCGAGACGACCGCCCTTGGCGCGGCCGGGCTGGCCGGGCTCCAGGGGGGGGTCTGGAACACGGCATCGGACTTCCTTGCGGCGCAGGGGGAGGCCCGTCTCTTCGAGTCACGGATGAAGCCGGAAGAGCGGGAGACCTTCCGGCGCGGTTGGTCGCGGGCCGTCGAGGCGACGCGGGGGTTTCGCCCCGGTTGAGAAGGCCGGATCCTTTGACCGGTCTCCGGTGTCAATTCAGTCTGGACACAAGGCGCTCGCAACGAGATTGAACACCGGCCCCCGACACCTTACATTGATCGGAGTCGGGTCGATCGCCCGGCGCGAGTGCAGCACCCGAAGACGACTCTCTTACACCGGAGCCCCAGATGTCGAGGGATCGACGGTTTTTCGCAGGGCTGGTCGGAGTGGCCACGGTTGTCACATGGCTGATCTGGACCGGAATTTCGGACACGATGGTCTACTACCTCACCCCGTCCGAGTTGATGGACCGGATGAACGCCACGCCCGAACTCGTGGAGCAGGGCGTGAAGGTGAGCGGGAACGTCGTTCCCGGGAGCTACGAGCGTTCCACCGCCGAGCTTCTCCACACCTTCCTCGTCTCCGATCCGAAGCATCCCGAGGTCACCCTGACCGTGCACTTCCGACACCCCCTCCCCGACACCTTCTCGGAAGAGGCCGAGGTCGTGATGGAAGGGCGCTACATGGGCGACGGGGTCTTCGAGGCCCACGAGGTCCTCACGAAGTGTGGAAGCCGGTACGAGGCAGCACCCGAAGAGATGAAGGGTGATGACGCCTACGGCTACGGCGGTACGGGAACCACCTGATCATGCTTCCTGAACTGGGCGAGTTCGCCCTGTGGATCTCCCTTCCGATCTCGATCTGGGGGGTGGTCCTCGCATTTCTCGGAGGGCGCTGGGGGCGAGGTGACCTGGTCCTTTCTGCCGAGCGGAGCGTCCACGCGGTCCTCTTCCTCCTCGCGGTCGCCTCGGCCGGAATCATCGCCGCCTTCCTTGGGGACCGCTTCGAGTACTGGTACGTCTCGAACTACTCCAGCCGAAACCTCGAGACCTACTTCAAGGTCTCCGGGCTCTGGGCGGGGCAGCGGGGATCACTCGTCTTCTGGGCCCTGAACGTGGCCTTCTTCAGTTCGATCGCGGTCTGGACGAACCGGGCGCGCAATCGCGAGCTCATGCTCTGGGTTTCGGGAACGCTCCTCGCGGTCCTCGCCTTCTTCATCGTCATCACCCTCTTCATCACTCCGCCCTTCGAGCGCCTCCCCTTCACGCCCCAGGACGGACGTGGGCTGAATCCTCAGCTCCAGAACTACTGGATGACGATTCACCCGCCCACACTCTACCTGGGCTTCACGGCCTTCACGGTCCCCTTTGCCTTCGCCATCGGCGCCCTCCTCTCCGGACGTCTGGATGCCCGGTGGATCCAGATCACGCGGAAGTGGGTGCTGACGAGCTGGTTCTTCCTGACCCTCGGCATCGTCTTCGGAATGCGCTGGGCCTACGAGGAACTCGGCTGGGGCGGGTACTGGTTCTGGGATCCGGTCGAGAACGCCTCTCTCCTTCCCTGGATTGTGGCCACTGCCTTCCTGCACTCCGTCATGATCCAGGAATCGCGGGGAATGCTGAAGGTCTGGAACATGGTGCTGGTCTGTCTGACCTTCATCATGACGATCTTCGCTACCTTCCTGACGCGATCGGGACTCATCGAATCGGTGCACTCCTTCGCGCTCAGTCTCGAGATCGCCTATGCCTTCCTGGGCTTCATGGCCGTGATCTCGATCATCTGCCTCGTCCTCATCGTCTGGCGCCTGCCCGAGCTGCGGAGCGAACGACAGTTCGAATCCTTCCTCTCCCGGGAGTCGGCCTTCCTCCTGAACAACCTCGTTCTGCTGGGCGCCGGGTTTGCTGTGCTCTGGGGAACGATGTTCCCCCTTCTGACCGAGGGGCTCACCGGATCGAAGGTCGCCGTCGGCCCCCCCTTCTTCAATCAGGTGAATATTCCCATCGGGCTCATCCTCCTGGCGCTCATGGGAATCGGGCCGGTCATCGCCTGGCGGCGCGCGAGCGCCCGCAACCTGAAGAAGAACTTCATGATCCCGATCGGGGTGGGTCTCCTGACGGCGGGTATTCTCGCCGCCCTCGGGATGCGGCACGTCTATGCCCTCCTCACCTTCGCAATCGGTGCCTTCGTTCTCTGGGTCATCGTGACGGAGTTCTGGAAGGGGACGCGGGCGCGGGCTCGCATCGAGGGGGAGGGGGCCCCGACCGCCTTCTTCCACCTGATCCGACGCAACCGCAGGCGCTGGGGGGGATACATCGTTCATGTCGGCGTGGTCGTCATGTTCATGGGTTTCGCGGGCGCGGCCTTCGACCGGGAGGTACGGCAGTCGCTCGAGCCCGGTGAGTCCGTCTCGATCCAGTCGGCCTTCGGCCACGAGTACACCCTCACCTACGAGGGTATCTCGACGCAACGGGGTCAGAACATGTGGCAGTGGATCGCCCTCATGTCGGTCGAACGGGATGGACGCTTCATCGGTCCCATGACGACGGAACGGCGCTTCTACGAGGCGCCGCCCCAGCCGATGACGGAGGTGGGGATTCGTTCCACCTTCTACGAAGACCTCTACGTCATTCTCGCAACCCTCGATGACCGGGTGGGGATCGGCAATGAACCCGATTTCCAGCGCGCGACATTCCAGGTCATGGTGAATCCCCTGGTTCCCTGGATCTGGTACGGTGGACTCGTGATCGCGATCGGAACCCTCATCGGCCTGTGGCCCGGTGGTCCCGTCCAGAGCCAGCGTCCGGTTGCAGGTGTGACGAAGCCAGCCGCGCGTCGTCCGGGTAACGAGCCGGAGCCGCAGCCGGCAGGTGTGGGATGAGCGGACTCCTTGCGGGTGTCGGGCTTGCCCTCCTGGTCGTTGCCTGGATTCTGCACCCTCTGGTCACCGGTCGGTCAGCCCCGATGCACAGGGACGACGATGAACTCACCGATGTCCAGCATCGGAAGCGAATCGCCCTGCTCGCCCTCCGCGATGTGGAGTACGACCACCACGCGGGAAAGCTGGATGAGGCCGATTACCTTGCCATGAAGCGCAAGATCTCGGCTGAGGCGCTCTCGGCTCTCGATGAAGAGGAGCGGGCGCTCTCTCCCGGATCACCCGAGAGCCTGGACGTCGAGGCGGAGATTCGTGCCCTGAGGGCCACGCTTCGGGAAGGTGCGGTCTGTCAGGAGTGTGGCAATCCGAATGCCGCGGGAAGCCGTTTCTGCGGTGCCTGCGGGGCTGCCCTCGCCCGGGCCCGGGCGAGCGGGTGAGCACACACGGAGGGCACTCCCGGGCGCCCTCCCTTCTCGAGGCCCGCGATCTCCGGCGGCACTTCGGTCCCGTGCGTGCCGTGGACGGCATCTCCTTCGATGTCGCCGCAGGGGAGATCCTCACGATCCTGGGACCGAACGGGGCAGGGAAGTCCACCCTCCTCGGGATTCTGGCCGGGGTGCTTCGGCCCCAGCAGGGAGAGGTGCTCTTCCGCGGCGATCCCGTCCGCGGGGCCGAGACGGCGTGGCGGCGTGAACTCGGCCTTCTCTCGCACCGCACCGGGCTCTACGGATCGCTGACGGCACGAGAGAACCTCCGGTTCTTCGGGCGGCTCTTCGGCGTCGATGGGCTGGACGAGCGACTCGTTGCCCGGCTCGCGGAGGTGGGGCTGGACGAGGCGGCCGACCGACCCGTTCGCAGCTTTTCGCGCGGGATGCGTCAGCGGCTCGCCCTGGCACGCACGCTTCTTCCCGATCCGGCGCTCGTTCTCCTCGACGAGCCCTTCACCGGACTCGATCTTCATGCATCGGCCCTTCTGCGAGGGGTCCTCGAAGGGCTCCGCGATGGCACGCGCACCGTCGTCCTCGTGACACACAACCTTGCCGAGGGGCTTGCTCTCGCCGATCGGGTCGCGATCCAGTTCGCAGGCCGGTTCGCCTTTCTCGGCAACCGTTCGGAGCTCCCTGCCGGTGCCGAAGAGGCCTTCTACCGGGAACGGATCGAAGGCGAATCGAGGCGAAGTCCATGACGAGCTGGATCGCCCTCGCCGCTGCCGTCGCCGCGAAGGACCTCCGTGTCGAGTTCCGGACGCGGGAGCGGATCGTCGTCATGGGCGCCTTCATCGTGCTCGCCGGTGTCCTCTTCAACTATGCCATCGACCGGACCGCCGTGCATCCCCGCGAGATCGCCGCCGGGCTCGTCTGGGTCACGATCGTCCTCTCCGGACTCCTCGGGCTCGGGCGCACCTTCGAACTCGAGAAGGAGGACGGCGCGATGGATGCCCTTCTGGCGGCCCCGCTGCCCCGCGATGCGCTCTTCGTCGGGAAGGTCATGGCGAACACCCTGCTCCTCTGGGGGGTGGCCTTCTTCACCCTGGCGGTCTTCTGGCTATTCTTCCAGCTCCAGATGCCAGGGAATCCACTGCCCCTCTTCGGGGTGCTCCTCCTCGGCACGACGGGATTTGCCGCGATGGGAACCCTCTTCGGCGGGATCACGGCGGGCACGCGGATGCAGGAGTCCCTGCTCCCCGTTCTCCTCTTCCCTCTTGTCGTGCCCCTCATCACCTTCGGTGTCCGGGCGACGGCCGACCTCCTGGCGGGCTTCCCTCCGGAGCATTCCGCGCCCAGTTTGAGAGTGCTCGGGGCCTTCACCCTCATCGCCTTGACGGCCGGGGTGGGCCTCTTCCGATTCATCGTGGAGGATTGATCGATGTCGCTTGCTACGGTCCGTTGGGGTGCTCTCGTGCTCGGCGTTGCCGGAGTCGCCCTCACCCTTCTCTTTCACTGGCAGGTCTTCTTCTGGGTCCCGACCGAGGCCTCGATGGGGATCGTCCAGCGAATCTTCTACATTCACCTGCCCGCAGCCTGGGTGGGCTTTCTCGCGTTCGGGATCGTGGCGATCTGCAGTGCGGTCTACCTCTGGCTCGGGGAAGAGAAGCTGGACCAGGCCGCCGTCGCCGCAGCCGAGGGCGGGATGATCTTCACGACGATCGTCCTCACCTCCGGCCCCCTCTGGGCGCGCCTCGCCTGGGGGACCTGGTGGACGTGGGACCCGCGTCTGACCCTGACCCTCCTGCTCTGGTTCATCTACCTCGGGTACTTCCTCGTTCGCAGCTCCACGGAGAACCCCGAGCGTGGGCGCCGCTTCGCCGCCGTCGTCGGGATCGTCGGTGCTCTCAACATCCCACTCATCCACATGAGCGTGGTGTGGTTCCGATCTCTCCACCCGCCGCCGATCGTGGCGAGGCAGGACGGCCCCCAGCTCCATCCCGACATGCTGACGACCGTCTTCACCGCCCTCGGCGCATGGACCCTCATCTTCTTCAGTCTCTTCCTGCTCCGCTACGGGGTCGGTCGCCTCGAGGCACGCATCGAGCAAGGAGTCATACCCTCATGAATCCCCTTCCTTCAGTCGTCGTGGCTCTCGTCGCCATCGCCGCCCTCCTCTTCGCCCCGGGCGTACTCGAGGGCCAGGAGACGACCGCCCCCAGGCAGATGCGCCACTTCTGGCACGTCTTCGCCGCCTACGCGATTGCCTGGGTCCTCCTCTTCGGATGGGCCGTCTCGATCGCGCGCCGGATCGGCCGCCTCGAACGCAGGGTTGGAGGCGGGGAAGGAACGTGATGGCGTGAACGTGAAAGTCGACCTTCGGAGCGACACCTTCACGACCCCGACCTCCGACATGCGCGAGGCCATCGCTCGCGCCGAAGTCGGGGATGACTGCTTCGGCGAAGACCCTACGGTTCGCGCCCTCGAGGAGCGGGTCGCGGACATCCTGGGCAAGGAGCGCGCCCTCTTCTGTCCTTCCGGGATCATGGCGAACCAGATCGGGGTCCTTTCCCTCACCGCACCGGGTGAAGAGGTCCTCGTCGAGGCCCATGCGCACCTCCTTCACTACGAGGAGGGCTCCCTCGCCGCACACGGCGGGCTTCTCCTGCGCCAGATCCCGGCCGCTGCCGGAGTGATCTCCCCCCCGGAGCTGGACGAAGCGCTGCGTGGTCCTTCTGCCTGGCAGCCGCGAACGACCCTGCTGGCGCTCGAGAACACCCACCTCCATTCGGGAGGAAGGGTCATGAGCCCGGCTCGCACCGCCGCGCTCGCCAACCTCGCGCACGACCGCGGGCTCCGGGTGCACCTGGACGGGGCGCGGCTATGGAACGCGGCCATCGCCCTCGGAGTCGAGCCCGCGGAGCTCGCCGCACCGGCCGACACGGTCATGACCTGCCTCTCGAAGGGGCTCGGGGCGCCGGTCGGCTCCCTCGTCGCGGGACCGGCCGACGTCATCGAGCGGGGGTGGCGGGTCCGGCGACGCCTCGGGGGGCAGATGCGGCAGGCCGGAATCCTCGCGGCTGCCGGGCTCCATGCCCTCGAGCACCATCGCGAACGGCTTGCCGAGGACCACCGCCGCGCGCGCCGCCTGGCCGAAGGGCTCGGGGCCACCGAGGGGGTGCGCGTCAATGCCCCGGAGACGAACATCGTCATGATCGACCTGGAAGGGACGGGGCGCGGGGTCGACGAGCTCCTGAGAGCGCTCGCCCGGCGGGGCGTGCTCATGGGGCCCTTCGGACAGACGCGCCTGCGCGCAGTGACGAGCTTCGAGGTCGACGACGCCGGGATCGAGCACGCGATCGAGGTCTTCGGGGAGGTTGTCGCACGGGGGTGACGAGCGGTTGTCCCTGACGACCTCCCATTCCCGGGGGGAAGGCCTATCGCATATCGCCGATATACGATATGTTTCCCCCCATGACACCCCGAAGCTGCCCTCCCGGTCCCGCCGCGCCTCTTCCGTCCGATCCGGACGAGGCGCTCGCCCTTCTCGCCACGGCCCTCGCGCACCCTGCCCGGGTGCGAATCCTGCGGTTCCTTCTCGCCCGGGAGGAGTGCTTTGCCGGGGCGATCGTCGATCACCTGCCCCTGGCCCAGTCGACCGTCTCGCGCCACCTCGCGGTGCTTCGCGAGGCGGGTCTCGTGCGGGGCGAGGTCGACGGCCCCCACATCTGCTACTGTGCCGACCTCGAGGCGCTCGAGCGCGCAGGGGAACTCCTTCGCGGGCTCGAGGCGGCCGCCATCGGTGCCGAGGTGGGCCCGTGACGACGGAAGTCGAGGAGAAGCGGGAGGCGCCCCCCGACACGAAGGAGATGGGGCTCTTCGGGCGCTGGCTCACCCTCTGGGTCGCCCTCTGCATCGTGGCCGGGGTGGCGCTCGGACAGGTCTTCCCAGCGATCCCCGGCACCCTCTCGGAGTGGACCGTCGCCCAGGTCAACCTCCCGGTGGCGCTCCTGATCTGGGCCATGATCTTCCCGATGATGGTCCAGATCGACTTCGCGAGCATTCTCGGGGTGCGCAACCAGCCGCGCGGGATCACGATCACCCTCGTGACGAACTGGCTCATCAAGCCCTTCACGATGTTCTTCTTCGCCTGGTTCTTCCTCCAGGTGGTCTTCGCCCCCTTCATCGAGGCGGGGCTCGCCCGCGAATACGTGGCCGGCGCGATCCTCCTCGGGGCCGCCCCCTGCACGGCGATGGTCTTCGTCTGGAGCTACCTCACGCGGGGCGACCCGGCCTACACCCTCGTCCAGGTGGCGCTGAACGACATCATCATGCTCTTCGCCTTCGCCCCGATCGTGCTCCTCCTCCTCGGGCTCGGCGACATCACCGTGCCCTGGGACACCGTCTTCCTCTCGGTCGTCCTCTACATCGTGATTCCCCTCGTGGCCGGGGTCGTCGTGCGGGGCCGGCTCGTGCGCACCCGGGGGATCGACTGGTTCAACGGGGTCTTCATGAAGCGGCTCGGCCCCGTCCCGATGGTCGGGCTCCTGGCGACCCTCGTGCTCCTCTTCTCCTTCCAGGGAGAAGTGATCCTGAACAACCCCCTGCACATCGGGCTCATCGCCATCCCGCTGACCGTGCAGACCTTCTTCATCTTCGCCCTGGCCTACGGGTGGGCCAGGCTCTGGAAGGTGAAGCACTCCGTCGCCGCCCCCGCGGCGCTGATCGGGGCGAGCAACTTCTTCGAGCTCGCCGTGGCCGCCGCGATCGTCCTCTTCGGGATGCACTCCGGGGCGGCCCTCGCCACCGTCGTCGGGGTCCTCGTCGAGGTGCCCGTCATGCTCCTTCTCGTGCGCTTCGCGAACCGCACCCGTGACCGGTTTCCCCACGACGACATGCTTCCCGCATCGCCCCGCTGACACTCCCGGAGCCCCCGATGAAGATCGCCCTCGTCTCGGACATCCACGCGAACCTTCCCGCCCTCGAGGCGGTCCTCGACGACCTGGCCGCGCGCGCCGGGATCGACGCCGTCTACCACCTGGGCGACCTCGTGGGGTACGCCCCCTGGCCGAACGAGGTCGTGGCCCGGATCCGCGCCGAGGGGATCCCCGGTGTCGCCGGGAACTACGATTCCACGACGGCCACCGACTACTCCCACTGCGGATGTCGCTACGAGGACCCCCGCCAGGAGGAGCTCTCGCACCTCTCCTACGCCTGGACCCGGGAGAATGTCACCCCGGAGACGAGGGCCTGGCTAGCGACGCTACCCTTCCGGATCGACCTCAGGCCCGGGGGCGGACACCGCGGGGGGCCGAGCGTCATCCTCGTGCACGGCGCGCCCACCCTCAACACCCTCTACTGGACCGAGGATCGCCCGGAGGCGTTCTGCCGCAAGATGGCCGCGAAGGCGGGAGCGCGCGAAGGAGACGTCCTCGCCTTCGGCCACACGCACCTTCCCTGGAGCCGGGTGATCGACGGGATCACCTTCGTGAACACCGGTTCGGTGGGACGCCCGAAGGACGGCGACCCGAGGGCCGGGTACGTGGTCCTCGAGCTCGGGGAAAGAATCGGCGTCGAGGTGGTGCGGGTCGACTGGGAGGTGGGGCGCGCCGCGCGCGCGATCCGGGAGAGCACCCTCCCGGACGACTTCGCCACCTTCCTGGAGCGGGGCGGGAAGCCGTCCGGGAGCTGATCCGGGCTCAGTACCGGTAGTGGTCCGGCTTGTAGGGGCCCTCCTCGGGGACCCCGATGTACTCGGCCTGCTCCGGGGTGAGCCGGGTCAGACGGACCCCGAGCTTGTCGAGGTGCAGGCGCGCCACCTTCTCGTCGAGGTGCTTCGGGAGGGTGTACACCGCGAGGTCGTAGTCGTCGGCGTTCCGGTGCAGCTCAATCTGCGCCATGACCTGATTCGTGAAGGAGGCCGACATGACGAAGGATGGGTGGCCGGTCGCGCAGCCGAGGTTCAGGAGCCTGCCCTCCGCGAGGACGAGGACGGAGTGGCCGTCGGGGAAGGTGAACTCGTCAAGCTGCGGCTTGATCGTGTGCCGGGTGATCCCGCGCTTCTTCAGTCCGGCCATGTCGATCTCATTGTCGAAGTGGCCGATGTTCCCGACGATCGCCTTGTCCTTCATCCGCGCCATATGGTCGGCGGTGATGATGTCCCGGTTCCCGGTCGCGGTGACGAAGATGTCGGCGGTCTCGAGGACGTCCTCGAGGACAACGACCTGATAGCCCTCCATCGCCGCCTGGAGGGCGCAGATCGGGTCGATCTCGGTCACGAGGACGCGAGCGCCCTGTCCCCGGAGCGCCTGCGCGCACCCCTTGCCGACGTCACCGTATCCACAGATGACGGCGACCTTCCCGGCGAGCATGACGTCGGTCGCCCGCAGGATCCCGTCGGTGAGGGAGTGCCGGCACCCGTAGAGGTTGTCGAACTTCGACTTCGTCACGGCGTCGTTGACATTGATCGCCGGGAAGAGGAGGGTCCCCGCCCGCATCATCTCGTAGAGGCGGTGGACTCCGGTCGTGGTCTCCTCCGAAACACCGCGGATTCCCTCGGAGATCCGAGTCCACTTCCCCGGCTCCTCGGCGATCGTGCGGCGGAGGAGGTCGAGGATGACCCCCCACTCCTCCGGCTCCGTCTCGGCGTCGAAGGCCGGGACCTCGCCCGTCGTCTCGAATTCCCGTCCGCGATGCACGAGGAGGGTGGCGTCACCCCCGTCGTCGAGGAGGAGGTTCGGGCCACTCCCGTCGGGCCAGGTCAGCGCCTGCTCGGTGCACCACCAGTACTCCTCGAGGGTCTCGCCCTTCCAGGCGAAGACGGGGACCCCGCGGGGGTCCTCCGGGGTGCCGTCGGGCCCCACGACGGCGGCGGCGGCGGCGTGGTCCTGGGTCGAGAAGATGTTGCAGGAGACCCAGCGCACGTCGGCGCCGAGATGGGTCAGGGTCTCGATCAGGACGGCCGTCTGAACCGTCATGTGGAGCGAGCCCATGATCTTCGCCCCCTCGAGGGGGCGCGAGTCCCCGAATTCCTCGCGGAGCGCCATGAGTCCGGGCATCTCGTGCTCGGCGAGGCGGATCTCGTCGCGCCCCAGGCGGTGGAGGCCGAGGTCGCGCACCTTGAAGGGGGGGCGAGCCCGGTCGGAGCGGGGCCGGGGGCCTGCCCCCGTCCGCGCGGTGGTGTCGATCGTGACTGTGTCCATGTCGATTCCGTTATGGTGAAACTGCGTCGGGGTTGAGCGTGGGGTCCTTCGTGAGCGTTAGCATACCTCGAAGTGCGAAGATCGTGCCACCCCATGAAAGGGTTGCCCGCCCGACGGGGGCGATCGAGATTCCACGCAGTGCCCCCTCGAGGGGGCTCACCGCAACACTCCCTCCCGGGACCCGATGCTGAACACCGTCGCCTCCATCCTCTTCGTGGTCTACCTCGGCCTCACTTCGGTGGTCTTCTTCGTCGGCGCGCTCCTCGTCTGGGCACTCACCCGTCCCTTCGACCCCCGGCTCCGGTTCCTCCACCTGTATTCCTCCTTCTGGGCCTCCGTCTACCTCTGGACGAACCCCTTCTGGAGCGTCCGGGTCGCCGGGCGGGAGCACTTCGACCGGGTGGCTCCCTGCGTCCTCGTGAGCAACCACCAGTCGGCGCTCGACGTCCTCGTTCTCTTCCGGCTCTTCCGCCACTTCAAGTGGGTCTCGAAGATCGAGAACTTCCGGGTCCCGCTCATCGGGTGGAACATGTACCTGAACCGCTACGTGTGGCTCGAGCGCGGAAACCGGGAAGATGCACGCCGGGCGCTCGACGACTGCCGGACGCACCTCGAGCGCGGGAGCAGCGTCCTCTTCTTCCCCGAGGGGACCCGCTCCCGGACGGGCGAGATGCGGGCCTTCCGGCCGGGCGCCTTCGTCGTGGCGAAGGACATGAGAGTCCCGGTCGTTCCGGTCGTCGTTCACGGGACCCGGGAGGCGCTCCCGAAGAACAGCCTCACGATGAGCGGGCGTCAGCGGATGGTCGTCGAGGTCCTCCCCCCGATGGACGCATCCGAGGTCGCCTCCCTCGAGGTCGACGAGCTCGCGGCCGAGGCGCGCCGCCGGATCGCGGCGCGCCTCGAGGAGCTCAGAACCCCAGCT
>SLDT01000044.1 GCA_007125125.1 Gemmatimonadota bacterium | reverse complement strand
TCCTCCGCCGGTGACGCGCGGAACACCGCCCCCGACGCGGGCGCAGCCGCCGGCACAGGCCAATCCCCCGGCAAGGTCGAATCCGCCCGCGCAATCCACCCCACCAGCACGGGCGAACCCGCCGGCTCAGGCCACTCCACCGACCAGGTCGAATCCGCCGGCTCAGGCCAACCCGCCCGCACGACAAGCGCCACCGACCCAGTCCACCCCGCCGGCTCAGACCCGACAGGCAAACCCGCCGGCTCAGACCCGGAATGCTCCCCCGCCTCCGGCCCGCTCGGCCCCGCCACCGCCCACCCGGTCGGCACCGCCGCCCCCCCGTACCGGACGCGGAGGCGGCTGATCGGTCAGGGCAGGTAGTCCCCGGCCCGGACCCCCTCGGCGACCGAGGCGAGGTCCGGCGCCGGGGGTCGGTCTTCATCAAGGGGTGCGACACGTTCGCGGAGCCTGCGGCGGACCCGCTCGAGGACACGTGCAGGTCGGAGGGGACGATGGAACTCCAGTCCCTGCGCGGCGGCCATGAGTTCGGCCGCGACGACCACCTCCAGGAGTTCCACGGCGCGGCGGGCCTTTCGGGCGGCGGCGAGCCCCATTGAGACATGGTCTTCCTGTGCTGCGCTCGTGGACACGGAGTCGACCGAGGCCGGATGGGCCAGGACCCGCATCTCGGCGAGGAGGTCCACGACCGTCACCTGGAGGATCATGTACCCGGACCGGAGCCCCGGCTCCGGCGAGAGGAAGGCGGGAAGCCCCGAAAGGTCCGGGTTCAGGAGCCGTTCGAGCCGCCGCTCGCTGATCGAGGCAAGGTCGGCCACGGCGATCGCGAGAAGGTCGAGGACCTGGCTCACGAGCTGTGCATGGAAGTTTCCGGCGCTCACGACCGTCCCGCTGTCGGGAAAGACGAGCGGATTGTCCGTTGCCGCGTTCACCTCGCACTCGAGGACGGTTCGGATGTATCGGAAGGCGGAGCGTGCAGCTCCGTGCACCTGGGGCATGCAGCGGAGCGAGTAGGCGTCCTGCACCCGTGGGTCCCCGTGGCGGTGCGACTCCCGGATCTCCGAGTCGGCGAGGAGTTCCCTGAGGCGGCGGGCACTCTCGACCTGCCCGGGATGCGGACGGGCCGCGTGCACTTCTTCCCGGAAGGCGGCCGGGGTCCCCCGGAGCGCCTCGAGCGACATCGCGCCGGCCACCTCGAGCTGTTCGAGGGCGCGCTCGGCC
Organism: Gemmatimonadota bacterium; assembly: GCA_007125125.1. Lineage (GTDB taxonomy): Bacteria > Gemmatimonadota > Gemmatimonadetes > Longimicrobiales > Gaopeijiaceae > SLDT01. The sequence goes on along the minus strand of SLDT01000044.1, from coordinate 17,426 downwards.
CGAAGGAAGGCGAGGAGTCCGACCCCGGTCGTCGCCTGCGTCCCGTTGATGAGGGCGAGCCCCTCCTTCGCGCGGAGCCGGACCGGCTCGAGCCCTGCGGCGGCGAGGGCGTCGGCGGCGGGGAGGGTGCCTTCTTCCCTGACGGCCAGGACCTCGCCCTCCCCGATGAGGGGGAGGGCCAGGTGCGCGAGGGGGGCGAGATCGCCAGAGGCGCCGACGGAGCCCGCCTCGGGGACGGCCGGGGTGATCCCGTGGCGGAGCAGGTCGAGGAGCCGGTCCACGACGACCTCGCGGCAGCCGGAGTGGCCTCGGGCGAGGGCGTTCGCCCGCAGGAGCAGCATGGCCCGGGCCTCGCGGCGGGAGAGGAGCGCGCCATGCCCGGCGGCATGGCTGCGGAGGAGGTTGACCTGGAGGTCACGGCGATCCTCGATCGAGACGGGGACCTCGGCGAGGCGCCCGAAGCCGGTCGTGACGCCGTAGACGGGATCGCCCGCTTCGACGAGTGCCTCGACGGTCTCGCGGCTGCGGCGGATCCGGAGGCGGGCGCCCTCGGGGACGTCGAGCTCGACCCGCGGCAGGTCGGCGACATCTTCGACGGCTTCGAGGGTGAGGGACTCTCCGTCGATTCGGATCATGGCTCGGGGGGCTCGGTGTCTGTGGTGACTCTGCTTCCGAAACTCTACATCTCCGGTCGTCGTCTGGCCATGGTGCGCCGCGGCAGGGACCCGGGCAACGCTCGCAGGGGTAGGGGCCGGCCATGCGACGGTTTCGAAGGATTCCAGCGGTGGCTCTCCTCACGCTCCTCTTCGTCGTCCTCGGCACGAATGACCTCGAGGGACAGGAACAGGTCGGCACGATTCGGGGAGAGGTCGTGGACCTGGCCACGGGTCGGCCGCTCGCGGGAGCGGCCGTTCGGGTGCTCGGTGGACCCGGTCCCACACTCTCGGATGCCTCGGGGAGGTTTGTTCTCACCGGGGTGCCCCTGGGCACCGTGTCGGTGCGCGCCGAGCTGATCGGCTACCGTCCGCGGGACGTCGCCGAGGTGCGTGTCTCGCCAGGACGGGCCGCGACGGTTCGAATCGAACTCGAGACCGCGGCACTCGATGTGGCCGGTATCGAGGTGCGTGTCTCGCCCCTGGCCCGGAGGGTTGATGCACCCCTGTCGACCGTGCGGCTCACGGCCGAGGAGGTGCGGCGGACGGCCGGGGCCCAGACGGACATCTCGAGGACTCTCCTCTCTTTGCCGGGCGTGCTCGGTGGAGTCGACAACCGGAACGACCTTCTGGTCCGGGGGGGTGGTCCGGGCGAAAACACCTACTGGGTCGACGGAATCCGCGTCCCTCGAATCAATCACTTCGAGACGCAGGGCGTCGGAGGGGGCGCGCTCGGGCTCCTGAACGTCGAGTTCATCGAGGATGCGGACTTCCTGGCTGGCGGCTTCCCGGCACGCTATGGCGATGCCCTCTCTTCGGCTCTCGTGATCCGGAACCGTAGTGGCTCGCCGGACCGCTTCCGCGGTGATTTCACCGTGGGAGCCACGGAGGCCGGGGTTACCCTCGATGGGCCACTCCCGGGTGGCGGCACGATGCTCTTCTCGCTGCGTCGCTCCTACCTGCAGCTCCTCTTCAGCCTGATCGACCTGCCGATCCGGCCCGCTTACTGGGACACTCAGCTCCGGGCCGAGTGGGACCTGGGCGAACGTGACCGGATCACCCTGCTCGGGCTCGGGGCCATCGACGAGCTCGAGCTCGTGCCTCCGTCGGACGGGGACCGGGCGGGGGACGAGATCCTGAGAAGGAGCCTCGACAACGACCAATGGGGTTACACGAACGGGGTGGTCTGGCAGCGTCTCCTCGACCGCGGAACGATGCGGGTCTCGGCCTCGCGCTCGATGGACCGCTTCGTCTTCGAAGGTCGCAGCGCCGACGACGGGGAGGTCTTCGTCTCGAACGATGCCTGGGAGGCGGAGAACCGTCTTCGAATCGACGCGGACCTCCGTGTGGCGAGTGCAGTTCTGGGAGTCGGTGCCGAGGTCGTGCGCGAGGGGATCCGGAGCGACTTTCTCGATGCGGGAGGTGTGGGGCGCCCCGTCGAGGGGCCACTCCGCTTCGAAGACACGGTGCGTTGGTCCAAGGGCGCGGGCTGGATCCAGCTATCCGGCCCCCTCCTCGAGCGCCGCGGGCCGGTGGAAAGAGTCTCGGCGACGGCCGGGGTGCGACTCGATGGCCATGGGCTCCTCGAGAGCGGGGTGGCGGGATCGCCGCGGGGCGGCCTCACGGTGGAGCTTCCCGCAGGCTGGGAACTGTCGGTCGCCGGGGGACGCTTCCTCCAGGCGCCACCGGCGCTTTCGCTGGCGGTGCAGGTCGACGGGGAACTCGTGAACGAGGGGCTTCCCTGGCAAGAGGCAAGGCATCTCGTGGGCGGGGTGGCATGGGCAGGAAGCTCGGGCGTTCGGATGAGCATGGAGGGGTTCTGGAAGCCTTATCGCTCGATGCCCCGGTCGGCGGCAGACCCGCGCGTAGTCCTGCAGAACGAGGGTGGCGACTTCGGGTTCGTCGGGGCGGAACCGCTCGTGAGCGATGCGCGGGGGAGGGCGCGAGGGGTGGAACTCTTCGCGCGGGGGAGCGGGCGCGGGCCCTGGTACGGCCTCGCCTCGTATACGCTCTCGTGGAGCGAGTTCGAGGGTGCGGACGGGGTGCTTCGGCCCTCTGCATGGGACGCGCGGCACGCGGTCGATCTCACCGGGGGGGTGCGCCTGGGCGAGGGCGACCGATGGGAGGTCGGGGGACGGTGGCGGATGGTTTCGGGGCGACCCTTCACCCCCTTCGACCCGGTGCTCTCGCCGGTGGCCTTCGAGCGGACGGGGCTCGGGGTGCCGGATCGGGACCGGCTGAACGAGGGGCGCGGGCCGGCCTACCACAAGCTCGACCTGCGGGTCGACCGGCGGGTGCGCTGGAGACGCACGAGCGGGCGCGTGTACCTGGACCTGCAGAATGTGTACAACCGGACGAATGTGTTCGGTTATCTCTACACGGACGACCCGACCTTCCCGGACGGGCTCCGGCCGCGCGAGGAGATCGGGTTCCTTCCCTCGGTGGGGTTGACGGTGGAGTGGTAGGAGAGATGGGTCCGTGTGTCCCGGCGGAGGAAGGGTGCTTCGGGCCGTTTCGGCCCGGAGAGTGAGCGCGAGGATGCGTGGAGGGGGGTCATTCGGCGGCACGAGGCTTGCGCAACGAGGGGGCGTTCGGCTCCCGGGGCCAGCCCGGGACCGCTGTGCATTCAGCCTGGCATGTCGGATGACCTCCGCGGTCCATGCCTGCGGCGTACAGTGCCAAGAATTCCGGAATGGAGAGTTGCGACGATGAAACTGCTCAATGCCCTGACAAACAATCTTCCCGACTATGGCCTCCTGCCCCTTGGACTTCTGGGGCTCTTCCTCCTCGGGTGCGCGTCCGAACCCCCGGCACAGGCACCCCTGGTGCCGGACGATCCCGAGCCAGCCCTCTTCGTCGTTCTCACCGAAGACGACAACATGACGCAAGGGATGGCCATGGTGCTGGCGAATCAGGCGCTCGACCAGGGTGCCCGCGTCCGTGTGCTCCTGTGTGGACCGGGTGCGGAGCTCGGGCTGGCCGGCCGGGACGGTGAGCTGCTCCTGCCGCGCGAAGTGACGCCGGGGCAGCTCCTGACCCGGTTGATTCAGAACGAGGTCGTGGTGGAGGTCTGCGCGATCTTCCTCCCGAACACGGACTGGGATGAAGGTGACCTGAGGGAGGGCGTGGGGGTGGCCCAGCCCGCCGAGGCGGCCGCACACATGATGGCGCCGGGGGTTCGGCTCTTCACATTTTGAGTGGAAGGCCCGGAGACGATCCCGGACGTTCCGACAGGCGCTGCCCGGATTAGCTCGCTCTCTTCGTTCGCCTTGCTGATCCGTGCGGCAGACTCCGCCGTGCCTCGGGGGACCGGGCTATTGAAGATGCTGGCCCCGCCCGGTCAGAGGCGCCGCCCGGATTCGAACCGGGGATAAAGGATTTGCAGTCCTCTGCCTTACCACTTGGCCACGGCGCCTGACATGGAAACGGGGAGGCCACGCGGGCTGCGCGATGGGCCTCCCCGTCCACGAAGAGCGGGAAACCGGACTCGAACCGGCGACCCCCACCTTGGCAAGGTGGTGCTCTACCAACTGAGCTATTCCCGCACTCTGTATCGCTACCCTTCCGGCCCATGACAGGTCCGCCGGAAGCAGTACCGGGAGAGGGAAAAGTATTCCAGCAGAGCTTGGGTGTCAACGACCCGGACGATGGAATCCCCACCGTCCGTGACATTTCATCGCACGTCGGACGGTGGTATCTTTCCACGCCGCAGCAGAGTTCCCACCCCCAATCCGACCCATGCGCCCTCTCCGGCACCTCCGCGCCCAAGGACCAGGATGCCTCGTCCTCGCCCTCGCGGCCACAGCCATCCTCGTTGTCGACGCTCGGGAGCTCGACGCCCAGCACAGTCCCATCCTCGACCTGCCCGCTCCGCACATCGCGGAGCCTGCGATCCCACGGGGCCAGATCCTCTTCCAGGTCGCTCCCTCGAACACGAATCTGACCGGCATCCACGGTCCTGACGGCCGTGCTTCCCTTGGCGATGAATTCGCCCTTCCGGCCCTCGGGACCGACCGCCTGCCGCAGTTTTCCCCCGCCGAGGAGCGCTTCCGCGAGTTGAGTGGCGCGGGGAGCGACTGGATCCTGAACATCGGCGCTGTCTCGGCCCGTTTCGAGGCCGACGAGCAGCACCTCCCCGTTCGAGTCGGGTACGGGCTCCGAGACCGGGTCAGCATCGGGGTCACAGGTCACTTCGTCCGCCGTCGCGTGGAGTCGACCCTGCTCCTCGCCGGAACAGGCGCGAACGTCGGCCGCAACCCGACCGCGACCGACAATCAGGCCGTCCAGTCCTTCCGTTCCGGAGCTGAAGGGTCCCTTGCCGCTCTCGAGGCCGCCGTGGGCGCCGCCTGCGAGGGTGAGCCCGACCCCGACGGACCCTCCTGCTCAGAAGGCCAGGCCCTTCTCGACCTCGCATCGAGCTTCCTCGACGGACTCCTCGCCGCCTACGACGCGGAGACCCTTTTTCCCCTGCGCGGAAGCACGGTCGCCGGCGCACTGGCCGAACGCTGGAGCGGGATCCGGTCCGGGCTCGACGGCTGGAACATCGAGAGCCCCGAGGCCCTTCCGCTGGCCACCCGCACGCTCGACGACAACACCTTTGCTTCCGCCACCATCGAGCCCTGGTGGGGGGCGGAGGGCTTCCCTCGCGAGAGCCCCCGTGCCTTCGTCGAGCTCGGAGACATTGACCTGCATGTCGTCGCAGGACTCCTCGAGACCGAACCCCTTGGAGGAAGACTCCGGCTGCGCTCGACCCTCGTCGCCACGGCCCGCCTCCCTCTGGCTGCCGCCGATTCCATGCAGCTCGTGGCCCCTCTTTCGCCTCCACGGGGAGTCGCAGGCGGCGGGCTCCGCCTCGTCACCGACCTGACCGATGGGGAGCGCTTCGGCCTCCTCGCCGTGGCCGAGCTCTGGACCTATGGCTCCACGGACACCTTCGTTCTCGCGCCGGACCGAAGTCGACTCCTCGGCGAAGGCACCCTGCCACGCGCCGCGGTTCGCTGGAGCCCGGGCAGGACCGCCTCCCTCGCTCTCACGCCCCGCTACCATGTCGTGCCTTCAGTCTCCCTCGGTGGGGGCTATCGGATCGATCATCGGGGTTCGCACACCTTCGCCCCCCTCGAGGGCGAGGAGGTCACGAGCTTCCCCTCGACCGGTGCCACCCTCCACCGGATCCACGCCGAGTTCCGCTACCACGGGTTCGAGGGCCCCCTTCGGGACGTACTCCCCTTCCCGATCGAGCTCGCCCTCGGCTTCGACGGGACCGTCGGCGGAAGTGGTGACCTCGCACCCGTCGAACGCCGGGTGCACGCTCTCTTGCGGGTCCTCAGGAGCCGCTGACCCCGCGAAGCAGCTCTCGAGCATGCTCCCGGGAGGCCTCGGACTCGGGATCCCCACCGAGCATCCGCGCCACCTCCTCGACCCGCGCCTCCCCCTCGAGGGTCGTGACGAAGGTCGTCACCTCCCCGTCTCGCGCCTCCTTCGCCACTCTCAGGTGCCGGTGCCCCCGTGAGGCGAGCTGGGGGAGGTGGGTGATCACGAGCACCTGGTGGTGCTCCGCCACCTCACGGAGCTTGGACGAGACCGCGTTCGCCACGCGCCCCCCGATCCCCGCATCGATCTCGTCGAAGACGAGCGTGGACACGCGGTCGAGTCGCGCGAGTATCGCCTTCAGCGCGAGCATGACGCGAGAGAGCTCCCCCCCCGATGCGATCCGGGCGAGGGGGCGTGGCTCGAACCCCGGGTTCAGCGACGCAACGAAGCGCACCCCCTCGGACCCGTTCGGCCCCGGCTCCTCGCGCGGGATCAGCTCGACGCGGAACACCGCCCCTTCCATACCGAGCTCCGGCAGAAGCGCCTCGACCTCGGCGGCGAGCCGCTCGCCCGCCCCGCTACGGAGCCTCCCCAGCTCGGCAGCCGCCTCCCGGAGCTCTCCCTCGACCCTGCCGATCTCGCGCTCGAGCGTCTCCCGTTCGAAGCCACTCGCATCGAGCTCACCCAACTCTCCCTCGAGCCGCTCCCGCATCGCGATCACGTCGTCAAGCTCGGGTCCGTACTTCCGCTTCAGACGGAAGAGCAGATCGACCCGGCGCCGAACCTCTTCGGCCCGTCCCGGGTCCATGTCCACACCCGCCGCGTAGCGCCCCATCGTTCGCCCGAGCTCCGTGACCTGATGGAAGAGGCTGTCGGCATCCTCGAGCGCCTGCTCGAGCGATCCATCGAGGCGCGCCAGCCCCCGGAGGAGGTCGCGGGCCCCCGCCAGCCGCTCCGACGCCGAACCCTCGTCCGTGTAGAGCAGACGCTCGACCTGCCCTGCGTCACGGGCAAGCTCTTCAGCGTGATCGAGTCGGCGCAGCTCGGCCTCCAACTCGTCGTCCTCGCCTGCCACGGGCCGAGCGTCCCGGATTTCGGTGAGCTGGAAACGGAGAAAGTCCGCCCGGGCCTCGAGCTCCCGTCGCCGGGCCTCCCCCTCCTCAAGTCGCTTCCGTAGCTCCTCGAGTTCGCCGTGCGCCTGCCGGACCCGGTCCACGGTCTCGCTGGCCCCGGCGAAGGCATCGAGGATCTCGCGCTGTTCCTCGGGTCGAAGGAGGGTCTGGTGCTCGTGCTGCCCGTGCAGATCCACGAGGGAACGCCCCAACTCGCCGACCGCCCCTGCGGTCGCCGGCGACCCATTGATCCAGGCACGATTCCTACCCTCGGACTGGACCTCGCGGCGCAGCAGGAGGAAGTCCTGCTCCAGGGGAAAGCCGAGCTCCGTCAGCCGGGCCAGGAGTTCCGGCTCGTCCGCCAGGTCAAACACCGCCTCCACGACCGCCCGCTCCGCCCCCGTACGCACGGAGTCGCTGGAGGCACGTTCCCCCAGAAGGAGGGAGAGAGCGCCGATGAGGATCGACTTTCCCGCCCCCGTCTCCCCCGTCAACGCATTCAGCCCGGCTCCCATTTCGAGGGTCAGGTCGCGGATGACGGCAAAGTCGCGGATGCGGAGTTCGACGAGCATGGTTCAGGAATCTACCCCGTGTCCCGGGGGCGTCTCAATGCCGGGAAGGGACACCGCCCCGCGCACCTCAGAGTGCCCAGTTCAGCTTGCGCCGCAGAGTGTCGAAGAAGGTCTGCCCCGGAAGCCGCACAAGGGCCACCCGTTCCCTGGAAGAAGTGACCTCGACCCGATCCCCCGGTGCGAGACCGACCGCCTCCTGGCCATCCGCCGTGAGCACGAGTTCTTCGGCTCGCTCCACCGCACGGATCGTGAAGGTGCCCCGAGCGGGAAGGACGAGGGGACGCATGGCGAGGGTGTGCGGGGAGATCGGGGTCACGACGAGTGACGCCATGTCCGGCGCCAGGATCGGCCCCCCGGCCGAGAGCGAGTAGGCGGTCGACCCGGTCGGGGTCGCCACGATGACCCCGTCACCCGAGAAGCGGCCGATCTCTTCCGGCTCCTCGCCCCATCGGATCGAGAGATCCAGACGCACCACCCTCGCCACTCCACCCTTGTGGAGCACGAAGTCATTCAGCGCCCAGAGGGAGGGTCCCTTCCCATCCGAATTCCGCTTCACGCGCGCGTCGATCGTGGCCCTTCGGTCCAGCCAGCCACCCCCCGAGAGGACCAGCCCGAGCCCCTCCTCGAGCTCGTCCAGGGCGAGCGAGGTCAGAAAGCCGAGGTGCCCCATGTTCACCCCGAGGATCGGGATCCCCCGAGGTTGCGACCGAGCCCCTCGGAGAAGGGTTCCGTCACCCCCCAGGCTGATCAGGAGGTCGGGGGGATCCTCCCCGGCACGGAGCTCGCCGGCGTGCCCGTCCAACTCGTCCGAGAGCCATGGATCGACGAAGAGCGCCGCACCGTGGGCCTCGACGAGGCTGCGCACGCGTTCGATCACACCGGTCAGCCCGGGCGTACCCGGACGCGCGATCATCCCCACGCGGGCGAAGGGGCCCGGAAGCCGGTTCACCGGCCCTCCGGGTCCATCGCTCACGCCGACTCTCGGGAGACCCGCGTCCCTCGGCGCACCATCCCCCGCATCTTCCCGACCAGGCCCGCCACATCCATCTCGAGCTCGGCCAGGAGTACCTTTCTGGGTCCATGTTCAATGAAGTCGTCCGGGAGCCCGTGCGTCTGCATCCGGGCCGGGACCGGGAGTCCGGGGTCATCCAGGATCTCCCTCGTGAGGAAGGCTCCGAAGCCGTTCACCACGGTCCCTTCTTCCACGATCAGGACTGCCTCGTGCTCCGAGAGGACCTTCGCGAGAACCTCGCGATCGTAGGGCTTGAGGAAGGTGCAGTCCACGACGGTCGCCTCGATTCCCTCCCCGGCCAGTTCCTCGGCGGCCTCGACTGCGGTGAGAACCATCGTCCCCGTCGCGAGCACCGCCAGCTCCGATCCCTCCCGCATGACCTCCCACTTCCCGTAGGGGATGGGGGGGATCTCGGAGAGCGAGGGCACCTCGGCCGGCACGGAGTCCCGCGGCCACCGAATCGAGAAGGGGCCTTCGGTGTGCTCGATTCCCAGACGGAGGAGGGCGAGCATCCGCGAGCCATCCCGCGGCGCGGTGACCGTCATTCTCGGCACGGAGAGCATGTAGCTGATGTCGAGCATCCCGTGGTGGGTCGGTCCGTCCTCGCCCGCGATCCCCGCCCGGTCCATGCAAAAGACCACGGGGAGGTCCTGGAGCGCGACGTCATGCACGATGCCGTCGAACCCGCGCTGCAGGAAGGTCGAGTAGATCGCCACGACGGGGCGCACTCCCTGCGTTGCCATCCCCGCCGCGAAGGTCGTCGCATGACCCTCGGCGATGCCGACATCGAAATGTCGATCCGGGAAGGCGGCGGCGAAGACCCCGGTGCTCGTGCCCCCCGGCATTGCCGCCGTGATTGCGACGACGCGCGGATCGAGGCGACCGAGCTCCGTCAGCCCCTCTCCGAATACGTTCTGGTAGCGGGGAAGCCCTCCGGACTTCTTCTTCCCTGCCCCGGAGATCTTGTCGAAGGGCGACGCGGCGTGCCACTTCACCGGGTTTTCCTCGGCAAGTCCGAACCCCTTCCCCTTCTGGGTCAGGACATGCACGAGAATGGGCCCCCCGAGCTCCCTGACTCGGCTGAAGGTGTCGACGAGCACGTCCATGTCGTGCCCGTCGATCGGGCCAACGTAGCGGAACCCGAGCTCCTCGAAGATCATTCCGGGAACGAGGAGTCCCTTCACTCCGTCCTCGACACGTCCCGCCACCGACTCGACCACCTCGCTCAGGCTTCGCGGCGCCCGGGTGAGGAGCGACTTCACCTCGTTTCGCACCCGGTTGTAGACCGGGTTCGTGATCATCGTCGTGAGGTACTTGTTCATCGCCCCCACGTTCGGTGCGATCGACATGTCGTTGTCGTTCAGGACGACGATGATGTCGCGGTCGGTGTGCCCCGCGTTGTTCAGGGCCTCGTATGCGAGACCGCAGCTCATGGCGCCGTCGCCGATGATCGCCACCACCTTCTCGTCGCGGCCCATCACGTCACGCCCTGCCGCCATCCCGAGGGCAGCCGAAATCGAGGTCGCGGCGTGCCCCGCTCCGAAGGTGTCGTACTCCGACTCGTTTCGGCTCAGGAAGGGAGCGAGCCCCTTGTGCTGACGGATCGTCGGGAAGCGCTCGTTTCGCCCGGTCAGGATCTTGTGGATGTAGGCCTGGTGGCCCGTGTCCCAGACCAGCTTGTCGCGGGGCGTGTCGAAGACGTGGTGGAGTGCGACCGTGAGATCGGCGACCCCCAGGCTTGCCCCGAAGTGCCCCCCGATCGTGGACACCACATCGATGTGCCGGTCCCTCGCGTCCCGGGCGAGCTGCTTCAGCTCGGCCCGCGAGAGCGCCCGTACGTCCGAGGGCCATCTGACCCGCTCCAGTATCGACACCTGCCTCGACTCCTCCGAAATGTGATCGATCCGCCTTCCATCTCCCCGGAACTTAGCGCTTCGCGCGCGCCCGGCCCACCTCCACGGGGGTACCGCAGAGGCACCTCAGTGGTCCCGCTCCACGACGTATCGCGCAAGGGACTCGAGCCCCTCGGACTCGATACCCGCCGCCGCAAGGGCATCGAGCGCCTCCTCCACGAGCGCCCCGGCCCGCGCCCGTGCGCCATCGACCCCATGGAGAGCCACGTAGGTCGACTTCTCCAGCGCCGCGTCCGACGGCTCCTTTCCGAGCCGCTCCGCGTCAGCCGTCGCGTCGAGTACGTCGTCGGCAACCTGGAAGGCCAGGCCGACCGACCGACCGTATCGCTCGAGGGCCTCCAGCAGGGGGACTCCGGCTCCGGCGGCGATCCCCCCCATCATGAGGGGCGCCGTGAGCAGCGCCCCCGTCTTGCGCCGGTGCAACTCGTCCAGGTCAGCCTGCCCGAGTGCGCGCCCCTCGCCCAGGAGGTCGAGCGCCTGTCCTCCGACCATGCCCTCGGCGCCCGAAGCTCGCGCGAGGACCCTCACGAGCTCCCGACAGACCTCCTCGTCCAGAGCCATCGCGCGGGCCGCCTGCCAGGCCTGGAGGTGCGCCGCCGGAATGAGCGCCGCTCCCGCGACCGCCGTGGCCGCCTCGCCATACAGGGTGTGCGGCGTCGGCCGCCCCCGGCGAAGGGGGGCATCGTCCATGCATGGGAGGTCGTCGTGCATGAGCGAATAGGCGTGCACGAGCTCGAGTGCGATCGCAAGACCCTCGATGCCCGGCGCTGTTCCACCGCATGCCTCGTAGGCCGACACGCAGAGGATCGGTCGGAGCCGCTTGCCCCCGGTCGTGACCCCCTGCCGTGCGGCTCCACGGACGCCCTCGGCCATCGCAGGCAGCAGTGCCTCCACGGCCTCGTCCAGGGCCTCCTCGATTCGCCCCCTGTAGTCACGAAGGAAGGCTTCGAAGCCTGGCTCCCGGACCGGCACCGTCACCCCTCCCCCTCCTCGAAGGGACGGGTCTCGAGCGAGTCCGCCGCCCTGCCGACGAGTTCCTCGACCCGGAGTTCGGCACGGGCGAGCAGCGACTCGACCTCGCGGAGGTGCGCCACACCCTCCTCGAAGAGAGACAGTCCGCGCTCGAGCTCGACCTCCCCCCCTTCGAGCGCTGCCACGATCCGATCGAGGCGCCTGAACCTCTCCTCGAGCGTTGGCGCACCCTCCTCCCTGTCCTCTACCGCCATGTCATTCCCGTCCATCCGTCTCTTCCTCGATCGTTCGCGTTTCGGCTTCGATACGTCCATCCTGCAGGCGCAGGAAGAACCTCTCGCCCACCCGGAAGTCGGCGGCCCGTCCGAGCACCCTCGCCTCCTCGTCGAGTGCGACCGCATAGCCCCGGCGAAGGGTCGAGAGAGGCGAGAGTGCCTCGACCTGACCGGCCAGGGTCGCGAGGCGTCGTCGGCGCACTTCGATGATCGCCCGAATCCCCCGCTCGAGTCGAGCCGCGACCTGCTCGCGGCGACGGTCGAGGGGGCCGACAAGTCCCTTGACCCCCATCCGTGTCCTGCGCTCCAGCTCCCCGACACGGGCGCGCCGGCGCTCGACCTGGCGGCGGAGTCCGTTCGCGAGCCGGGGACGGAGCCGGTCGAGGCGCTCGAGCAGAGTGGCCCCGTCGCGGACCGCCGCCTCCGCGCCTGCCGAGGGGGTCGGTGCACGCAGGTCGGCGACGAGGTCGCAGATCGTCACGTCCGTCTCGTGGCCCACGGCCGAGATGACCGGGACCGGGCACTCGGCCACGGCTCGCGCCACCGGTTCCTCGTTGAAGGCCCACAGGTCCTCGATGGAACCGCCGCCGCGCCCCACGATGACCAGGTCGACCTTCCCGGAGCCGGCCAGGACCCGCAGGGCATCCGCAATCTCCCCCGCCGCTCCATCACCCTGGACCCTCGTGCCCCTCAGGAGAACCCGGGTCCAGGGGGCCCGGCGCCGGATCACGGTCAGGATGTCGCGAAGCGCCGCTCCGGTCGGAGAGGTCACGACACCCACCGTCTCCGGAAAGGGGGGAAGGGGCCGTCGGCGTGCGGGATCGGTGAGCCCTTCCTCCTCGAGCCGGCGACGAAGCCGCTCGAAGGCGAGCCTCCAGAGTCCTTCCTTGCCCTCGGCCTCGATCTCGGTCACCTGGAGCTGGAGGTCGCCCCGCTGCTCGTAGAGGGTCACGCGGCCCGTAACCACGAGGGCCATTCCTTCGTCCGGATCGATCGGGAGTCGGGCCGCATCCCTTCGCCACATCACGCAGCGGAGCTGCGCCCCCTCGTCCTTCAGGGTGAAGTAGCAGTGTCCGGAGCGGGCACGGGTCCAGTTCGTGACCTCGCCCCGCACCTGAACCCGGGCGAGGCTCCCCTCGAGGAGTTCGCGCAGCGCACGGTTCAGCTCCGAGACGCTGAGCACGGGGGGACTCTCCGCCGCCGACTCGTCCGGAGCCGTGGCGACGGCGTCGAAGAGGTCGAGGAGGTCGTCGCTGGGGGAGCTCATGCCTTCGGCTCGGTTCAGCGGGCGAAGTCCACGGAGCGGGTCTCCCGGATCACCACCACCTTGATCTGTCCGGGATACTGGAGCTCCTCCTCGAACCGGCGGGCGACGCGCTCGGAGATCCTCGACATCTCCTCGTCGGAGACCTGGTCGGGCTCGACCATGACGCGGACCTCCCGTCCCGCCTGCACGGCGAAGCATCGCTCGACTCCATCGAACCCGGTCGCGATCGACTCGAGGCGCTCGAGCCGCTTCACGTACGTGTCGAACATCTCGCGCCGGGCCCCGGGACGGGCACCCGAAATCGCATCGGCGGCCGTGACGAGGAAGGCCTCGGCGTAGCGGTGCGGCTCCTCGTCGTGGTGGGCACGAATCGCGTTCAGGACCACGTCGTGCTCTCCGAAGCGAGCACAGAGCTCGTGGCCCAGCTCGACGTGCGTTCCCTCGTGGTCCTGCGTCATCCCCTTCCCGATGTCGTGCAGGAGCCCGGCTCGCTTTGCGATCTGTGCGTCAAGCCCCATCTCGCCGGCCATCATCCCGGCCAGCCGTGCCACTTCGACGGAGTGCTGGAGCTGGTTCTGTCCATAGGAGGTACGAAAGCGCAGCCGCCCGAGCACCTTCACGATCTCGGGGTGAACGTCATGCAGCCCGAGATCGTAGAGCGCCTGCCGGGCCGCCTCCTTCATGACCTCGTCGACCTCTGCCCCACTTCGCTCCACGACCTCCTCGATGCGCCCGGGATGGATCCGGCCGTCTTCGATCAGCTTCTCCATCGCGATCCGTGCGACCTCTCGACGGATCGGGTCGAACCCGGAGAGCACGACCGCCTCGGGAGTGTCGTCGATGATCACATCGATCCCCGTGGCCTGTTCGAAGGCGCGGATGTTGCGCCCCTCGCGGCCGATGATGCGCCCCTTCATGTCATCGGAGGGGAGCTGCACGACCGAAACAGTCGCCTGGACCGAGGCCTCGGCCGCCATGCGTTGAATGGCGAGGGCAATGATCTTCTTCGCCTCGCGGTTCGCACCTTCCTCCGCCTTCTCCCTGATCTCGTGCAGGAGCTGGGCCGCCTCTGCCCGGGCCTCGTCGACCATCGACTCCGTGAGCCGCTCACGCGCCTCCTTCGCGGTCATCCCGGCGAGCCCCTCGAGCCGCAGGCCCGCCTCCCGGATCCGCTCCTCGCCCTCCCTGGCACGGAGTTCGACGTGTTCCTCGCGCTCGCGGAGTTCGCGGGCCCGGTCTTCCTGGCTCCTGTCCCGCTCGTTGAGGAGATCGAACTTGCGATCAAGGGCATCGGAGCGCTCGGAAATCCGGCGCTCCGCCCGCTCGAGCTCTTCCCGCCGCCGTCCCTCTTCGCGCTCCCACTCGTCTCGGAGACGAATGGCCTCCTCTCGTCCCTGCAGCTGCCCCTCCTTGCGAACGGCCTCCGCGTCCTGCCGAGCCCGCTCCACGATCCTCGTGGCCTCGTCACGCGCTTCGGCTCGTTCGACCTCCCGTCGCCGAACCTCCATGCGTCGACCCGCAACGATTCCCGCCAGGACACCGGCGACGAGCGCGGCCATGGCGGCCGCGCCCACAATGATGAGCTGTTCGGACATCGCCGGTCACCGACCCGAAGGCGGCAGACTCGGCAAGGCGGGGACGCCCGAGGGGCGTCGGTCGAAGGTGAGAGATTTCATCGAGGCTTCTCCTATAGTATCAAGGCAGAGGACGAACCCCCTGCGCGCTCAGGCCGCTGTCCGTGGCCTTGTCGTCCTTCGAGAAGGGACAAGGTACATCGGATCAGAATAGGCGTCTCGCGACCGCACCCGCAAGTGCACTCCCCGCGGGGCTCAATCCTCCGACGCGAGCTCCTCCTCGATGCGCCTGGCCAGGTTCGTGGCCCGCGATGCCGCCTCCCGTCGGATCCGGTTGGCATCGTCCCGGGAGCGAAGGTAGCGGTCCGTGATCGCGAGCGCAGCCAGGATTACGGCGCGATGCACCTCGACCACCCCGGTCATCTCCCGAATCTCCCGGATCCGTGCATCGAGGTAGGACGCACACTCCCGCGTGTACTCGGGGGCCGCACTCGAGCGCAGCACATACTCCTCGCCCGCGATGCGGACGGTAACGGTCGTGCGGTCCCCTCGCTCGCTCATGCCCCCCGTCCTCCTCCCCTCATGACTGCTCCTCGATGAAACGGATCCGGGCCAGGAGGCGATCCACCCCCTCCCTCCCCTCCCGGATCCTGGCCCTCAACGCCTCGTTTTCCTCACGGACCTCACGGATGCGGATCTGGAGTCGGGCCGGATCCTCCTCGCCCCGGGTGAACCGCCTGAGAAGCGCCTCGACGTCGCGGACCCGCGCCTCGGCGCGCCTCGTGCGCAGGCGGAGGCGTTCGAGTTCGGCGAGGAGTTCGCTGACCGCCCCGTCAAGGCGTTCGAAGGCCTCGCGCTCGACCCCCTCAGCCCTGTCGTCCCCGGATGTCGACACCCAGCTCCTCCCGCAAGAGTCCCGTCAGATGCTCCATTCGACGCTCCACCTCGGCGTCGGTGAGCGAGCGGTCGCCGGCTCGGAAGTGGAGCCGGACCGCGAGGGAGCGCAGCCCCTCCGGGATCCGCTCGCCCTCGTAGAGGTCGAAGACCTCGACCTCCCGAAGGTACTCGCCTCCCTCCCGTCGCAACAGCGCCTCGACCTCGGCGAAGCGACGGTCCCGGCCCAGGAGGAGCGCGAGGTCCCGGTCGACCCCCGGGTGAGAGGGAAGAGGCTCGTGAACCGGCACGGAACGCCCAACGGGGTCCGCGGGGAGCCGGAGCTCGATCGCCCAGACCCCTCCTGCCCAGGGAGGAAGGTCGAGGAGCTCCGCGCGCACCCGCCCCCCATGTCCCTCGATGCCGCCTTCACCCCGCACGAGCAGCGCCTCCCCGGGGGCGAAGGGATCGTTCCCCCACCCCATGCCGGAGGCCGCCTCGAGGGACCGGGGACCGCCGGGAAGCGACCCGGCCACCTCCTCGAGGAGCCCCTTGAGATCCCAGAGGTCGAAGGGCACCCCCGGCGAACTCCAGTGCGTGGGCTCGCGGAGCCCGTGGACCACGATCGCGAGGTGCTGGTGCTCACGCGGAAGCTCGCCCGCCCCTCCCCGCTCGAAGACGGTCGCGAGCTCGAAGAGGCGCACATTCCGGTTCCCGCGCGCCAGGTTGTACTCGAGGCGCCGGAAGAGCGCCGGCAGGATCCGCCTCCGGAGGAAGCGCTCCTCGACCGAGATCGGGTTCAGGATCTCGACCTCCCCCTCCGCCTCGGGAGCGAAGGCGAGGGTGTGCGCCTCGAGGAGGCCACGACCGGCGAGGAGCCCCCGGAGCTCGTCCTGGAGCCGGAAGAGGGGATCATCGGGGACGGTTCCCGGGCGGAAGGGACCGAGCTCGTCGGGGAAGGCGTCGAAGCCGTGGCGGCGGGCGACCTCCTCGATGAGGTCGACCTCGCGGCTGACGTCCCAGCTCCGGAAGCCGGGGACCTCGAAGGGGAGGGTGCGCTCCGGGGTGCCTTCCTCCCCTGCCGGGGTGCCGGCGACGAAGCCGAGGGGGGCGAGGAGCTCCCTCAGGCGCTCCTCCTCGAAGGGGACCCCGAGGAGGGCTCGGACGCGCGCGGGGCGGAGACCGACGCTCCGGCGCTCGAAGGTGCGGGGGCGGAGCTCGTGGAGCACGGGCTCGGCACGCCCTCCCGCGACGGCTTCGATGATCCGGGCGGTGCGCAGGATCGCGCGGCGCTGCGCCTCGGGGTCGACGCCCCGCTCGAACCGATACGAGGCATCGGTCGAGAGGCCGAGCGCCTTGCGGGTCGCGCGGATCGGCCCGGGGGTGAAGAGGGCGCACTCGAGGAGGACGTCGGTCGTGCCCTCGTCGACCTCGGAGTCCTCGCCCCCAATGACGCCGGCGACGGCGACGGGGCGCTCCGCATCACAGATCGCGAGCATCGAGGGGTCGAGGGTGCGCTCCTCCCCGTCGAGGGTGCGGATCGGCTCACCCTGGCGCGCTCGGCGCACGACGATCGTGCGGCCGGCGACGCGGGCGAGGTCGAAGGCGTGCAGGGGCTGCCCGAGCTCGAGGAGCACGTAGTTCGTCGCGTCGACGACATTGTTGATCGGGCGGGCGCCCACGGCGCGGAGGCGGGTCTGGAGCCAGGCGGGCGAGGGGCCGACCGTAACGCCGCGAACCACGAGCCCGAGGTAGGCGGGGCAGCGGTCCGGGTCCTCGATGCGGATCGCGATGTCGGCCTCGCCGGGGCCGGGCTCGGGGGCGGCCTCGCGGCTCTCGGTCGCCTCGATGCGGGCGGCGGCCGAGGGGTCCTCGCCCGGGATGGAGGGGAGG
>SLDT01000215.1 GCA_007125125.1 Gemmatimonadota bacterium | reverse complement strand
CCCATCCCGAACACGGCCGTTAAGCCCCACAGCGCGGATGGTACTGCCGGGGAAGCCCGGTGGGAGAGTACGTCGCCGCCGGCCTTCCTCGTCCGACCCCCGGTGCCCGCCTTCATCCGCGTGGCGCCGGGGGTCGCTTCGTTTATCCCTCCTCCACCCCGTCAGCCCCCAGTGCCGGACGGCGGGTTCCCGGACCGGGGCTGGCCGGCTACCTTCCCCTGCATGACCGAGCCGAACACGGAGACACCAGCCCAGCCGCTCGAAACCCGCGCGGGTTTCGTTGCCATCCTCGGACGACCGAACACAGGCAAGTCCACCCTGCTGAATCGGCTGGTCGAGGCTCGACTGAGCATCGTAACGCCTCGTCCACAGACCACGTGGCGTCGTGTGTCCGGGATTCGCACCAGTGGCTCGGCGCAAATGGTCTTCCTCGACACGCCGGGGGTGATGGAGCCCCACGATCGGCTGCATCGGTCACTGCTTCTGGAGGCGGAGCGGAGCGCACGGGAGGCCGATGTGGTCGTCATCATGGCGGACCCGGTCGAACGAGCGACACCCGGTGAGCGTTCCGAATTGAAGAGAATCCTTGGGGTGACTCGCGGGAGGTTGCTGGCCGCAGTCAACAAGGTCGAGATCGCCGACCCCGATGCTGTGAGGCGGGAGGCAGCTTGGCTCGAAGAGTTGACCGGCGCCCGTCCCTTGCTCGTGTCGGCCCAACGAGGTGATGGGGTGGCGGAGCTTCTCCTGGCCATGGAGCGGGCATTGCCCCGGGGGCCTTGGCTCTACCCCGAAGACGAGCTCTCGACGGAGTCGGTCCGCTTCTTCGTAACGGAGATCGTGCGGGAGGCGATGTTCGAACTGTACCGGGAGGAGTTGCCATATGCGGCCTTCTGTGAGGTGGAAGAGTTTCGGGAGAGTGAGGATCCCGTCTACATTCAGGTGAATGTGTTCGTCGAGAAGACGAGTCAGAAGGGTATTCTGATCGGGAAGGGTGGACAGGCGATCCGTGTGCTGGGCACAAGGGCTCGTGAACGGATTGAGCACTTCCTTGGTCGTGGAGTGTATCTGGATCTGTGGATCAAGGTGCTTCCTGGCTGGCGCCGTAAGGAAGTTCATCTTCGGCGACTTGGCTTACCCCTTCCGGAGACACATGCCGACTGATCACTCAACCCGCAGGGGCTCAGGCGCGTACTGCCTCCTGATGCTCATGCTCCTCGCACTGGCCCTCCCGCTCACCGCACAGGACAGTACCTCCGAGGGCGCACTCTTTCTCCTGCTCCCGAGCGGGGCGCAGGGCGTCGGGCTCGGAAGGGCCATGACGGCCATGACCTCCCCCGAGGCGGCCTTCTGGAACCCTGCCGGCCTTGCCTCCCTCGATCGCGGGCGGGCGACGGTCCTTCGTGGAGAGCACGTGGCAGGGGAGGCGACTGGGTTCGCCGGCGTGCATGTGCAGCAAGGCCTCGGGACGTTCGGCATGGCTTACCAGTTGCTTGACCTCGGCACTTTCCCCAACACGGATGACCTCGGGAACGTGCTCGGTTCCACGACCTTCCGAAATCACCAGGCCATTCTTTCGGCCGCCCGCGCCTTCACCGAGGGATTCCGGGCGGGCGCAAACGTCAAGGTCATCCGGTTTCGGCAGAGTTGCCGCGGGCAGTGTCCGGACGGAGGAGTCTCGGCGACCTCCTGGGCCCTGGATCTCGGGACGCAGCTCCAGCCACTTCGTGACACTCCGCTCACGATAGGGGTACTCCTTGCCCATCTGGGACCTGACTTTCGGATCGACGATGGCGATCAGGCCGATCCCCTTCCGGCCAGGGTCAGAGTCGCGGTTGCCTACGAGCTCATCGCGGACCGGGTGGAGGAGGATCTCTCGCTGACCGTGACCTTCGAGGCCGAGGATCGGCTTCGTCACCTGGGTGAGCTCTCATTCTACTTCGGGAGTGAATTCGTCGCCGGCGACGCGGATCAGGTATTCCTCCGCGGAGGGTACGTGATGGGCGACCGCAATGATGTGGACGGAGCGGCCGTGGGTTTTGGGGTTCGATACGAGCGATTCGAACTCGGGATCGCCCGCTCCCTCGCGCGAGGAGGGCCGGTCTCTGCCAGTGAGCCTGTTCATGTCACGCTCGGGGTTGCCTTTTGAGCGCGCACCTTCCGGGAGAGCGGCAATGATGGGGAAACTGCCCGCACGGGATGCTGTCCAACAGGCCCTCCGGCGATCGGATCGCGGTCCCATGCGTCCGAAGGATCTCGCTCGTGTGCTCGACGTACCGCAGTCCCGATACCGTGATTTCAAAGCGCTCCTCAGAGAAATGGAGGGGGAGGGCGTACTCTACCGTGTTCGCGGGAACCGGTATGCCATACCCGGGAAGATCAGCCTCACGATCGGAACCCTGCGCGTTCTCTCATCAGGGAACGGCTTCGTCCGGCCGGAGGGCGGAGGTGAGGAGATCTTCGTCTCGGGGCCGCACCAGGACTCTGCCATGGACGGCGATCGCGTTGCAGTGCGAATCGAGAGCCGGCCCCGGGATCGCGGGCCCTCGGGGCGGGTGCTGAGGATTCTCGAGCGGGCACGTGCCTCGATCGTCGGAACCTACCGGGAGAGCAGGAGGTTCGGTTTCGTGGTCCCCCTGGACCAACGGCTCTCGCGCGACGTCCTCGTTCCGGAAGGGAGCGAAGGGGGGGCCCGACACGGAGACGTGGTCGTCGTGCGCATCACTCAGTTCGGGGACCGGAAGCTGAACTCGATCGGGGAGATCGAACGGGTGCTGGGACCCATGGAGACTCCCGGGGTCGATGTGCTCGCGATTCTCCATGCGCACGGGCTACCAGCCGAGTTTCCGCCCGAGGTCGAAGAGGCCGCCGGCTCCGGTGGCCAACGGATGGCGGAGCCGGGCCCACGCGAGGACCACCGTGAGCTCCACGTGGTAGCGATCGATCCGTCTGATGCCAAGGATCACGACGATGCGCTTTCGGTCAGGGTCCTGGAAGAGGGCGTGTGGGAAGTGGGCATCCACATCGCGGATGTGGCGCACTTCGTCGAGGAGGGCTCACCTCTCGACCTCGAGGCCCTCCATCGGGGGACCTCGGTCTACCTGGTCGATCAGGTCGTCCCGATGCTTCCTCACGCTCTGTCGTCCGATCTCTGTTCCCTGCGCGAGGGCGAAGACCGTCTGGCCTTCAGCCTCTTCGCGGAACTCGACGCAGAGGGCAGGGTGCGCCGCTCCCGATTCGAGAAGAGCTGGATTCGCTGCCGCGTAGCCCTGGACTACGAGACTGCCGAAGCGGTCCTGAAGGGGGAGGGGAGCGTGGATCCGGAAACGGACGAGACCCTCCGCGAGCTCGATCGCCTCGCCCGGATCCTGCGCAAGAAGCGTCGGGAGCGCGGTTCACTCGACTTCGACCTGCCCGAAGCGCGCGTTCTGCTCGATGCCGCGGGGGACCCTGTCGATATCCAAAGGGTGGAACAACTTGCGTCGCATCGCCTCATTGAAGACTTCATGCTCCTGGCGAATGAAGTCGTCGCGGCGACAGCCCTTCGAAAGAAACTCCCGATCCCTTTTCGAGTGCATGAACCACCGGCCCCCGACCGGATCGAGGAGGTGCGCGCATTCCTGGCCTCCGTCGGGCATGCCCTGCCCTCCCGCGATGTCACCGCCAAGGTGCTGCAGGCGGTCCTGGACCGTGTCGTCGGTCGGCCGGAAGAGGCGCTCGTCTCTCGCGTTGTACTGCGGAGCATGAGCCGTGCCCGCTACGACGTCTCGAACCTTGGACACTTCGGGCTCGCTTCCAGGGCCTACGCTCACTTCACTTCGCCGATCCGCAGGTACCCGGACCTTGTCGTGCACCGGGTTCTGGGGCGTGCCCTCATCGAGGACGAGCGGCTTCCCGAGCATTGGTTCGGAGCGCACCTTGACGAAATCGCGCGCCGCAGCAGCGATCGGGAGCAGGTCGCTCAGAAGGCCGAGAGGGACTCGGTCGAAATGAAGAAGATCGAGTTCATGAGACGCCACCTCGGAGACGATTTCGAAGGCACGATCGCGACCGTTACCGCGTTCGGCTTCTTTGTCCTGCTCGACCGCTTCTACGTCGAGGGACTCGTCCATGTCAGCACGCTGGGGGACGACTACTACCACTTCATCGAAGAGGCCTACTCTCTCGTGGGTGAACGCAGGAAGAGGCGCTTCCGGCTTGGTGACCGGGTCCGGGTTCGTGTAGTTCGCGCAGACAAGGGAGAGCGCAAGGTGGACTTTGACCTGCTCGAACACTGGGCGGATGGAGGGAGACGAGGTGATTGACGCGGACACGCCTAGCCATGTACCCTTCCGCAGCCCATTGAACTCCCTCGAACCTCAACGCTGATGTCCTCGGACCGGATCCTCCTCTATCACGACGGCGGGAAGAACCGTCCGTCGGCGCTCCTGCGAGAGTTCGCCGCAGAGAGCGGACTGATCGTCGAAATCGTGGAGGACGCCGACGCAGTGGTTGACCGTGCCAACCGGTCTTTCCCGGAGTGCCTCATCCTTGAGGCCGACGGGGATCCGCAGGGCACGCTGGCGCTCTGTCGCCGGATGAAGGACGATCCATTTCTGTCGATCGTCCCAGTCGCGATCATGGTCCCTGCGGAGGCCGCGGATCTTCCTTCGATGGGGCTGGAGGCGGGGGCGGATGAAGTCCTGTGGGCGGGGATATCCGATCGAGAGCAGGTGCTTCGGCTCGATCTTCTTCTTCGCAGGGCGGCGCGGGACGTGGCGGTTCATCCGACCACGCGTCTTCCCGGAACCGTGCAGATCGAACGAGACCTGGCGCGGCGACTCGAGGAGGGCGCGGGTTTCGCCTTCTGCTACGCCGACCTTGATCACTTCAAGGAGTTCAATGACCGCTACAGCTACACGAGGGGCGACAAGGTCATCCTTCTGACCTCGATGATTCTTCGGGACCTCGTGCGATCGCTCGCTCCGGGCGGGTTCGTCGGCCACATCGGGGGGGACGACTTCGTGTTCACCCTCCCCCTTGAGCACCTGGAGCCGGTCTGTTCGGAAATCATCGCCCTTTTCGACGCCCTGATTCCATATCAGTATACGTCGGAGGACCGGGCCTCCGGATACTTCATAGGGAAGGACCGTCGCGGCACGGTCCACCGAGTTGCGATCATGACGATCTCGATAGGGGTCGTCACGAGCCGGAACCATGACTTCGAACACACCGCGCAACTCGGGGAGCGCGCGGCCGAGATGAAGACCTACGCCAAGTCCATCCCTGGATCGGTCTACGTGGTGGACCGAAGAGACCCCCGCGCAAAGGTGCTCGCGGCGGTGGGCGGGGAAGGGGAATCCGAACGCACGAACGGGAGAGCCACGTGACAAGCATCCTCGCACCCTTCCACACGACCTGTCCTTCCTGTACCACCCGGTTCGAGATCGACCCCGATCGTGTTCCGGACGAGGGGGTTCACGCTGTCTGCTCGACCTGCCTGCGAACGTTTCGGGTGGAGCTTCCGGTCGAACTCCTCGAACTGCGTCCGGGCGGGTTCCCCACGGCCGCCCCGGCGGCTCTCGTGGAGCCGGAGGTGAGAACCGAGCGGGCGGGGACGGGGCTCGGGGAGGAGTCGGCCTCCTTCCCGGACGAGTCCGTCGAGGAATCGATCTCCTTCGACCTCGATGTGGTCGACGAGGAGGTCGCTGATCCCCTGGAGTTCGATGTCGTCACGCAGGAGGATTCCCTCCGGCAGTCCGGCCCGACCGGCTTCGAGCGCATCGAGGTCGAACTGGTCGAGGAGTTGCCCGGCGACGGCGACCGGGGGGCGCCCCCTCGAATCGAAGACGAGGAGGAGGCTGCGGTCGACTTCGAGATCCTGGATGCACCCGTGGACGCCGAACACGAGGCCGTCCCCGAGGCGGCTGCAGAGGATCAGGAGGTTCTTGCTCCTCCACCGGCGGGGATCGAAGACCTCAGCTCCCTTGCGGACGAGGTGATGGCCGAGGGTCCTGCTTCGTCTGCCCCGGCGCCCTCCCTCTCCGAGGGTGTGGCGCGATTCGGGAGGCGAGATCCGCGTGAACGGGCACGCCGCCTGGCTCGGGTGCTGGTCTCCGACATCATCGCCTATTACCCGGAGAAGCACGCCGACGCGCTGCGTCGGGGCACGGTCAAGGCCGATTTCGAAGACGAGGTCCGGAAGTCGTGGAAGGAGTACGTCGACCAGGTGGGCGCCGAAATGGCCGAAGAGACCCCTTTCTTCACGGAGGCGCTGAACGACGTCCTCGCCGGGGGACAGCAACTCTACTGACCCCGGTTGCCCGAACCGCGGAGTGGCATGTTGAATGCGAAGGTGCCTTGGGGTATCTTGGTGACGCCAGGAGGCTGACAGAGAGGCCTGCACGGTTCGGCGGGGCTCGCCGGAGACTGGAGGGGGTGCCGGAATGCCCTCCTCCCGACCGGCGGCCCCTTTTTTGTGCGACCCGGGTAGGAGTTTCACGGGATTCCAGAAGGGACATCGGCCAAGGAGAGGGATCAGGATGAATGCGACGCAGAAGGAGAAGCTGACCGAGCTGCAGAACCGGGTCGAAGACCTAAGGGGGTTCCTTTGACCTCGATCATCGCGAGCGACGGATCGAGGAGCTGGAGGCGCGCATGGGTCAGCCCGGGTTCTGGGACCGGCCCGACGAGGCCCGCGAGGTCATGGAGGAGTCGAACCGCCTGAAGGGGTGGGTCGAGCCCTGGCGGCGGCTCTCGACGAAGGCGGGCGACCTGATGGAGCTGGGTGAACTCCTGGCCGAGGAGCCCGACCCCGGGCTGGCCGAGGAGTGGGCCCGAGAGGTCGAGGCGCTCGCGAAGGGGCTCGAAGAGCTCGAGCTGCGCACGATGCTGCAGGGCGAGAACGACCACCGGGGCGCGATTCTCACGATCCATGCCGGGGCCGGGGGCACCGAGTCGCAGGACTGGGCCGAGATGCTCATGCGGATGTACCGGCGCTGGGCCGAGCGCCATGGCTACCAGGTCGATCTCCTCGACATCCAGCATGGGGAGGAGGCCGGGATCAAGGGGGTCACCGTCGAGGTGAAGGGTGAGTCCGCTTACGGTTTTCTGAAGGCCGAGAAGGGGGTGCACCGGCTGGTACGGATCTCTCCCTTCGACTCCCAGGCGCGGCGGCACACCTCCTTCGCGTCGGTCTTCGTCTATCCGGAGGTCGATGACGAGATCGAGATCGAGATCGACGAAGGAGACCTCCGGGTCGACACCTTCCGGGCCTCGGGCGCGGGAGGGCAGCATGTGAACAAGACGGACTCCGCGATTCGGATCACGCACGAGCCCACGGGGATCGTGGTCTCCTGCCAGCAGGAGCGCTCGCAGCACAAGAACCGGGCTACGGCGATGAAGATGCTGAAGGCGGCTCTCTACGAGCGGGCCCTGGCCGAGCAGGAGGCGGAGCGGGCGGCCGTCGAGGCGACGAAGACGGAGATCGGATGGGGGAACCAGATCCGTTCCTACGTCTTCCAGCCCTACACGATGGTGAACGACCACCGCACCGAGCTGAAGCTCGGGGACGTTGAGTCGGTGATGGCAGGGGAGATCGACCCCTTCATCGAGGCTTACCTCAAGAAGTTCGGAGCACAGAGCGCGGCATGACCCCGGCCATGGACGAATCGAACTATCTCTTGCGGGCGCGCCGCGAAAAGCTCAGAGCGCTCGAGGAACGCGGCCTCCAGCCGTACGCGTACCGCTACGAACGATCCCACAGGAGTGACAAAGCGCGTGCCACCTTCGAGGCGGCCGAGTCCGCGGACGAACTCGGGGAGGAAGGCACGACGGAGCCGGTCCGCGTCGCCGGGCGCCTCCTGAGCTGGCGGAGCCATGGCAAGACCGCCTTCGCGCACATCGAGGACGGGGGAGGACGCATCCAGCTCTACTTTCGCCGAAATGACCTTGGGGAAGAGCCGTACGCCCTCCTTGAACTCCTGGACCTTGGCGACTGGGTCGGGGTCGAAGGGCCGCTCTTCCGGACGCGCACGGGCGAGGTGACGGTGCGGGTGGCGGGATGGCAGCTCCTGTCGAAGGCGCTCCGGCCCCTGCCCTTCGGGAAGGAGGAGGTGGACCCCGAGACGGGCGAAAGGGTCGTGCATTCCGGGTTCTCCGACCCGCAGGCCCGCTTCCGGCAGAGGTATGCGGACCTCGCGGTGCACCCGGAGGTGCGGGAGGTCTTCCGGCTGAGGTCCCGGATGGTGAGCGAGATCCGGCGCTTCCTCGATGCGCGCGACTACCTCGAGGTCGAGACGCCGGTGCTCCAGCCGATCTACGGGGGTGCGGCGGCCCGGCCCTTCACGACGCATCACAATGCGCTCGACATGCAGCTCTACCTGCGGATCGCCGACGAGCTCTACCTGAAGCGGCTGATCGTGGGGGGATTCGAGCGGGTCTACGAGATCGGGCGGGACTTCCGCAACGAGGGAATCGACCGCTCTCACAATCCCGAGTTCACGATGCTCGAGTTCTACGAGGCGTTCGCGGACTACCGGGACATGATGCAGCTCGTGGAGGAGCTCCTGTCGGAGGTCGCGCGCCGGACGACGGGGAGCGAGGTGGTGCGCTTCGACGGGGAGGAGATCGACTTCACCCCCCCCTTCGCACGGGTGGGCTTCGTCGAGGCCCTGGAGGAGGCGACCGGGGTGCGGGTCCTCGAGCTCGACGACGCGGAGCTGCGGGCACGGACCGAGGCGGCGGTGGGTGAGTCGATGAAGGGGCTCCCCCGGGGGCGGCTCCTCGACAAGCTCTTTGGCGCGGTCGTCGAGCCGGGCCTCGTACAGCCGACCTTCGTGGTGGACTACCCCGTCGAGCTCTCGCCCCTGGCCAAGCTCCACCGGGACAACCCGAGGCTGACGGAGCGCTTCGAGCTCTTCGTGGCCGGTCGCGAGATCGCGAACGCCTTCTCCGAGCTGAACGACCCTCTCGACCAGCGGCAGCGCTTCGAGGCGCAGGTCGAGGCGCGGCAGGAGGGCGATGACGAGAGCCATCCCCTCGACGAGGACTACCTGCGTGCCATGGAGTACGGAATGCCCCCGACCGGGGGCGTGGGCATCGGAATCGACCGGCTTGCGATGCTCCTTGCTGACCGTCCCTCGATCCGGGACGTGATTCTCTTTCCGACCCTCCGACCGGAGGAGGGGTCGGCCGGATGACGGATCGGGCGGCTGAGTCTTCCTCCCGAACGGACCGGACGGTGGACGAGAGCGGGACGAACGGGACGGGGCTCGCCTGGTTCCTCTCCCGGCGCTACCTCGCGTCGCGGAAGAAGGGGCAGTTCCTCTCCTTCATCACCTGGATCGCCCTGGGCGGCGTGACGGTCGGTGTGACCGCGCTCATCGTGGTGCTGGGCGTCATGAACGGGATGCAGGAGGAGCTCCGGGGAAAGATTCTCGATTCGACCCCGCACGTGCTTCTCCTGGAGCGGGGCCAGGCGCTTCGGATGAACGACTGGCAGCGGGTCAGGAGGGAGGCGTCGGAGCACGAGAATGTGCGGGCGGCGACTCCCTTCATCCTTTCGAAGGTTGCGATCAGCCGTGCCGAGGGGTATGCGCAGGCGGGCGACCTGTGGGGTGTGTCACCGGACCTCGATCCGGCGGAGGCTTCGACGGAGATGGAGGCCAGGGTTGCCGAGCAGCTCGCCGCACTCGATGAGACGCAGTCGGGGCTGCCACCGCTTGTTCTGGGTAGCCATCTGGCATCCCGAATGATGATCTTCCCCGGTGACACGGTGCGGATCATCCCCTTCGAGTCGGTGCGGCGCAGCAGCTTTGGTACCTATCTGCCATCGATCCGGCTCTTCGAGGTGACAGGGACCTTCACGACGGGGCTCTACGACTACGACGCGCAGAACATGTACGCGCGGCTCGCCGACCTGCAGCAGATGCTCGGGATCCGGGAGGCGGACCAGGTCTCGGGGATCAGCATCCAGATCGACGACCCGTGGCGCGCGAACGAGATCGGCCCACGGATTCGAGATGCGATCGAGGGGCCTTACGAGGTGCGCACCTGGATCGACACGCACCAGTCCCTCTTCGCGGCGCTCCAGCTCGAGAAGCTCGCCCTCGGGGTAATTCTCTTCCTGATCGTGCTCGTAGCGGCCTTCAACATCGTGAGCACCCTGGTGATGGTCGTGGTCGACCGGACCTCGGAGATCGGGATCCTGAAGTCGATGGGAATGACCGACGGGCAGGTGCTGCGCGTGTTCATCCTCCAGGGGATGGCGATCGGGGCGCTCGGGACCGCCCTCGGTACGGCGCTGGGACTCTTCTTCTCCTGGCTGCTCGATCGTTTCGAGATCATCCGGATCCCACCGGACGTGTACTTCATCGACCGGCTCCCGGTGTCGACGAACCCAAGCGACGTTCTGATCATCATCGGGGGCAGCCTCCTGATTGCCCTTGTGGCGACGATCTACCCGGCGCTCCAGGCATCCAGGCTCCAGCCGGTGGAGGCGATTCGCCATGATTGAACAGGTCGGGGAGCGGCCGGCCCCGGTCGATGTCCGGGGGTTGGGACGGTGCTTCACAATGGGGGACGGCAGTACGCTGGAGGTCCTGCGCGGAGTGGATCTCCGGATCGAGCGGGGCGAGGCGGTCTCGATCGTGGGGACGAGCGGAGCGGGGAAGTCGACCCTCCTGCACCTCCTTGGCGCACTGGATCGGCCGACGACGGGGGAGATCTTCCTGGGTGGCGTATCCCTGAGCGGACGCACCTCCCGGGAGCTGGCACGGATCCGCAACCGGTTTGTGGGGTTCGTCTTCCAGTTCCACCACCTGCTGCGCGAGTTTTCGGCCCTCGAGAACGTGATGATGCCGCGTCTCATCGAAGGCCGGGATCGAGGCGAGTCCGAGGGACTCGCACGCAAGCTGCTCCATGACGTGGGGCTCGCCGAAAGGCTCGAGCATCGGCCCTGGCAGCTCTCGGGGGGTGAGCAGCAACGGGTGGCCGTCGCGCGTGCGCTGTCGAACGACCCGGTGGTTCTCCTCGCGGACGAGCCCTCCGGGAACCTGGACTGGCGCACGAGTGAAGAGCTGCACGACCTGCTCTTCCGACTGAAGGAGGAACGTGAACTGTCCCTGGTTCTGGTGACCCACAACAGGGAGCTTGCAGCGCGTGCGGACCGGTGTCTCATTCTTCGGGAGGGACGCCTCGTCGCCGCCAGCGGCTCTCGGGAGGATACATGGTCTGCGACAACTGCGGATCCGGCGAGCCCGTGATTCATCTCACGCAGATCGTGAACAATGAGGTGAAGACGCTCCACCTGTGCGAGGCGTGCGGGGCGGAGCAGGGGCTACAGCCGACGAGTGCTCCGGAGAACCCGGCGCTGACCGACTTCCTCGCACAGATGGGGGAGGAGGGCGGGGCAGGTGGCGTCTCGGTCTCAGGCAGCACCGCATCGGAGAACTGCGACTTCTGTGGATTGACGATGAAGAGCTTCCGGGACTCCGGCCGGCTGGGGTGCCCCCATTGCTGGGAGGCGTTCCGCCCGCAGTTGCGCGGTCTGGTGCGGCGCATCCATGGCAGCACGCGCCACGTCGGCAAGGTTTACCTCAGCCCGGATGCGGCTCCGGCCGACATCGAAGCCCGGGTGGAGGGACTGCGGCGAAAGATCGAGCGTGCGATCGAGCTCGAGGACTTCGAGCAGGCGGCGCGCCTGAGAGACGAGATTCGGGCGCTCGAGCAGGGTGGCGACGAGGTGGTCGATGCCTGAGGACCTGGGAATCGGGGAGTCGGGGCTCGACTGGATTGACGCTTCGGGGGAGTTCGCCGACATCGTGCTCTCGACACGTGTTCGTCTCGCTCGCAACATCCAGGGTCATCCGTTCGGCGTTCGCGCACGCCCGCACGACCGGATCCGAGTGAATGAGCGCATGAGGGAGCTCCTGCCCCGCGTGGTGCCGCTCCGGGGAGCCCGGATTCTCGAGATCCCGGAGATGAGTGCCCGCGAACGGGCACTTTTGCTGGAGCGTCGTCTTGCGTCACGTGAGCTCGTGGGCGAGAAGGGGAATCGGGCTCCGGCCCCTGGCTCGGCCCTCGTTCTGGCGCCCGGGGCAAGCGTCTCGGTGATGCTGAACGAGGAGGACCATCTCCGCCTGCAGACCCTGTTCAGTGGTCTGCGGGTGCAGGAGGCATGGAGCGTTCTCGATGCGATGGATGACGCTGTGGGTGCGGAGGTCCCCTATGCCTTCCACCCGGAGTTCGGGTTCCTGACGAGTTGCCCGACGAACGTCGGCACGGGGCTGCGGGCCTCGGTCCTGCTCCATCTTCCGGCCCTGGTCCTGACGAAGGAGATCGGGAGGGTGCTCCAGGGAATCTCCCAGGTGGGCCTCACCTTCCGAGGGCTCTACGGTGAGGGTTCCGAGGTCGTTGGCAACTTCTTTCAGCTTTCGAACCAGACCACGCTTGGAAAGAGTGAGGAGGATCTCGTCGATCATCTTGACCGGATGGTGCGACAGGTGATCCAGTACGAGCAGAAGGCCAGGGGCGTGCTTCTCCGGGATGCTGCATCGGTCACGGAAGACAAGATATGGCGTGCCTACGGCCTCCTGCGCTATGCGCGGTCACTCTCGTTCGAGGAGTTCATGAACCTCCTGAGCGGGGTCAGGCTCGGCGTTTCCCTGAAACTCCTACCGGGGCTCCGTGTATATTCGCTGAACGAATTGATGATCTACACGCAGCCGGCCCATCTGGAGGAGGCGGCCGGCCGGGAGCTTGCTCCCGCGGAGAGCGAGGCACACCGGGCTGCATACGTGCGAAGGGTCCTGGCGGCCGAGCCCGTTCGAACCTCCGAGGAGGGCGGAGGCGACTCCGCCGCCCCTGAACCGGCTGACTGAAGGTCGGCCCCATCCCGCCGAGGGATCCGATGAACTACAATTTCACCGACCGTGTCCGGAAGGTTCTGGCCATGGCCCGGGACGAGGCGATTCGTCTCCAGCATGACTACGTCGGGACGGAGCACATCCTCCTCGGGCTCATCCGCGAGGGCGAGGGTGTCGCCGCGGCCGTGCTCACGAACCTGAACGCGGATCTGGACCAGATTCACGAGCGCGTCGAGGAGGCGGTCAAGAAGGGGAAGGCCACGATCGCCCTCGGGGATCTGCCCTATACTTCGCGGGCGAAGAAGGTCCTCGAGTTCGCCATGGCCGAGGCGCGCGAACTGAACCACTCCTACGTGGGAACGGAGCATCTGCTCCTCGGCCTCCTTCGGGAGGAGAAGGGGATCGCAGCGCAGGTCCTGAACTCCCTGTCGATCACGCTGGAAGAGGCGCGCTCGGAAACCCTGAAGGTTCTCGGTTCGGACATCGATCCCTCGGAACCGGCGGGGATCGGGGGGGGATCGCAGGCCAGCTCCTCCGGGGGTGGGTCGGGATCCCAGGCCAAGGGAGAGAAGAAGTCGAAGACCCCGGCTCTCGACCACTTCTGCAGGGACCTCACGGATCTGGCGCGGCAGGGCAAGCTGGATCCCACGATCGGTCGCAAGGAGGAAATCGAGCGGGTCGTCGAGATCCTGTGTCGCAGAAAGAAGAACAACCCCGTCCTGATCGGGGAGCCCGGAGTGGGCAAGACGGCCATCGTCGAAGGTCTCGCCCAGCTCATCAGCCAGAACGAGGTCACGGAGGCGCTCGAGGGTCACCGGGTGCTCGCGCTGGACATGGCGGCTGTGATTGCGGGCACGAAGTATCGCGGGCAGTTCGAGGAACGGCTGAAGGCCGTGATGAACGAGATCTCCCAGAACAAGAACGTCATTCTCTTCATTGATGAGCTGCACACGCTCGTGGGTGCAGGGGCAGCGGAAGGGGCGATCGATGCATCGAACATGCTCAAGCCTGCGCTGGCCCGCGGGGAACTCCAGTGCATCGGAGCCTCGACGCTGAACGAGTATCGGAAGTACATCGAGAAGGACGGCGCCCTGGAGCGGCGTTTTCAGCCCGTCATCGTGGATCCCCCTGCCGTCGAGGAGACCGTCGAGATCCTGAAGGGTCTGCGCGGCCATTACGAGGATCATCACCGGGTGGTGATTCCGGACGAGACGCTTGACGCGGCATCGCGCCTCTCGGACCGCTACATCACGGACCGGTTTCTCCCCGACAAGGCGATCGATGTGATTGACGAGGCCGGCGCGAGGGCGCGCATCGCGTCCCAGGTGCCACCGCCCGACATGGAGGAGCTCAGGGAAGAGCTTGCCGAGATCGGCGGAAGGAAGGAATCCGCAATCCGGGACCAGGACTTCGAGAAGGCCGCGGAGCTGAGAGACAGCGAGCGGGAGGTGCAGCAGCGAATTCGCTCGCGGCAGGAGGAGTGGGAGGAAGAGCGGAAGCAGAACCGCCCGACGATCGAGCCCGAAGACGTGGCCTTCATCGTGGCCCGTTGGACGGGCATTCCGGTGACGCGTCTGCGTGCGGCCGAGTCCGACCGCCTTGTGAACATGGAAGACGAACTGCACAAGCGCGTCGTCGGGCAGGATGACGCGATCGAAGCCATCTCGAGGGCGATTCGCCGGAGCCGTGCGGGCCTCAAGGATCCGAGACGTCCGATTGGATCGTTCATCTTCTCCGGGCCGACGGGAGTGGGGAAGACCGAGCTTGCCCGTGCACTGGCCGAATTCCTCTTCGCGGACCGCGACGCCCTGATCCGGGTCGACATGAGCGAGTACATGGAGAAGTTCTCCGTCTCGCGCCTGATCGGTGCGCCTCCGGGCTATGTTGGCTACGAGGATTCCGGGACGCTGACGAAGGCAGTTCGCCGGCGGCCCTACTCCGTGGTTCTCCTCGATGAGATCGAGAAGGCACATCCGGACGTCTTCAACATCCTGCTGCAGGTTCTGGACGAGGGGCACCTGACCGACAACTACGGTCGAGTCATCGACTTCAAGAACACCGTGCTCATCATGACGTCGAACCTGGGAGCCCGTGACATCACGAAGGGAGGCGGACTGGGGTTCCACACGACGGATCCCCAGTCGAGCTACGAAGTCATGAAGTCCAAGGTTCGCGAAGAGATCGAGCGGGCCTTCAATCCGGAGTTTCTGAACCGAGTGGATGACACGATCGTGTTCCATCCCCTCTCGCGGGAAGAGATCGCCGAGATCGTGCACATCCTCCTGACGGGTGTCCGAGAGCGCCTGGCCGAAGAAGAACTGTCGCTTCGCATGACGGACGCCGCCATCGCGTTCCTGGTCGATCGGGGCTACGACCAGAAGTTCGGTGCGCGTCCGTTGAAGCGAGCGATCCAGCGGTATCTCGAAGACCCGCTCTCCGAGAAGATCCTTCTGGCCGAGTTCGGCGCCGGCGCGGAGGTCGAGGTTGACGTCGACCCGGACGGGGAGAAACTCCTGCTCCGCGAAGCCTCCGCTACCAAGACATGAGATCCATGCTGCAACACCCAGTGACGCGGGTTTCGGCGAAAGGGCTGGTCCCCCTCGTCCCCGCGATCATGTGCTTCCTGCTCCTTGCGGCACCCGGTGCAGGGCAGGTCACGGAACCGCCGCCCGAGGCGGTCCTCGACTCCATCGTGGTGGAGGGGAACCGTTGGGTCGACGCAGATCTGGTCGTCCAGACTTCGGGGCTCATCACGGGCGTGCCCGTGACGCTTCGTCAGATCCAGGATGCGGAACGTCGGCTCTGGAGCACCTCCCGATTCTCGGACATTCAGGTCCTGATCCGGGAGGGACCGGGACTGCCGACGATTCTCGTGTTCAGGGTCGAGGAGCAGCCGAGTGTTCGACGATACACGCTCGAGGGACTCCGAACGATCAGCGATCGAGAGGTGCGGGATTCCGTGGGCTTCCGGAGTGGTGAGTACCTGTCTGAGCAGCGTCTGGCGCGGGCGGAATCGTTCATTCGGAGCCGACTCGCGCAGAGGGGAATCCCCTTCGCCCGAATCGAGAGAGAGATCCTCGACGCCTCGATGGACGGCAGCGAGGTCGAGGTGGTTCTCCGAATCGCCGAGGGAACCCGTGTCACAGTGGCTGGCGTGGACTTCGTGGGGAACGAGGCCTTCCGGGACTCCGAGCTCCATCGCGTGATCTCGACCCGGCCCGAAGGTTTCTTCTGGTTCCGTTCGGGCGAGTTTCGTCAGGATGACCTGGAGTGGGACCTCCTCCAGAGACTTCCGGACTTCTACGCATCTCAAGGTTTCCTGGATCTCACGATCCTCGGTGACACGCTCATCGTCGACCAGGAGACCGGAAAGGCCCGCCTGGAGATCACGCTTGACGAAGGTCCGCAGTATCGGGTGGCGGAGTTCGAGATCGAGGGCAACAGTCGCTTCGCCTCCGGAGACCTGGAAGCCTACTATCGCGCGGAGGAGGGTGGACTCCTGCGGACGCTCGGCATCGTGCGCAGCCGGGAGCCTGCCGGAGCCCTCCCCATATTTGATCGCAGCGCCTTCATGGATGCGATCCAGCAGGTGGAGGTGCTGTATCGGAATTCAGGGTACCTGGCGGCGCGGGTCGACCCCGTGGTGGATCGGCGTGCACCGGCGTCGGAGGGAGAGCCCCCGACCGTGGCCCTCCGCTGGCAGATCGACGAAGATGTGCCTTTCTACATCCGACGCGTACACATCCGCGGAAATGACTTCACCCACGACCGCGTGATCCGGGAGCAGATCGCCCTCCTGCCGGGTGACCTCTACTCCGAGGAGCGGATCATTCGGAGCTATCAGGCCATTTCCGGCCTTGGCTTCTTCGAGAACCCTCTCCCTTTCCCGGACATCGAGCCGGACCTCGAAACGGGTAACGTCGACGTCACCTTCGAGGTGGTCGAGCAGGCAACGGGCTCCGTGAATTTCGGGACCTCCATGGGAGGCCTCTACGGAGTGTCCGGGTTCGTCGGGTACGAACAGCCGAATCTCTTCGGTCAGGCGAAGTCGGGCAGCTTGCGCTGGGACTTCGGCCGGTACCAGAACAACTTCCACATCCAGTACACGGACCCTTCGCTGCGCGAGAGTCGGGTGAGTGGTTCCTTTGCCCTCTTCGACTCGCGAGATCGGCTGTTCAGCTTCGCGTCGGGGGAACGGAAGCGCCGAGGTCTCCTGACCCGCTTCGGGCTCCCTGTCCCGGGGTCCCGTTATGCCCGGTACTTCGTCGGTTATTCGCTTTCGCGCACGACATACAGGGTCCGAGGAGGAGCCGATGACACATCGCTCTTCGGACGGGAACCGGGGACGCAGAGCCAGATCCTCCTGGGGGTCAACCGTCGGACACTGAACCATCCGATCTTTCCCACGATCGGGGCGAGCCTGGGGGTCGACCTCGAACTCAACGGCGGGCCACTCGGCGGAGACGGGGACTTCGTGAAGACGGTGCTTCGAGGGGAGTGGTGGGTTCCAGTGGCTTCCGTGGGGGGCTCCGCCCCGGGAAGCCGGCCGATCGACTTCGCCCTCGGACTGAACGCAAAGGGGGGAACGATCTTCGGAGATGCCGGAAACTTCCCCTTCGACCAATTCTGGCTCGGTGGTGTACAATTTGGGGAGTCACTTCGCGGCTACAGCGAAACAACGGTGACGCCACTCGGCTACTTCCCGCAGGGATCGCCGCAACTCTCGGAGATCGAGCGCCTCGGAAACACCTTCCTGCGCGTCGGTTCCGAGCTGGCGATCCGGCTCAACGACAACATTTCGGTTTCTGCCTTCTACGAGGCAGGGAACGTCTGGCGTGGTCCGAGAGAAGTCGATCCGACCCGGCTCTTCCGAGGGGCTGGCGTGGGAGCCCAACTCGTGACGCCGTTCGGCCCGATCGGGGTGGACTACGCCTACGGCTTCGACAGGCCGGTGCCGGCCTGGCAGTTGCACTTCCAGATGGGTGGCGTGGGTCCCTTCTGAGGACCGGATCGCCGCACTGACACCTCACCGGGAGAGCGGAGATTCTCCCACGATTTGGAGAAAGATTCATGCGCGCACATGCGTTCGTACTGGCCGGGGTCCTCCTTCTGGTCTCTGCGCTTGCCGCGGAGGCGCAGACCCCCCGCATCGCCTACATCGACTCGCAGGCGATCCTGCAGGAGGCCCCGGGCGCTCAGGAGGCACAGCAGGAGTTTGAGCGGGAGATGCAGGGCTTCCAACAGGAGATGGAGCGCATGGGCGAGGAGCTGCAGCGCCTTATCCAGAGCTACCAGCAGCAGCAGGCCACCCTGTCGCAGGAGGCCCGGCAGGCACGAGAGAACGAGATCCGGCGCAAGGAGATGGAGTACCAGCAGCGCGCGGAAGAGCTCGAGATGCAGGCCGACGCCCGTCGTCGAGCCCTGGTCGAGCCGATTCTCGATCGCATGTCCGACGCCATCGAGGCGATCCGCGAGGAGGGCAACTACGCGATGATCTTCGACGTGGCCAGCCGCGCGATCATTGCAGCCGACCCCGCGCTGGATCTCACCAGCCAGGTCATCGAGCGGCTGCGCGCAACGGGTGCCGGGGCGGACAGCGAGGATCGCTGAGCAGGCCCGCCTCCGCTTTGCCCGGCAAGAAGCCCCCGGCCCGTGAATTTTCATTCACGGACCGGGGGCTTTCCCATGCCGGAGGATAGGCACGCCCACCTAGAAGGCTGTTGAAAAAAGGCATCATCCGGCTCGCGGTCCAGGTACCAGATCGGTATATTTCATGGAGCCATCACGCCACCTTTCGATGAGGAGGTTCT
>SLDT01000189.1 GCA_007125125.1 Gemmatimonadota bacterium | reverse complement strand
CTGCGATGCAGCAGGAGCGCCATGAGATCTTCCAGCGGAGCCGTGCCCACACGGCCCGGCTCCGGGCATTCGCCGCCGAGGGCGGCTCCGACTCCGAGGCCCGGGAGATCCTGCGCGAGGCCCGCGCGATTCGTGCCCGCGAGGCACGAATCGCGAACGAGGAAGAGATGCGGCTCCTCGAGGTGCTCTCCGCGACCCAGCTCCTCCGCTTCCAGATCGTCCGCGACGACTTCAACGAGCGGATTCGACGGATGCAGCGGCCTTCTCCGGGCCGCCCGCCCTCGTCCCACTGAAGCGCCGACGGACGAGCCCATGGGCTTTTCGGAAGAAGCCGGACTGCCGGAGTCCTCCGTGCGCCTGCTCTTCTTTGCACGGTGCCGGGAGCTTGCGGGATGCGAAGAGTTGGAAGTCCCGCTGGCTTCGCCCATTGCGCTCGGAGAGCTGATGGAAACGCTGCGGCTCCGGGTGCCTGCCCTTCAGGCCCTTCCTCCCGGCGTCGCGATCGCGGTGAACAGACGAGTGGCTGGCCCCTCCCGCACAGTGACCCCCGGAGATGAAGTTGCTTTTCTTCCTCCGGTGGCGGGTGGCTGATGCCCCCCGACCACGCCGCCGACCGGAACCGAGAGAGCGAGGGGCGCAGCTCGGCGAGCCTCGTGCGTGACCCGATCGATCCTGCCGCGGTCCTGGCACGGGTCGGAGGCCCCCGCGACGGGGCAGTGGTCCTCTTTCTCGGCACGGTCCGGGACCATCATGACGGACGGGCCGTCCGGGGCCTGACCTACGAGGCGTACGAGGAGATGGCCACGGCGGTCCTCCACGAACTGGTGCAAGGGACCCTGGAAGGTCTGCGGGAGGGGAGTGTGCATGCAGTTCACCGGCTCGGGCCGCTTGGGATCGGCGAGGTCGCCGTGGCCGTGGCCGTCTCGTCACCCCACCGAGGTCCTGCCTTCGAGGCGGCACGCCTCCTGATGGAAGAACTGAAGCGGCGGCTCCCCGTCTGGAAGCACGAATACTACGCCGAGGGTGACAGCGATTGGGTCGCTGGGGTCCCCCTGGTTCCGGACAGCCGCCCAGGTTCAGGGAAGTGACCGAGCGCCCGTGGGTGGCCACCACCGAACTCGTGCGAAGGGTCAATAATCTCAAGGGTTTCCGACCCCGGAGCCCCGTTGACACCCCCAGTAGTCCCGGATAGCTTCCGACTTCGATACTCCTTTCCGATTCAAAACCGGGACCGGAACGAAATGCGGAAGATCACGGTGGTTGGTGCGGGGAATGTCGGTGCCACGGCAGCGCAGCGTCTCGCAGAGAAGGAGCTGGCACGGAAGGTCGTCCTCATCGACGTCGCGGATGGCATTCCCCAGGGCAAGGGCCTCGACCAGTGGGAGAGCGCCGCGATCGAGGGGTTCGACACGAGGGTCACCGGGGCGACGGACTTCTCTGCGGCCGAGGGTTCCGAGCTCTTCATCGTGACCGCCGGCATCGCCCGCAAGCCCGGCATGAGCCGGGACGATCTGCTGCGCACGAACGCGGACATCGTCCGATCCGTCTCAGGCGAGATCGCCCGGGTCGCTCCCGATTCGATCATCGTCATGGTGTCGAACCCGCTGGACGCAATGTCCTGGGTGGCAATGGATGCTTCGGGTTTTCCGAAGGAGCGAGTGATCGGGATGGCGGGAGTCCTCGATACCGCCCGCTACCGTTCCTTCATCGCCCTCGAACTGGACTGCTCCGTCGAGGACATCCAGGCACTCGTGCTCGGTGGACACGGGGACACCATGGTCCCCTTGGTGAGCTACACGACGGTAAGTGGCATTCCTCTGACGCAACTCATGTCACAGGATCGCATTGATGCTCTCGTCGACCGCACCCGGAAGGGGGGAGCCGAGATCGTCGGCTACCTGAAGACCGGAAGCGCATACTACGCGCCGTCTTCCGCTGCCGTGCAGATGGCCGAGGCGATTGCGAAGGACAAGAAGCGCATCCTGCCCTGCTCGGCCTGGCTCGAGGGAGAGTACGGTGAGCATGGCATCTTTCTGGGAGTACCATGCAAGCTCGGAGCTCGGGGTCTCGAACAGATCCTCGAGGTGGAGCTGACCGAGAAGGAGAGGGAGGAGCTGGCCCGCAGCGCCGAGGCGGTGCGGTCGACCATCGATTCCCTCCGATGATGCCGGCGGACCGTCCTGTCACACCGCGAGGTGAGGTCGGGGCGGCCTCCGACCGAAACAGAAACGAGTCCTCGGACGCCCCGGATCTCCGGGCGACCTCGACGGGTCGCAAGGGGCGGTCCTCCTGCAAGGAGCGCGTTGCATGCGCAGGGTAATGACGCTGTACGAGTCGTCCATCGGCAAGAAGGTCGCGATGGCGGTGTCGGGTCTCCTCCTCGTCGGTTTCGTGGTGGGGCACATGCTGGGCAATCTGAAGGCCTTCCAGCCATGGGACGGCGTGGGCATGCATCCTCTCGATGCCTATGGCGAGTACCTCCGCACTCTCGGCTATCCCGTCCTGCCGGAGTACGGGTTGCTCTGGGGCGTAAGGCTGGCCCTTCTTCTTGCCATCGGGGTCCACATCACGGCTGCCTTCCAGCTCTGGCGTCAGAGTCGAAGCGCCCGGAGCAGCTCGTATGGGAAGGCTCGACCGCAGGTCTTTTCCTATGCCTCCCGGACGATGCGTTGGGGCGGCGTGATCATCCTGTTCTTCGTGGTCTATCACCTGCTGCACATGACGGCCGGCACGGTGCATCCCGACTTCGAGTACGGCGCGGTCTACCAGAACCTCGTGGCGGGATTTCAGTCACCCCTGATCGTCGCCGTCTACCTGATCGCCGTGGGCGCGCTGTCCCTCCACCTTTACCATGGAATCTGGAGCGTCTTCGCGACCCTCGGAGCTCAGAATCCGAAGGTCGAGCGTTGGCGGCGTCCGGTGGCTGCCCTTGTTTCCGGGGGACTCTTCGTCGGGTACGCCGCCGTCCCCCTCGCCGTGCTCGCGGGCATCCTCGGACCTCTGTGATCCCCGGCCAGACCCGTCCCCCCGGAACCGAACACGCGGAAGGAGTCGAAGGACATGCAGCTTGACGCACGAATACCGTCCGGCCCCATCGAGAAGAAGTGGGAGAACCACCAGTTCGAGATGAAGTTGGTGAACCCCGCGAACAAGCGGAAGTACACGGTCATCGTGGTCGGGACGGGCCTTGCCGGAGGCGCCGCCGCGGCCACGATGGGTGAACTCGGCTACAACGTCCACTGCTTCACCTTTCACGACTCCGCCAGGCGCGCACATTCGATCGCGGCCCAGGGCGGAATCAACGCGGCGAAGAACTACCAGGGTGACGGCGACTCGATCTACCGGCTCTTCTACGACACGGTCAAGGGGGGGGACTTCCGGTCCCGCGAGGCGAATGTGCATCGGCTTGCCGAGCTCTCGCTGAACATCATCGACCAGGCGGTCGCCCAGGGCGTGCCCTTCGCCCGGGAGTATGGCGGGCTCCTCGCAAACCGGTCCTTCGGAGGTGCACAGGTCTCTCGCACCTTCTACGCGCGGGGCCAGACCGGGCAGCAGCTCCTACTCGGCTGCTACCAGGCCCTCGAGCGGCAGGTCAGCGCCGGGACGGTGAAGCTCCACACCCGCAAGGAAATGCTCGACGTCATCGTGATCGACGGGCGAGCTAGAGGGATCGTGACCCGCGACCTTGTGTCGGGCCGGATCGAGGCTCACCTCGCGGACGCCGTGGTGCTCGGTACAGGCGGATACTCGAACGCCTTCTTCCTGTCGACGAACGCGAAGGGATGCAACGTCACCGCGACCTGGCGGGCGGCAAGGCGCGGGGCGGGATTCGCGAATCCCTGCTTCACCCAGATTCACCCGACCTGCATCCCACAGAGCGGGGAGTACCAGTCCAAGCTCACCCTCATGAGCGAGTCGCTGCGAAACGACGGTCGAATCTGGGTCCCAGCGAAGGCGGGTGACACGCGTCCCGCCGCCGCGATTCCGGACTCGGAGCGGGACTACTACCTGGAGCGGATTTACCCCTCCTTCGGCAACCTCTCACCGCGGGACATCGCGTCGCGGCGGGCCAAGGAAATGGTCGACGCCGGGCACGGGGTCGGGGAACTCCGCAATGGGGTCTACCTCGATTTCAGGGATGCGATCCAGCGACTCGGACGTGATGCAATCTCGGAGCGGTATGGCAACCTCTTCCAGATGTACGAGAAGATCACCGGAGAAGACCCCTACGCGGTGCCGATGCGGATCTATCCAGCACCCCACTACACGATGGGCGGGCTTTGGGTGGACTACGACTTGATGACGACGGTGCCGGGGCTCTTCGCGATCGGAGAGGCGAACTTCTCGGATCATGGAGCCAACCGCCTCGGGGCCTCCGCGCTGATGCAGGGTCTTGCCGATGGATACTTCATCGTGCCCCTGACCATCGGAAACTACCTGGCCGAATCTCCGCGGGGCGGTGTGGATGCCGAGCATCCCGCCGCCCGGGACGTAGTGCGCGAGGTGACGGCGCGGCAGGAGCGACTCCTCGCCGTGCAGGGAAATCGGACCGTGGACTCCTTCCACATGGAACTCGGTCGCCTCATGTGGGATCGATGCGGCATGGCGAGGAACGAGGCCGGGCTCAAGGAGGCCCTCGAGCTCATCCCCGAGCTTCGCGAACGCTTCTGGAGGGAAGTCAGGGTTCCCGGCAGTGCTGCCGACCTGAACCAGTCGCTCGAGAAGGCGGGACGTGTCGCGGACTTCCTGGAGTTTGCCGAGGTCATGTGCTGGGATGCCCTGACCCGCGACGAGTCCGCAGGAGCGCACTACCGTGAAGAGCACACCACCGAGGATGGCGAGGCGCGACGCAATGACGAGCTCTTTGCCCACGCCGCGGTCTGGGAGTATCGCGGAGATGGGGAGCCCCCGGCTCGCCACCGCGAGGAGCTCAACTTCGAACACGTGCCGCTCTCGCAGAGGAGCTACAAGTGATGAATCTGACGCTGCATGTCTGGAGGCAGCCCTCGCCCCGGGCCAAGGGCGACTTCAGGACCTATGAGGCCGCCGGAATCTCGCCCACAATGTCCTTCCTGGACATGCTGGACCTCGTGAATGAACGCATCACGCAGGAGGGGGAGGAGCCCATCGCCTTTGAGCACGACTGCCGTGAGGGCATATGCGGGTCGTGCGGAATGATGATCAACGGCGTCGCCCACGGACCGCAGAAGCTGATCACGGCCTGCCAGCTTCACATGCGTTCCTTCAGCGATGGCGACGAGATCTGGATCGAGCCCTTCCGTGCCGACTCCTTCCCCGTGATGAAAGATCTGGTGGTGGACCGTGCGGCGCTCGACCGGGTCATCGAGGCGGGGGGTTACATCTCGGTCCGGACGGGAAGTGCTCCGGATGCCAACGCGGTTCCGATTCCGAAGCCCCATGCGGACCGCGCATTCGATGCTGCGGCCTGCATCGGATGCGGTGCCTGTGTGGCCGCATGTCCGAACGCCTCGGCCATGCTCTTCACGGCCGCGAAGGCAGCCCATCTCTCGTATCTGCCACAGGGTCAGACCGAGCGCTACGAGCGCGCGGCGGGCATGGTCACGGCGCATGACGAGGAGGGATTCGGAAACTGCACGAACCATGGGGCCTGCCAGGAGGCTTGCCCGAAGGGGATCAGCGTTGAATACATATCCCGACTGAACCGAGACTTCCTCCGCGCTTCGCTGAGCGGGATCGCGGCGGCGGGGAGGGGAGACTGAGCGGCGGGCAGGGGCCCGCCAGGATCGAAGCCCGTAAGGAGGGAGACCGATGAGCGACGGAGCTTGTGTCAGCCGCAGTGATCACCAGTCTTGTACCAATCCGACTGAACAGCGGGTCTACGGGTCGGCCTCGGTCGATGCCCTCCGCGGGATGGTGAGGGGGCGAGGCGCGTTCGGGCTCCTGGGAGCCTTCCTCCTGCTCGTTCTCGTGGGAACGGGTTGCGAGGTTGGTGGTGCTTCGGAGGGAGGGGTCAGCGGGGCCGACCTGATCCTGACCGGTGGGGTGGTCTGGACCGGTGACCCGGACCGCCCCTCGGCCGAGGCGATCGCGATCTCGGGCGAGGAGATCATCGCGGTCGGGAGTGCGCGGGAGGTGGCGCGCCTCGAGGGGGCCGGGACCCGGGTGATCGAGCTGGACGGGCGCTTCGTCTCGCCCGGTTTCATCGACAACCACACACACTTCAACTCGGCGGGTGCACTCCTGCTCGGGGCGAACCTCCTTGATGTGGCCGACGAGGAGGGGCTCCGGGAGCGGGTCCGAGGTGCCACGGAGCGGGTGCCGAACGGTGCCTGGCTCACCGGTGGGGACTGGGGTGCCTACGAGGAGTGGGAGATGGGTGACACCGGGGCGGGAGCCGGTGGAGTCCAGGAGTACTTCTCCCCGGACCGGACGATGATCGACGACATCACACCGGAACACCCGGTCCTCCTCAACCGGTGGGACCGGTCGGCCTTCCTGGCGAATGGGCTCGCCCTCGAGGCTGCGGGGGTCGAGTGCGGCTGGAACGGGGTGGAGTGCACCGACGGGGTCCCGACAGGGCGGCTCTCGCCACAGGCGGCGGCCCGCATCCGGCAGGTGATTCCCCCGAAGAGCTTCGAGCTGCAACTCGCCGAGGCGCGGGCGGCGCTCGAGGACCTCGCGCAGTACGGGATCACGACGATCCATGACAACACCCCGCCCTCGATGTTCCCGGTCTTCCAGGCGCTCCTCGAGGCCGAAGAGCTGACGACCCGAATCCACGCTCGGCCGACCCTCGACCGGGTGGAGCACCAGGCGGGGCTCGGGCTCCCGCGGAACTTCGGGTCCGAGATGCTCTTCCTCGGCGGGTTCAAGGCCCATGTCGACGGCATCATGGGGAACTCGACGGCGATGTTCTACGAGCCCTTCGACCACACCGGTGGCTTCGGGAGCTGGCGCCCGATCATGAGTCCGCCCGGGAACCTCGAGCGCCTCCTCGCGATCGCCGACAGACAAGGGTACTGGCCTCATGTGCACGCGATCGGGGACTTCGCGATCGACACCCTCCTGACGATGTTCGAAGGGGTGATGGAGGCGAATGGCGAGCGGGATGAGCGTCGGTTCCGTGTCATCCACGCGCAGCACCTCCGCGGGCCGGAGACCGCCGAGCGGATGGCGCGGCTCGGGGTCATTGCCGAGGTCCAGCCCTTCCACGCGATCGACGACATGCGCTGGATGGAGGAGCGGATCGGGGCCGAGCGGATCCGCTGGACCTATGCCTTCCGGACGCTGGACGAGGCCGGGGTCGTGCTCTCCTTCGGGAGTGACTGGCCGGGGACGAATGCATCCTGGTACACGGCGAATCCGCTCATGGGGATGTATGCGGCAGTGACCCGGCAGACGCCGGAGGGAGAGCCCGCCGGGGGCTGGGTGCCCGAGGAACGGATCGACGCGGAGACCGCGCTGCGCGCCTACACGGTGAACAACGCCTTCGCGGAGGGCCTCGAAGGGCGCAAGGGAATGCTGAGGGAGGGATTTCTCGCGGATGTCGCCGTGCTTGATCGGAACCCACTCGAGGTGGCGCCCGAGGAACTGCAGAATATCATCGTGACCCACACGATCCTCGGGGGGCGTGTGGTGTATGAGCGGTAACGAGTCCCCGAAGGGGGTGAGCAGACCGTTCCGTGCGGGACCCGGACGGTCTGTTCGAAAGCGAGGCCACGACCAGGAAGGGAGAAAGATTCGATGAAGATCGCCGGCGTTTTCTCCGGGGCCGGGCCCGCCTGGGTCCTGATCACCCTCGTCGCCCTTGGCGGGTGTCTCGGGGACACTCCCTCGGAGCCGGATCGGAGTCCACCGATCGAGGATGTGGAGTTCAACCCCCAGCTCGGGGTAAACATCAGCGAGATGACCCTTCGGCCGTCGGGGCTCTACGTCCGGGATGAGATCGTCGGAACGGGGGCCTTTGCTGACGAAGGGGACGAGGTCTTCTATGACATCGACCTCTGGCTCACGGATGGCTGGCTCGTGGATTCCACGGAGCCTCGCGGGGGCGCCCGGCTGGTGATCGGGGAGGGGAACGCCCTCCCGTCGGTCACGGAGGGCCTGATCGGGATGCGCGAGGGAGGACGCCGACTCCTCGTGGTCCCTCCCAGACTGGCCTATGGCGCCGATGGGATTCAGGGAATCATCGGACCCTTCGAATGGGTGGTGATCCGGCTCTACCTGCACGTTGTCGAAGGCAAGGAGCCCCCCGAGGACCGCATTCTCGGAGTCCCTCGTGGCGGGGGCGCTTCTTCCCCGCCGGGTTTCACAGCTTCGGGAGGGTGACGCCCACCTGGTCCTGGTACTTGCCGCTGCGGTCCTCGTAGGCGGTCTCCGGCTCTTCGTCGCTCTGGAAGAAGAGGAGCTGGGCGATGCCCTCGTTGGCGTAGATCCGGGCGGGCAGGGGAGTGGTGTTCGAGATCTCGAGCGTGAGGTACCCCCGCCATGTGGGTTCAAGCGGAGTCACGTTCACGATGATCCCGCAGCGGGCATATGTGCTCTTGCCCACACACAGGACGAGGGTATCCCGCGGTATGCGAAAGAATTCGACGGTTCGAGCGAGAGCGAAGGAGTTTG
This sequence comes from Gemmatimonadota bacterium, assembly GCA_007125125.1. Taxonomy (GTDB): domain Bacteria; phylum Gemmatimonadota; class Gemmatimonadetes; order Longimicrobiales; family Gaopeijiaceae; genus SLDT01. Next base: position 10,252 of record SLDT01000189.1, on the reverse strand, counting down.
GCGGGATGATGCAGCTCTCGGCGTGAACGTCCACGAAGGAACGGTCATCGAAGTCCTTGGGATCGACGACTACATTGTAGACGTTCGTGAAGACCTTGAACTCCGGGGCAACGCGGATGTCGTATCCGTAGGATGAGACGCCGTACGAAATTGAACCTGTGCGGACCTGTCGGGGCTCGAAGGGTTCGATCATCCCCTGTTCTTCGCTCATCCGGCGAATCCATCGGTCGTTCCTGATCGTCATTCCAAGTTCCTTCCTGGTCGCTGGTCCAGAATTGATCGAGCTGACGCTCGCGGGACTACCCCGCGGGTCTGTGGGCAGGGGAGTCTACCGGACGAGGTCGTTTGGCGAAAGTCCCCCCTCTCGAACAGGGCTCGGGGCACTCGATCGGGGGGAGGGTGGCGGTGGGCGAAGAAAGGCCGTAGTCAGCGGGGGCTTCGGGTTGACCCCTTCCGGCCCTCCCGGTACATTTTCCATGCTGTTTCGTGAACTTTTTCACATGCCATTCCATCCCCTGCGGCGCCATGGCGGAAAGCTACATACCGGTTCTCGTTCTACTCGGCGTGTCCGTTGTGAACGCAGTGGGGATTCTGGCTGCGACCCACATCCTGAATCCCCGGCGCCCAACCCCCGAGAAGGACATGCCGTACGAGTCGGGCATGGTCCCGCTCGGGGACACGCGGGCTCGCTTCTCGATCAAGTTCTACATGGTCGCCATCAGCTTCATCATCTTCGACCTCGAGGCGATCTTCCTGATCCCCTGGGCGGTCGAGATGAGGTCTCTTGGCTGGGAGGGATTCATCGCGGTCTCGATCTTCATGGCCGTTCTGGTCGTGGGGTTCATCTACGAGTGGCGCAAGGGAGGGCTGGACTGGGAATGACACAGGATTCAACGGGCGGCAGCGGACTTCCGGGCGGAATGTTCGGCGCGGGCACTCCCACCTTTCTAACCACGAAAGTCGACTTCGTGGTCAACTGGGCGCGCCGGAACTCGCTCTGGCCGATGCCCTTCGGAACTGCGTGCTGCGCCATCGAGATGATGGCCTCGGCCGCATCGACACATGACTTGGCGCGCTTCGGGATGGAGCGCATGTCCTTCTCGCCCCGACAGGCCGACGTCCTCATCTGCGCGGGTCGCGTGCCCTACAAGCTTGCCCCTGTCCTCCGGCGCATCTGGGACCAGATGCCGCAACCGAAGTGGGCCGTCTCGATGGGGGCTTGCGCCTCGTCAGGTGGGGTCTTTGACGCCTACTCCATGGTGCAGGGAATCGACACGATCATCCCCGTGGATGTCTACGTGCCCGGGTGCCCGCCTCGCCCCGAGGCTCTGATCTACGGTCTGATCATGATCCAGGAAAAGATTCGGGGCGAGACGCTCGCGCGCCATCAGGAGCACCGCCGGGAGGTCGCCGGGGAGGCCGGGCACCCGATTGCGGGCCCCGCGGAGGTCATGGCTCTCTCCGGTCCCTTCGGCAATTCAACGCATCAGAACCGGCCCAGTGGCCTCGTGCCCGGAATCCCGAGCGAGCGTCCGGACGACCGGATTCCCTGATGTCCGGGCTGACCGAATTCGGTCGGTACCAGGCCAGACCTCGACACTCCCGATTCGAGCCATGACGAACGATACCAGTTCAGGATACAGAGATGCAGAGCCGGACGTCGAGCACCCGACGGATTCCGGTCACACGCTCCAGCTGTCGGACGTGGGCGGGCTTGAAGGGGCCCATCCCTCGGTCGTTGCGGCTCGGGATCGGTTCAGCGACGCGATCGTGGACCACGAGGTGGTGTCTGGAGACGAGCACATCCTGCATGTGCGACGTGACGCGTCCCTCGAGGTGATTCGGTGGCTGAAGGAAGACCCAGAGCACACCTACAACTACCTGTCGGATGTGACCGCGGTCGATTACGGCGAGGGCCGGCCACTCCAGGTCGTCTACCAGCTCTTCTCGATCCCCTTCCGACGTTTCCTGCGCGTGAAGGTGGAGTTGCCGCTCGAGTCGCTCGAGATCGAGTCCGTGGTGCCCTTGTGGCAGGCCGCCAACTGGCTTGAGCGGGAGGTCTACGACATGTTCGGGATCACCTTCCTGAACCACCCGGACCTGCGCCGGATCCTGATGCCCGACAACTACGCCGAGGGTCATCCGCTGCGGAAGGACTTCCCGCTCCGCGGACGATTCACCCGCGCGGAGCAGACTCGACGCGCGCTCGCACGCCAGCCGGAAGACGATTACATCCCTGCCGAGTTCGACGGGACCCGGCGGCCCCAGGTTGTGGCCTGGAAGGAAACGGGCGGCGAAGCGGTGCCGCGCGAAGTGATGCAACCAATGGCGCCTTCCCCTGACCAGGATTCCTGAAACGATCGTTCCGGCTGGACACAGCGGAACGCCGAGAAGCCATGCCAACACGCACCGTGGAATTTGAGGTAACCAGGACGGCCGAGGCGGGCCTCGACTTCAGGCCCGCGCAGGGTCCCCTCGCTCCCATCGACCTCCCGGAACCGACGCTCGATTCCGAGAGCATGCTCATCAACGTGGGGCCCCAGCATCCGGCGACCCATGGCGTGCTCCGACTGGTGCTGGAACTCGATGGGGAGACGGTGGTCCGCTGCATTCCGCACATCGGATACCTCCACTCCTCCTTCGAGAAGCTCGGAGAATACAGGACGTGGAACCAGATCATTCCCCTGACGGACCGGATGGACTATCTGGCTCCCCTCATCTACAACTGCGCCTTCGCGATGGCAGTCGAGAAGATGATGGGGGTCGAGGTGACGGAGCGGTGCAAGGTGACGCGGGTCATCATGATGGAGATGGACCGGATCTTCTCGCACCTCCTCTGGCTCGGGACCTGGGCGATCGATGTGGGCGCCTTCACTCCCTTCCTCTATGCCTTCCAGCAGCGCGAGAAGGTCTACAAGCTGCACGAGGCCTACACCGGAGCACGTATCACGACCTCAGCCACGCGGATCGGGGGCATGATGGCCGACCTCCCGGAGGGCTGGGCCGAGGGGGTGCGAGAGTTCGCAAATGGTCTTCCGGCTACCCTCGATGAGATCGAGCATCTCCTCTCGCACAACGGCATCCACCTCGCCCGGACGCAGGGAGTGGGGGCCATCTCCGGGGAGGACGCGATCAATTACGGGTTCTCCGGACCGAACCTCCGTGCTTCTGGCGTCCCCTACGACGTGCGCAAGGATCGGCCCTATTACGACTACGAATCCTACGACTTCGAGGTGCCGATCGGGGAGCATGGCGACTGTTACGATCGTTACATGGTGCGGGTCGAGGAGATGCGGCAGAGCCTCAAGATCCTGCACCAGGCGCTCGACCGGCTCCCGGGCGGGCCCATGAATGTGGACGACCAGAAGGTGATCCTTCCCCGGAAGTCCGAGCTGATGAGCGACATGGCGTCAATGATCCATCACTTCAAACTCGCGATGGAAGGAGTTCAGGCACCTCCGGGCGAGTCCTACTTCCCGATCGAGGGGTCGAAGGGGGAACTCGGGATGTACGTCGTGAGCGACGGGGGCTCGAAGCCGGTACGCTGGCGCGTGCGTCCCCCTTCATTCATCAACCTTTCCGTGATCCCGAAGCTGGTCGAGGGGGGGTTCCTCGCCGACGTGATCATGGTGAATGCGAGCCTGGACATCGTGCTCGGGGAGATCGACCGTTGAGCGGCTGGACGACTGAGAAGGGCGGGGGGACGGTTCCCTTCCGGAACCCGGGCTTCGCGGGGAACACGGGCGAGTTCGAGCTGACCGAGGACCAGGTCCGGGGCCTCGACTACGTCGGGGCGCGGCCTCCGGAGGGGGGCCACCCCGGTGGGGTGCCGACCTACCCCTACATGCTCGTCGAGAAGGAGCCGAAAGCGCCGCTCTTCGACGGCGCACACCTCGAGCGCTACGAAAAGATCCGCTCACGCTTCCCGGACGCGCAAGGGGCGCTCCTCCCCGTGTTGAACCTGGCCCAGGAGTTGCGCGGTCACATTTCGCCGGCCACGATGCGCGAGGTGGCGGGTCTGCTCGGTCTCTCCGAGGCGTACGTGCGTGGGGTCGCCACCTTCTACACGATGTACAACAAGCGGGCGGTCGGACGGTTCCTCATCCAGGTGTGCACGAACATCTCATGCAACCTTTGCGGGGGCGATGAAGTTCTGGCGGCCTTCCTCGATGAACTGGGCATCGAGCTCGGCGCCACGACGGACGATGGCATGTTCACGGTCACCGAGGTCGAGTGCCTTGCGGCGTGTGGGACGCCCACGGCAGTGCAGATCAATGCCCGTTACTTCGAGAACGTGACTCCGAAGTCGGTTTCCCAGATTCTCGAGCGCCTGCGGGCGGAGGTGGAGTGAGATGGCCTTTCCCTATACGCACCCGAGCGAGACGCCGGTCCTGAGTCGCGGTTGGGGCGATCCCGCAACCAGGACGATCGAGGGGTGGAAGGCCCTCGGAGGATACGAAGGCCTCCGAAAGGCCCTGGGCATGACCCGCGAGGAGGTGATTGGAGAGGTCAAGGCCTCCGGACTCCGCGGCCGCGGGGGCGCTGGCTTCCCGACCGGAGTCAAGTGGTCCTTCATGCCAAAGGAAAAGCGGGGACCGCACTACCTTCTCTGTAATGCGGACGAGTCGGAGCCCGGCACCTTCAAGGACCGCGAGATCCTGCGCTGGACGCCTCACCAGCTCATCGAGGGGTGTCTGATCGGGGCCTACGCCATGCAGGCCGAGCACGTCTACATCTACTGCCGGGGCGAGTTCTTCGAGGCCACGCAGGTGATCGCGCGTGCCGTGGAGGAGGCTTACGCCGCGGGATACATTGGCGAGGACATCCTGGGAAGTGGCGTCACGGTCGACATCACCGTCTTTGCCGGAGCTGGCGCCTACATCTGCGGCGAAGAGACCGCTCTCATGAACTCCCTGGAGGGTCGTCGGGGCCTGCCCCGGGTGAAGCCACCCTTTCCCGCTGCGATCGGGCTGTTCGGTATGCCCACGACGATCAACAACGTCGAGACACTTTCGTCCATTCCGCACATCGTGAAGCATGGAGGGGAGTGGTACCGGCAGTGGGGAACGGAGAAGAGTCCGGGCACGAAGCTCTTCTGCGTGAGTGGTCATGTGCGCCGCCCGGGGAACTATGAGCTTCCCCTCGGCTTCCCGATGAAGGAACTCATCCACGACGTGTGTGGAGGAATGCGGGAGGGGAGGTCCCTCAAGGCCGTGATCCCGGGCGGAAGCTCGGTGCCGATCCTCTCGGCAGAAGAGTGCGAGAGCTGCACCCTCGACTACGAGGGAGTCATCCAGGCCGGTTCGATGCTTGGGTGTGCATCCGTGATCGTGATGGACGATTCCACGAACATCGTGAAGCAGGTCCGTCGCATGGTCGACTTCTATGCACACGAGTCCTGCGGTCAGTGCACGCCCTGCCGGGAAGGCACCCAGTGGCTCGCCCGAATCCTTCGGCGGATCGAAGAGGGGAAGGGAACAGAGGAAGACCTCGAGACCCTCGTCAGCCTCGGGCATCAGATGACGGGAACCACGATCTGTGTGCTCTCCGATTCCGCCGCGGCGCCCGTCGAGTCCTCGATCATGAAGTTCCGGGACGACTACCTCTCACTCATCCGTCGGGGCGAGAAGGTGGGTGTGGCCTGATGGCACCGGACCCCTTTTCGAGAAACCGCATGTCAGAGATCCAGAAGAGCGAAGAACTCATCACCCTGACGATCGATGGGATGGAGGTCAGCGTCCCGAAGGGATCGACGATCCTCCAGGCTGCCGAGGTACTTGGGGAACGCATCCCGCATTACTGCTACCATCCGGGACTCTCGGCTCCGGCCCAGTGCCGGCTCTGCCTCGTCGAGGTCGAGGGGATGCCGAAGCTGCAGCCCTCCTGCGTGGCGCAGGTGCAGGAAGGCCAGGTCGTGCACACGCAGAGCGAGAAGGCCACCCGGATGCGGACGGGTGTTCTCGAGTTCTATCTTGCGAATCATCCCCTCGACTGTCCGATCTGCGACCAGTCCGGGGAGTGTGGCTTCCAGGACTACGTCCACGCCGAGGGGCCCCGTCGCGGTCGGAGCCGCGAGCCGAAGCGGGTCTTCGGGCGCGACGACTTCGGAGGGGACGTCCTCTTCTACGGGGACCGTTGTGTCATGTGCACCCGATGCGTGCGCTTCATGAACGAGATGGCCCAGGACCCCAGGCTTACCGTCGTCGAGCGGGGGAACCGGTCCGTGATCGACACTTTCTTCGAAGAGGGAGTGGAGGGTTCGCCCTACGCCGGGAACATCGTCGACATCTGCCCCGTGGGCGCCCTCGTCTCCAAGGACTTCCTGCACAAGGCGCGGGCCTGGGACCTGGACCGCACCCCGAGCATCTGCCCGAACTGCTCGCAGGGGTGCAACATCGACCTTCATGTCCGTGACAACCTCGTCCAGCGGCTGAAGCCTCGGGCCAACCTCGAGGTAAACCAGTACTGGATGTGCGACTACGGCAGGCACCGCTACGAATGGATGAATCGCGGCGATCGCCTCGAGGCACCTCTCGCTCGGAGCGCGGAGGGGACGCGGGCGCATGACTGGAAGGAGCTTCTTGCCGAGCTTGCCGCAGCCCTCGAGGAAGCCGGGGGCGAGGTGAGGGCGGTTGCCTCTCCCTTTGCTTCGACCGAGGACCTGGCTGCACTTCGGCGCCTTGTCGACGCCCTGGGAGGGGGTACGATCGTCTATCGGGCTCCCCGTGCTGCCGAAGAGGTCCCCCTTCCGGGCTTCCCCAAGCTGGTCCGACGGCAGGAGCTGGCCCCCAACGAGCGGGCGGCCCGGATCCTCGGGATGGAGCGGGTCGGGAACGCGCGCGGCGAAGGGGGACTCGAGGAGGTTGCCGGCCACAACGGGGTCGTCATCGTCCTCGGTGATGAGCTTGCGGATCAGGGGGAGGACTTCGGGAGCGCAGCCAGGCTCTTCGTCTATCTCGGTGCGCACCCCTCCGATGCGGCCTCCCGCGCCCGCTACCTTCTCCCGGTGTCACTCTTTTCCGAGCAGGAGGGGACCTTCGTGAACCACGAGAGGCGGGTCCAGCGCTTCTGGCCCGGGATACACGCCCCCGGGATGGCGCGGCCGGCCTGGCACGTGCTCGGCCAGCTCACCGGAGCATTGAAGGACGTCGACGCGCCCCAGTCGGCCGCGGCTGCCTTCGCCCTCGCCGCGGCTGCCCTCCCCGAGCTCGGTGGACTCAGCTACGAGGTCATCGGGACGCGCGGCGCCCTCCTGAACGATCCACTCCCCCTGCCGGCGGCCCGATGAACCTGCCGGCGTCTCGCATGGCCCGCGCCGCGGATTCGTCCCGTCGACACCCGGAGATGGCAATCCCCCTCGCGCCCAACCACACCAGGCTCGGATGAACGATCTCTCGCCTACGGCCTTCCTGATCAGCTCCTCGATCAAGGTCTTCCTGGTCTTCTCGGCCACGCTTGGCGTCGTCGCGATCATGACCCTGATCGAGCGCCGCGTCGCGGCCTTCATCCAGGACCGGCTGGGACCGAACCGCGTTGGCCCTCTCGGAATCCTGCAGCCGGCCGCCGACGGCCTGAAGAACATTCTCAAGGAAGAGACCTTCCCATCGACCGCGGACCGGCGCTTCTTCCTCCTCGCGCCCGCGCTCGCGATCATCCCGGCGGCGATGACCTTCGCGGTGATTCCCTTCGCCGCACCGCTCGAGACGCCGTGGGGGACGGTCTCGATGATCGTCGCCGACATCCCGATCGGAATCCTTTACGTGCTCGCGCTTGCCTCGCTCGGAGTCTACGGGATCTTCCTCGCGGGGTGGGCCTCGAACAACAAGTATGCCTTTCTCGGCGGCCTCCGTGCGTCGTCCCAGATGGTGAGCTACGAAGTGGCTCTCGGGCTCTCCCTCATCCCGGTCCTGATGCTCGCCGGCAATGTGACGCTCACGGAGTTCGTCTGGCAGCAGCAGCAGCTCGGCTTCTGGTACGTACTCCCGCTCTCACTCGCCTTCATCCTGTTCGTGATCGCTTCCTTCGCAGAGACGAACCGGCTTCCCTTCGACCTCCCCGAGGCCGAATCGGAGCTCGTCACCGGGTACCACACCGAGTACTCGTCCATGAAGTTCTCGATGTTCATGATCGCCGAGTTCTCCCACATCCTGACTGCGTCGGCCCTCATGGCAACCCTCTTCCTCGGAGGCTGGAGCATCCCGTTCTGGAGCGGGGACCACATGTTCTGGCACGAGGGGATGCTGATCTCGGGCTTCACGCCGCAGGGTGAGCCCATCGCCGCAGCACCGGCCCTATGGAAGACCCTCCTGACCTTCCTGGCCTTCGCGGCAAAGACCGGGTTCTTCGTCCTGGTCTTTATGTGGGTGCGCTGGACCCTTCCGCGCTTCCGCTACGACCAGGTCATGCACCTCGGTTGGAAGGTGATGCTCCCGGTGGGGCTCGCCTACATCATGGTCCTCGCCGCGACGATCCTCGTGCTGGACCAGCTTGCCGTCGAAGGTTTCCTCTTCGGCGCCGTCCTCACCGCCGTCAGCGCGCTCGCCACGGGCATCTTCGTCTTCGTCGTGGACCGTGACCGCCTCATCTCGGGCTCCGAGCGTGCGGAGCCGACTCGGTCCGGGGTGCGCGAGGTGCAATCCGCCCGCGTCGCGGTCCTTGCCGGTGGGGTCGAAGAATGACCTCGCACCGTCCCCCCCCATTCATTCCCAGCAAGGAAGTCTTCTGACATGCCCGCCACGGTCAAGGTACTCCGCCGTCCCGCGCCCGGTCAGACCTCGTACATTCGCGCCACCCTCAAGGGTATGGCGCTGACCTTCCGGCACCTCGTGAGTCCGGACAAGGTCACCGTCCAGTACCCCGAGGAACAGCCCGACCTTTCCCCGCGCTGGCGGGGCACTCACCGGATGGAGGTCCATGCCGACGGCCGACCGAAGTGCGTGGCCTGCGGCCTCTGCCCCACGATTTGCCCGGCGAACTGCATCCGGCTTGTCGGGGGTGAAGACGACGAGGGCAACCGCTATCCAATCGTCTACGAGATCGACGAGTTCCGATGCATCTTCTGCGGCATGTGCCAGGAAGTCTGCCCCGTGGAGGCGATCCATGTCGGTGTGCACTTCGAGAACGCCGAGTACACACGCGACCGCTTCGTCTACGACCTGGATCGTCTGATGGAGCAGGACCATCCCACGACCCTCCTCTGGGATCCCTCGGATCCCCTCTCGGAATAGGGCGCCCCGCCATGGCTGACATCTTCTTCTTCATCTTCGCCGCCATGGCAGTCGGCGGAGGCGTGGGGGTCGTGCTCCAGAAGAACCCGATCGGGAGCCTCCTCTTCATGGTCGGGACGCTCGCCTCGATCGCGGGAATCTACGTTCTTCTGGAGGCGCACTTCCTGGCTGCCATCCAGATCATGGTCTATGCCGGGGCGATCATGGTCCTCTTCCTCTTCGTGATCATGCTCCTCAACCTGGGGCACGATTATCGGAGGGATTTCCGCTTCGGCCTCGGAATGTTTGTCGCCTTCGCCATTTCCGGAGCCATCGCCGGGCTCCTCGTTCGCCAGTTCGGGGGGGCCGAGGCGAACCCGATCTACGCGCACTTCCCCGGCCCCGAGGGGATGGACCAGCTTCTGCGCGAGGAGGGTGTGATCGGTGCGATCGCCACCCCCCTGTTCACCGACTACGTCGTGGCTTTCGAGCTCACCGGCATCCTGCTCCTCGTGGCCCTTGTCGGGGCCATCGCCATCGCCAAGAGGAAAGTCTGACGCCCATGCTCGCCGAAGCGCTCTGGCTCAGTGCCATACTGTTCGTCATCGGGACCGCGGGTGTGCTCGTGCGGCGGAACGCGATCATCATGTTCCTCTGCATCGAACTCCAGCTGAACGCGGTGAACCTCTCCTTCGTCGCCCTCTCACGCTACCTCGGCATCGAGGGGCAGCTCTACGTCTTCTTCGTGATGACGGTCGCGGCGGCGGAGGCCGCGGTCGGGCTCGCCATCATCATCTCCATCTTCCGTCACTACGAGACGGTGAACGTGGACAACTTCAACCTCCTCAAGTGGTGAGGGCATGAGCGCGAACCTACTCCTTGCGGCCGGGCTCACCGTAGAGGGACAGGGCGCCGGGATGGAGGGCTTCGAGCCCTTCCTCCCGGGGTTGATCCTCCTCCTCCCACTCCTCGGCTTCGTCCTGAACGGGATCCTCGCCCTCCAGGCCGGCTCGCGCTCGGCCGCCCGGGTGCGCGCGGGCACCGAT
>SLDT01000167.1 GCA_007125125.1 Gemmatimonadota bacterium | reverse complement strand
TCGGACACACCTCCCAAACACACGAAAGCGCCGCAGGCCCCGAAAGGCTTGCGGCGCTTCATGTTGTACAATGGGCCTGGGTAGACTCGAACTACCGACCTCACGCTTATCAGGCGTGCGCTCTAACCACCTGAGCTACAGGCCCCTGCTCGACCGTCCGGGGAGACACCGGCGCTCCGCCTTCGGCAAGACCCGAAAAGTACCCCGACACCACCCCGAGTTCAACCCCCCTCCCGTCAACTCCGGAAGTGGCCGGACGCGATCGCAGCGATGTGCCCCACGCCTCTGGCCGAGGCGTCCTCGATTGGCCATCTTGCCCGGCACGGGAACCAATCACCCCTCATTCCTGCAAAGGAGAACCCGATGGAACCGATGGACCCGCAACCCCCCGCCCCGACGCAGTCCTCGACGGGACTGGCCTCGAATGTCGGTGGCGCCCTGGCCTATCTCTTCGGGCCGATCACCGGGCTGATCTTTCTCCTCATGGAGAAGAACGACCGGTTCGTCCGATTCCACGCAGCCCAGAGCATCGGAATCTTCGTGGCGTGGATCGTGTTCGTCTTTGCCTTCTGGATTCTCTCCGCAATCCTCACGGCGATCCCGGTTCTCGGCATCGTCTTCGGCATCATCGGCGTATTCGTCTCTCTCCTCCTCAGCCTCGCAGCCTTCTGTCTCTGGCTTTTCCTGATGTACAAGGCCTACAGCAACGAGGAGTGGGAATTCCCCTGGGTCGGGCGCCATAGCCGCCAGATTCTCCTCAAGGGCTGATTCGCCCGTAGCACCGGCTCGTCCTCCCCGCCGCCTCCATACCGGGAGGCCGAGCGGGGAGGAAGGCCGGTTCGAGAGGCCCCCTGCCCTCCAGGGGCTCAGAGCCGTTCGACCCGTCCAGCGCCCCCGGTCAGGTCGGCGACGACCCGCTCAAGGGCTGCCACCTCCCGGACGGGGACAGCAGCCCGGAGCGTGACCGCACCCCCGAAGGCTTCCTGCAGACGCACCCCGTCGTGCTCGTCCAGCCACCGAAAGAGGGCGTCGAGCGCGCCGTATGCGATCTCGATCCGAAGCTCGACCCGATCGATCTTCTCGACCGTCGGCAGAGTCTCGAGCGCGAGCTTCACGCCACCCGCGTATGCTCGACCGAGCCCCCCGCGCCCGAGCTTCGTTCCCCCGAAGTAGCGCGTGACCACCGCGGCGACTTCGCCCACCCCAGAGTGCAGGAGCGCCTCGAGAATCGGCCGGCCTGCAGTGCCGTGCGGCTCTCCGTCGTCGCTCAGTCCGATCCGGGTCGTGGAGCCGGGAGGCCCCGCGACGAAGGCGAAACAGTGGTGAGAGGCATCCGGGAACTCCGAGCGAACCTGCTCGACAAATTGCTCTGCCGCTCGCGGGTCGCGCACCCGGGTCAGGGTCGCAATGAACCGGCTCCCGCGAACCACCTCTTCGACTCGGTGAAGGCGGGCGGGAACCGGGTACCGCTCAGCCGTGGCAGACGTGGCTCAATTCCAGGTCGTGCGACCCCCGCGACGCCCCATCTCCACTTCGTCGTCGTCGTCGTCCCACTCGTCCCAGTCGTCGTCGTCGTCGTCCCAGTCGTCTTCGTCCTCGTCGTCGTCGTCGTCCCAGTCGTCGTCCTCGTCCCAGTCCTCTTCATCGACGTCGTCATCGAAGGCGAGCAGGAGCATTCGGCCGGTCTCGTCCATGGCGTCTGACCGGCCCCAGCGGTACCTCATTCGAGTGCCTCACATTCTCGGGGAGTGCGTTGTACGCAAGGAGGATTCCTTCCGTGGGGGCTATTCTACCCGGCCCTTCGCGAAAGTCAAGCCAGCGGGCGAGGAACGGGTGCAGGCATCCGGGGCTACTACATGAACGATCGTTCGCCCCCCGGTGCCGTCCCGGCACCAGTGACCGGGCAAGATCATGGACCTGCCGACCACCCGGCCCCCGGAGACCGACGCATGACGCCAGCCCGACGCCTCTTCTCGCGCGCCCCTCTGACTGCCCTTGTATTCGTCATTGCGCCCTTGCTCTTCGCCGGGTGCGAGAAGCCCCGTGCGCAGGGCGATGCGAATGCGGTCATGGTTGTCGCCGACGAGTCCTTCTGGTACTCCATCGAGGACGTGTTCCGAGACCAGCTCGAGCCCACGATCCTCACCGTCCGTCGGGAGCGCCCCTTCCGGATCAGCTCGATCGACCCGGAGCTCGACCGTTCCGCGTGGGGAAGAGTCCAGCGGCTCACCCAGATCGTCGCGATCGGAACCTCCGATGACCCCTGGATCCAGGACGCCCTGCCGAGGGTCGACGGCCCCACCCCGACCCCGCCCGCCCTCGCCTCGGCCACCGACGTCTGGGCGCGCGGGCAGAAGGTCTGGATCATGCTCCTGGACCAGGGGCACGGTCCGGACGAGGTCCTCGAACTCGCCGGTGCCATCCAGGAAGAACTCGACTTGCGCTTTCGGGAGTGGGCGATCCGCAGGATGTTCGTCTCGGGGCGCGACACGATCCGGGCCGACACGCTCGAGCGCACCCTCGGCTTCTCGGTGCTCCTTCCGCAGGTCTACCGGAACTACCCCGACGAGCCGGTCTACCGTTTCCGCAACGACAACCCGAGCCCGCAGGAGCTGATCCGGGAGCTGGCCGTGACCTGGGTCGAGCCATTGCCCGAAGAGTTCCCGACCCGCGAGGAGCTCATGGAGTGGAGGCTGCGGCTGACCGAAGACTACTACAACGACCCCCAGGTCTTCGACACGACGGTCATGGCCTTCCGGGAGATCGAGGTCGCGGGCCTGAGGGGCGTCGAGCTGCAGTCGGCCTGGGCAAGCCCCCCTGACGCCTGGCCGGCGGGGGGGCCGTTCATCGCACGGGCACTCGCCTGCCCGCCCCAGAATCGCCTCTACCTCATGGATGCATGGGTGTACGCCCCCGCTCGTGACAAGTACGAGTACATGATTCAGCTCGAGACCATCCTGAACTCCTTCCGATGCGCCGACGGGGGGTAGCCGGGAGCGGTCTCCGGTGACAGAATGAAGGGGGCGCCCGGCGATCTGGCCGGCGCCCCCTTCGCGCACTCCGATCGTCCAACGCCCTGCCCCGAGGCCGTCGCCCGTCCCGTGTCTTTCGTCCATCTCCACACCCACTCCGAGTACTCCCTCCTCGACGGCGCGAACCGCCTGACCGACCTCGTTCACCGGGCGCGGCACTTCGAAATGCCCGCGCTGGCCCTGACCGACCACGGGTGCATGTTCGGCGCCTGGAGCTTCCAGAAGGCCGCGCACAGGAACGGCCTGAAGCCGATCATCGGGATGGAGGCGTACGTCGCCCCCGGCGACCGCCGCGACCGCTCGCGGAGCGGGGCGGGTGATCGGGCCTACTACCACCTCGTGCTCCTCGCCCGCGACCGCGTCGGGTACCGGAACCTCGTCAAGCTCTCCTCGATTGGCTACACGGAGGGGTTCTACCACAAGCCGCGCGTGGACCGGGAGGTACTCCGGCGCCACTCCGAGGGGCTGATCGTCTCCTCGGCCTGTCTCGCCGGGGAGGTCGCGCGCCACCTCCTCTCCGGCAACGACGAGGCCGCGCGCGAGGCCGCGGCCTGGCACGCCGAGGTCTTCCGCGACCGGTATTACCTCGAGGTACAGGCGCACGGCACGGAGGGCCAGGCCGAGCTGAACGCGAAGATCTTCGCCCTCGCCGCCGAGATCGGGCTCCCGGTCGTGGCCACGAACGACTCCCACTTCCTCGAATGCGGCGACCACGAGGCGCACGACACCCTCCTCTGCATCGGACTCGGCAAGGACAAGTCGGACCCCGACCGGATGCGCTACGACGAGGGGCTCTACTTCAAGGGCCCCGACGAGATGCGCGCGGCCTTCCCCGACCATCCCGAGGTCATCGAGAACACCCTTCGGATCGCCGACGAGGTCGACCTCACCTTCGAGAAGAAGTACCACGTCCCGGAGTTCCCCCTCCCCGAGGGCTACGACACCGAAGAGGCATACCTCGTCCACCTCTCGCGCCGGGGCGCCGAGGAGCGCTACGGCACACCCCTCCCCGACGAGGTCGAGGAGCGCCTCCAGTTCGAGCTCGACGTGATCCTCGAGACCGGCTATGCGGGCTACTTCCTCATCACCTGGGACTTCATCCGCTGGGCACGGGAAGAAGGCATTCCGGTGGGCCCTGGCCGCGGCTCCGCCGCAGGCTCCCTCGTCAGCTACGCCCTCGGGATCACGAACCTCGATCCCCTCGAGTTCGACCTCCTCTTCGAGCGCTTCCTGAACCCCGAGCGCGTCTCGATGCCCGACATCGACATCGACTTCTGCTACGAGCGGCGCGGCGAGGTCATCGAGTACGTGCGTGAGAAGTACGGGCGGGACGCCGTCGGGCAGATCATCACCTTCGGGACCATGAAGTCGCGCGCCGTCGTGCGCGACGTGGGGCGCACCCTCGGCTTCGAGCCCTCCGAGACCGACCGGATCGCCAAGCTCATCCCGAACCAGCCCGGCCAGGCCATGACGGTCAAGGAGGCGGTCGAGAAGCTCCCCGAGGTGAAGGCGATCGCAAAGCAGGACGAGCGCCACCGCAAGCTCTTCGACTACTCGATGACGCTCGAGGGGCTCTCCCGCCACGCCTCCGTGCACGCGGCCGGGGTGGTCATCGCCCCCGGTCCCCTCGACGAGTACGTCCCGGTCAGCACCCAGCAGACGAAGGGGAGCGGGGGCAATGGCGAGGCCGTCGTCGTCACGCAGTACGACATGAACTGCCTCGAGGACGCCGGGATGCTCAAGATGGACTTCCTTGGCCTCAAGACCCTCACCGTGATCGAGGACGCGGTCCAGATGGTCCGGGCCCGGGTCGGGGAGCTCCGGCACCCGAAGACGGGCGAGGTCTTCGCCTCGATGGACGACGTCCCCCTCGACGACCCCGACGTCTACCGGATGATCGCCCGCGGGGGCACCTCCGGGGTCTTCCAGTTCGAGTCGAAGCTCGCCACCGAGAAGCTGCGGGCCATGCGCTGCGACCGCTTCGAGGACCTCGTCGCGACGAACGCGCTCATTCGCCCCGGACCCCTCGACTCCGGGATGACAGACGTCTTCATCCGCCGCAAGCTCGGGCTCGAGCAGGTGAACTACCCGCACCCCGACCTCGAGCGCACCCTGGCGCCCACCTACGGGGTCATTGTCTACCAGGAACAGGTGATGCGGATCGCCAACATCCTGGCCGGCTTTTCCCTCGCCGAAGCCGACGTGCTCCGCAAGGCGGTCGGAAAGAAGATCGCCGAGCTCATCCGCGAGGAGCTCGGCCGCTTCGTCGATCGCGCGATGGAGCGCGGCGTCGAGGAGAAGACCGCCCGCGATCTCGCCGACCAGATCGAGACCTTCGGCCGCTACGGCTTCAACCGCTCCCACTCCGCCGCCTACTCGCTCCTCTCCTACCACACCGCCTGGCTCAAGGCCCACTACCCGGCCGAGTTCATGGCCGCCCTCCTCTCGTCGGTCCTCGACAAGACGGACGACGTGGTGAAGTACATCGGCGAGTGCCGCGACCTCCCTCGCTCCCTCCCGCACCTCGAGGAGGGCGTCGAGGTCCTGCCTCCGCACGTGAACGAGTCGGGCTGGAAGTTCACCGTCACCGGCGACCAGAAGATCCGCTTCGGGCTCGGCGCCGTGCGCGGCGTCGGCTCCGGCGCGGTCCGGTCGATCCTTCGCGCCCGGGACGAGGAGGGCCCCTTCACCTCCCTCTTCAACTTCCTCGAGCGCATCGACCTGCGTGCCCTGAACAAGCGCGCCTGCGAGGCCCTCATCGCTGCGGGCGCCCTCGACGGCTTCGGCCACCGGGCGCAGCTCCTCGCCGGACTCGACGGAGCCTACTCCGAGGTCCAGACCCGCCAGGCCGAGGAGGCCGCCGGTCAGGCCACCCTCTTCGACGGGGGCGACGGCGCCCTCGACCGTCCCGACCCCCAGCTCCCCACCCTTCCCGAGTGGACCGAGCAGGACCGCCTCGCGCGCGAGAAGGAGGCACTCGGCTTCTTCATCTCCGGGCACCCACTCGACCGCCACCGGGAGCTCGTCCGCGCCTTCGGCCCCGCGAACAGTGCGAACCTCCCCGAGTTCGCCGGCGCCGACGTGGAGTTCGCCTGTGTCGTCACGAAGGTCGCTCGCCAGCTCTCCCGCAAGGACAACTCCGAGTGGGGACGGATCACGGTCGAGGACTTCCACGGCACCGCCACGGTCCTCGGCTTCCGTGAGACCTGGCAGCGCTGCCGCGACATACTCGAACAGGACGCCGCCATCCTGATCCGGGGCAAGGTCTCCGGGCGCGAACGGGACGAGGAGGACCCGCCCGTCTTCCTCGACGACGCCGAGCCACTCGAGTCCGTGCGCAGGAGCGGCCGGGTCGCCATTTCAATCACTGTCGAGCGCTCCGAGGACCTCTCCGAGGAGAAGGTCGCCCGCGCCCGCAGCTTCATGGAGAAGCACCTCGGCCGTGCCCCCCTCGAGCTCCATCTCGAGAATGGGCATGGCCTGGAGGCGCGGCTGCGCTCCCGTTCCCTCACCCTTGACCCGTCCCCGCACGTGCTCCGTGAACTGAAGGAGATCCTCGGTCCGGCCCGAATCGGAATCGTGAAGGTCTGACACACCGTTTGTGGCGGGAGTGCGGCGGTGAGGGGCGACCCTGCTTGCTCGTTCCTCTGCCTCAGGGACAGGAAGGGCCTCAGGGCTGCGCAAGTCGCGCAGTGATGACCCTGCGGTCCGCCGCCCTTCATGGCACGGGCTGTGCACCACCGGTCCGTCACAGTCTCCACCTCGCACGGCACCCTGCCTCCCTCAAGCCTCGACCATGGCCCTGCCCCTCTCTCTGACCCACCTCGATGCAGTGCTCCAGGGGCTCTCGACCCCCTGGTTCGTCCGGGATTCCGAAGGTCGTTTCATCCGGACCTGCGAGCGCCTCGCGGACCGGCTCGCACTCCCCGAACAGGAGCTGCCCGGGCGCTCGGCCGGCGAGTTCCTTCCGGCGGAACTGGTCGAAGACTCCCTCGCGGCCGACCGAATCGTGTTCCGGAAGGGTGAGCCCATGGACCGTGAAGAGCCGAGGCCATGGGACCCGACTGACGGGGTCGCTCTGCTTCGGCGCCTTCCCCTCTTTGGCGACGACGGCGAGGTCCGGGCCGTCCTCGGCATCTATGACGCCCCGCACACCCGAGACCGCGAGACCCGCCTGCGCTCGCAGCTCGAGGAGGCGGTGAGGGGCGGAGGCTGGGAGTGGGACACCGTCACGGGCCGGGTCTACTGGACGGCGGGAATGTACCGGCTGCACGGGCTCGAGCCTGACTCGTTCGTGCCCACGCCCGGAGACCTCTGGCGGAGCTTTCCGGCAGAGAGCCAGGGCCGCATCGAGGAGATGCTCACGAGCCTGATGAGCGAAGGGCGCTCCCGGACCATCGAGGTCCCCGAGCGGATCGGACCCGCGCGACCTCGGATCCTTCGCCTCTCGGTGCATCCATTGTTGGAGGGCGACCGGGTGATCCGCATCTACGGGTCGATGGTCGATGTGACGGAAGCAAACGAGTTGAAGACCCTGCTCGACAATCTGGCCGAGGCCTTCGAGATCAGGGAGCGGGACATCCTGCTGCGGGCGGTCTCGCACCACCTCGCCGATGCGCTCGGAGCCTCCGAACTCATCATCGCCCTCTCGTCCGGGGCCGAGGGTGAGGACGAACGCCTCGAGACCCTCGTGCGCATCGTGGCCGGAAGACTCGTCGAACCCGTCTCGTACAGGGTCGCCGGGACCCCGTGCGAGACGGTTCTACGAGAGGGGTCATGCCACGTGGTCGGGGACCTCGAAGACCTCTACCCCGACGACCCCCTCCTCGCGGGGATCGATGCGCGCGCCTACGTCGGGAAGGCCGTCCGGGACCGAGCGGGACGGGTTCGGGGTGTGTTCTCGGCCTTCCTGCGAGACCCGCCGGCCCATCCCGGTGTCGTCGACTCTCTCCTTCGCCTCGCCGCTTCGCGGATCGAGGTGGAGCTCGATCGGGATGCTGCGCACGGGGCGTTGCGCAGTCGAGCGATGGCTCACCTCGAATCCCAACGCGTGGAGTCGCTCGGTCGGCTCGCTCGCGAAATCGCGCGCGAGTTCAACGATGTCTTCACGATCATCTCCGGGAATGCCCGTCTACTTGGTGAAGTCGAGGGACGCACCGGGGAAACGGCCGAGATCGTGCGAGAGGTCGAGCAGGCGTCGAGGGAGGGGGGTGCGCTGGCCCACCGACTCCTCGAATTTGGTCGGGAGAGACCTGCTCGGACCGAGCCCGTCGAACTGGGAGGCACCGTCCTGCAGGCGGAGTCCCTCCTGCGCGCTCTCCTGGGGCGAGAGGTTCGTCTGACGCTCGATGCTGCCGGAGGCGAACGATGGGTCCTCGCGGATCGAGCGCACCTCGAGCGACTTCTCGTCGGCCTCACCATGAACGCAGTCGATGCCATGCCCTCCGGGGGCTCGCTCCGGATCGGGGTGAAAGCCGACGAGATCCGAAGGAACGCGGGGCACGGGATACCCTCGTCCGTACCGGCGGGACGGTATGCGGTACTGGAGTTCGAGGACTCGGGCCAGGGGCTTCCCGAGCCTTTGCGGGATCGGGTGCTCGACCCCTTCCACGCCGAGGTCGAGGGCAGGCCCGCGCTGCCCGGGCTGACCGCCATCCAGGGCCTCGTCGACGCTCTCTCGGGGCACCTCACGGTCAGGGGCGAGGCTCAGCGCGGCACCTTTGTGCGGGTTTACCTGCCTCTCCTGGAGGGGTCGCGGCTGGCGAGGGCCGGGGCGACCGAGGTCGACGCCTTGGCTGGCGGGGCCGGCAGGGAGATCCTCGTCGTGGAAGACGACCCGGCACTGCGCAGCTTCGTTCGGTCCGTGCTCGAGCAGGAAGGGTACGCGGTGCTCGAGGCGAAGGATGGTTTTGCAGCCGAGGAGCTCCTCCGGAACTCGGAGAGCCGCCCGCGGCTCCTGCTCACGGATGTCGTGATGCCGGGGAGGAGTGGGCAGGCCACAGCCCTGGCTGTCAGACAGCATCGCCCCGAGATCGGCGTGCTCTTCATGTCCGGATTCGAGCATGACGTGCTCGCGGACGACGAGGTCGAGCGCTTGCAGGCCGATCTGCTCCTCAAGCCCTTTTCTTCCTCGGCCCTCATCGACAGGGTCCGGGCCAAGCTCTCCTCGACGAACGAATCGCCATGACCGAACATGCCACGCTCGGCGGCGGGTGCTTCTGGTGCCTTGAAGCTGTCTTTCTCCGGATCGAGGGAGTGGTTTCGGTGGAGTCCGGATATGCGGGTGGACACACCCCGGATCCGACCTACCGGGAGGTCTGCCGCGGCACGACGGGTCACGCCGAAGTGGTCCGACTCGAGTACGACCCCAACGAGATCACCTTTGGTGAACTCCTCGAAATCTTCTTCGCGATCCACGACCCGACCACCCCCGATCGCCAGGGTGCGGACCAGGGCCCGCAGTACCGCTCGATCATTCTCGCCGAGTCGAACGACCAGGAGCAGGAAGCGGCGACGATGATCCGCTCGCTCGATGCGTCCGGACGATGGTCGGACCCCATCGTAACCGAATTGGCCCGACTCGAGCGCTTCCATCCGGCCGAGACGGAACACCACCGCTACTATGAGCGGAACCCTCGACAGACCTACTGCCGTCTCGTTGTGCACCCCAAGGTCCGGACTGCGAGAGAGCACTTCGAGCACCGGTATCGAGAGCCGCCGGGGTGACGACGAGCCCCCCCCGCTCGGGACCCTTGCGGGCCTCGGGGGTAGGAAGCGAAGTTGCCGAGTGAACCCTCAACCCTCATCGCGGCGCGCGCTCGTTGGAGACATTGAGAAATGAAGCCTCTTCCTTCCCTCCGGTTCCATCCCCTCGTCATCGTTCCCCTCGCGGCCGGACTCCTCTTCGGCCCGGTGGAGTCGGAGGCGCGGGCCCTGCACGAGTCGACTCCGTCGGTCTGGACCGTCCCGGTCGACGTGATGGAGCGCGAGGCGCTCGTGAACCCGATCGACACGGACTGGAGAGTCCTGCTCGGGCTGAACTACCGCACCGGAGAGGCCTCGGCCGATCTGACCTCGCGGGCAGGCAAGGAGGTTCGGATTCCGGGCTTCATGGTGCCCTTCGATGACGGGTATGTCGGGGTGAATGAATTCATCCTCGTCCCCTATTTTGGCGCCTGCATTCACACGCCCCCGCCGCCGCCGAATCAGATGGTCTATGTTCGCATGGAGGGTGGTCGGGAGGTCGAGGTGAACATCTGGGATGCGATCTTCGTCGAGGGCACCTTTTCGCTCGAGGCGGTCGACAGCCCCTTCGGCGTCGTCGGCCACCAGGTCGTCGGAAAGCGGATTCGGCCCTACGGGGAGCACGAGTGAGTTCGGCTCCGGCCGTTCACATCCAGCGTCTCCGGTTCGCGTATCGCACGGGTCCCCTCGTCCTCGACATCGAGGAGCTCCTCGTTCCCGCAGGCGAGAAGGTGTTCCTGCACGGGCCCTCGGGGAGTGGCAAGACGACTCTCCTTGGCCTGATCGCCGGTGTCCTCAAGGCCTCCCAGGGCGAGGTGCGGGTGCTCGGGACCGACCTCGGGGCGATCAGCGGGGCGAAGCGGGACGAGTTCCGGGGCACGCGGATGGGATACGTCTTCCAGATGTTCAACCTCATTCCCTACCTGACCGCTCTCGAGAACATCACCCTTCCCTGCCGGATGAAGCCGGCCAGGCGCGCCCGCGTCGAGGGAAGCCTCGAGGACGCGGCACGAGCACTCGCCGACCGGCTCGAGATCACCGGGCACCTCCGGCAGAAGCCGGGCGAGCTCTCCGTCGGGCAGCAGCAGCGGGTCGCAGCCTGCCGCGCGCTCCTGGGAGCTCCGGAGCTCGTCGTGGCCGACGAGCCCACCTCGGCGCTCGACCACGACCGGCGCACGCGCTTTCTCGAGCTCCTCTTCGACTCCTGTGACTCGGTCGGGGCGACACTCCTCTTCGTCAGCCATGACCGTACCCTCGAGGGACTCTTCGATCGTGCCCTCTCCCTCCCCGACGTAAACCGGATCGGCCAGGCCGCGGCCTGACCCGCTCCCGAACGCCTCCCGGCCCCTCATGCTGACTGCCCGGCTCGCGCTCAAGTCCCTCCGAAACCGGCTTCTTCCCTCGATCCTGACCGTCGCCTCGATCGCCTTTTCCGTGGCGCTCCTCGTCGGAATCGAGAACATCCGAAACGGGCTGAGAGACAGCTTCACGGGAACGATCAGCGGGACCGACCTCATCGTGGGGCCGCAGTCCGGGACGATCCAGCTCCTGCTCTACTCCGTGTTCGGGATGGGCTCCCCGACGGGAAACATCTCGTGGGAGGCCTATGAACACTTCCGGGATCACGAGGCGGTCTCCTGGACGATCCCTTACTCCCTCGGGGACAACCACAGAGGGTTCCGGGTCATCGGAACGACCGAAGACTTCTACGACCACTTCCGGTTCCGTCGTGAGGGTCGCATCAGCTTCGCGGCGGGACGCCCCGCCCGGGAGCGCTACGACGTCGTGATCGGGGCCGAGGTCGCGAGCCGCCTTGACTATGAGCTCGGCCAGACGATTGTCGTGACCCATGGGCTCGGCCCGGCAGGGATCATGGACCATGACGAGCATCCCTTCACGATCGTCGGGATCCTGAACCGGACCTCCACCCCAGTCGACCGCGCTGTCTACGTGACCCTCGAGGGAATTGAGGCCATGCACGAGGGCTGGCAGGACGGAGTGCCACCGATGCCCTCCTTCGCCCCGGCCGACCCCGATCCGGTTGCCGAGGACGGCAGCCCCGGAGGTCCGGCCGAGGGGGCAGGTGCCGGCGGCGGCGGTCCTCCCGCGTCCAGTCCGGCGCAGACCACCCAGATCACCTCCTTCTTCGTCGGGGCGACCTCCCGCTTCGAGACCCTCGGGTTGCAGAGGGAGGTGAACCAGTACGAGGGCGATGCGCTGATGGCGATCATCCCGGGGGTGGCGCTCGCCGAGATGTGGCGAACCGTGGGCTATGCCGAAGACGGCCTCAAGATCGTGTCCTTCTTCGTGGTCATCGTCGGGCTCCTCGGGATGCTCGTCTCCCTCTACACCGCGCTCGAGGCTCGACGCCGCGAGATGGCGATCTTCCGCGCCCTCGGGGCGGGACCGCGCCGGATCGTCTCCCTGCTCGTTGTCGAGTCGGGGCTCCTCGCCTTTCTCGGTGCCGCCCTGGGGGTGGCGCTCGTGTACCTCGGCATCGTACTCTTCCAGGAAACCGTGGAGCAGGCCTTCGGCCTTTACATTCCCCTCCGCGCCCTCGGGCGGCTGGAGTGGATCTATCTCGGAGCCGTCGTCACTGCCGGCTTCGTGATCGGGCTCGTCCCGGCGCTGAAGGCCTACCGCACAACCCTCACCGACGGGCTGAGCCCGCGCACCTGACCACCCTGCCCGGACCCCGGTGCGCTCCACGGCGGGGAGCCCGGCGCAGAGCCAGACGAGCCATCATGAACACACTTCAAGTCAGACCCGCCCTGCTCGCGACCGGCCTCCTGGTCGCCCTTGCAGGGACTGCGCCCGCGCAGGCGCAGACCTTCTCCCAGCCCAACCCGGTCCTCGAGCGGATCTGGGAGATGGGCATGGAAGACTCTCATCTCGAGTCCCTCGCCCACTCCCTCCTCGACTCGATCGGAGCGCGCCTCACGGGCACGCCCCAGTTCGACGGCGCGAATGCATGGGCCGTCGGCACGCTCCGGGAATGGGGCGTGGATGCGCGCATGGAGCAGTACGGCACCTGGCGGGGCTGGGAGCAGGGACTCCTCCACGTCGACCTGCTCGAGCCACGCCGCCGCACGCTCGAGGCGAGCCTTCTCGCCTGGAGCGGAGGCACGGACGGGCCGGTCGCCGGGCCGGTGATCACCGTTCCCGAGACGGAGTCCGACGCCGAGTTCCAGGCCTGGCTGCAGAATGATGTCCGGGGGAACTTCGTCGCGATCTCCTTCCCCGAGCCCTCCTGCCGTCCGATCGATCACTTCGACCAGTGGGGCAGCGAAGGGGCCCGCGAGCGCCAGACCGCACTTCGCGCGGAACAGCTCGAGCGCTACCGGCAGATGCGCACGACCGGCGCCGCAACCTTCCGCCTCCAGCTCGAGGAGGCCGGCGCCCTCGGGATCCTCGAGTTGAGCTGGCGGGGTCGCACCGGAATCAACACCGTGTTCGGCACGAACACGGAGAGCATCCCGACGATCAGCCTCTCCTGCGAGGACTACGGCCGCGTCTGGCGTCTCGCCGAGAACGGCTCGGGTCCCTACCTCCGGGTGAATGCCGAGGCGCAGGACCTGGGTGAGGTTCCGGCGTACAACACGATCGGCATCCTCCGCGGCACCGAGCTCCCGGATGAGTACATCATCCTCTCGGCGCACTACGACTCGTGGCAGGCAGGCGACGGCGCCACGGACAACGGGACCGGGAGCATCACGATGCTCGAAGCGATGCGGATCCTGTCGGAGGTCTATCCGAACCCGAGGCGCACGATCATGATCGGGCTCTGGGGGGGTGAGGAGCACGGCCTCATCGGCTCGCGCCGCTTCGCCTACGAGAACCCCGACATCGTCGAGAACATGCAGGCGCTCTTCAACCAGGACAACGGCACCGGACGCATCCAGAACATCGGGATGCAGGGGCTCGTGAACGCACACCTGCACTGGAATCGCTGGCTCGAAGCCATCCCCTCCGAGATCAGCGACCGGCTGAACATCGCGAGCCCGGGCAACCCGTCGTCCGGTGGCACCGACCACGCCTCCTTCATCTGCGCGGGTGCACCTGCGTTCGGGCTCAGCTCCATCTCGTGGGGCTACAACCCCTACACCTGGCACACAAACCGCGACACGTACGACAAGATCGTCTTCGAGGAGGTGCGCCACAACGCGACCCTCATCGCGATGCTCGCCTACCTCGCCTCGGAGGACCCGGAGCGGATCGACCGCACCCGGCGCGAGGGGAACTGGCCGAACTGCTCCCCCGGACGCACCAGCTCGGGACGCTGATCGGGCCGCGGAGGTCCCGCTGAGGGACTTCCGGAGGTAGATTCCCCGAAGGGGGGAAGGCGCTCGCCCGCCTTCCCCCCTTCGTTCGTTCATCCCGTGCCACTCCGACCAGCCCCAGGACACACCCCCGGTGAGAGTCCGCGGACCCGCAGGGGTCCCTGCCACCCCGCCCGTCGCGACGTTGACGGCGGGGTTCATCCTTCTCTTCTGGGCCCCGCTCGCGGCGCAGTGGCTCATGATGGCGGCCGAGAGCCCCTTCCTGGCGGCGGTGATCGCCCGGCTCGGGGACCCCTCCTTCAACCTCGCCGCGTACGGGGTCGCCTACGCGATCGCGATCCTCGTCGAGTCGCCCGTCATCATGCTGATGAGCGCCTCGATCGCCCTCGTCGAGGACCGGGCGAGCTATCTGCGGCTGCGGGCCTTCACCCGGCTCCTGAACGCGGGATCGACCGCGCTGCTCGTGGTGCTCCTGATCCCGCCCGTCGCGGATTTCTTCCTGGGAACGCTGCTCGACCTGCCGGACGAGGTGGCACGGCTGGCCTACGGCGCACTCTGGCTCCTCCTGCCCTGGCCAGCCGCAATCGGATACCGCCGTTTCCTGCACGGAATTCTGATTCGTTCGGGTCGCACGCGCCTCGTGGCCTACGGCACGGTGCTCCGGCTCGTCTCGATGACGGGGACCGCCCTCGTGCTCTTCCTTCACGGGGGACTCCCGGGCACCTGGGTCGGTGCGGCAGCGCTCTCGGCCGGTGTCGTCGTCGAGGCCATTGCGGCGCGGCTCATGGTGCGCGACGTCCTGCGCGCCCTCCACCGCGGAGCCCGCCTGGCAGGCGGGGCGGTGCGGGAGGCCTCGCCCGAAGAGGGACCTCCCGGTTCGACCTCCACGGCAGTGGAGCTGAGCTACGGAGAGATCCTGCGGTTCTACTATCCGCTCGCACTCACCTCCTTCATCGGGCTGACCGTCCAGCCGCTGCTCGTCTTCTTCATGGGGCGCTCCGTCGCGCCGATCGAGTCGCTCGCGGTCTTTCCGGTCGTCACGGCACTCGCCTTCATCTTCCGCTCGCTCGGGCTCAGCTACCAGGAGGCGGTCATCGCCCTTCTCGGCGACCGGAACGAGAACCTGCGTCCGCTCGCCCGCTTCGGGACCGGGCTTGGACTCGGCGCGGCGGCCGGACTCGCCCTCGTGGCCTTCACCCCGCTCGCCGACCTCTGGTTCATCACGGTCTCGGGCCTGACCCCGGAACTCGCGGCGTTCGCGATCACGCCGACGAGGATCGCGGCGGTCCTCCCGGCGCTTTCCGTTCTGCTCGCCGTGCAGCGCGCGGTCCTCGTTCGGCGTCGAACAACCCACCCGATCACCGTCGCGACGGGCGTGGAGGTCATCGGAATCGCGGTCCTCTTTCCCCTTCTCGGCTTTGGTGTCGGACTCGTCGGTGTCACGGCTGCGGTCCTCGCCTTCCTGGGGGGGCGGGTGGCCGGAAACCTCGTCCTCGTGCTGCCGGTGATGCGCGCCCTCCGGGATTGAGCCGCGCCTCCGTGGCCACGCGATTTGCCTGCGCGCGCTCGAGGCCCCACTTTGCCCGGGTTCCCCTCGTCCGGCCTGCGCGCACCCGCGTGGCCCGGACCCCGTTCTCCAGGCCGGCGTGCCCCGCGCGCCGACCCGTGCCCCGACAGACCATGCTCACGACACCGCCCCTTCGCGCGCTGCGCTCCCTCCTCACGGGGATCGCCCTCCTGCTCCTGCTGCCGCTCGGGCTCGAGGCCCAGGAGAAGCGCCCCCTCGACCATGGCGACCACGAACTCTGGAACGCCATCCAGCAGCAGCGCCTCTCCCCGGACGGACAGTGGCTCACCTGGCGCCTGAACCCGCGTGACGGGGAGGCCGTGCTCCACCTCGTGAACCTCGGCGACGACAGCGTCCGCGAGTTCCCCCGCGGCACCGGGGCCCGCTTCACCCGCGACTCCCGCTTCCTCGTCTTCCAGGTCCAGCCGACCGAGGAGGCGAGGGAAGAGGCCCGGGGCAACCGCAACACCCCCGCGCCGAACGACTCGCTCGCGGTCCTCGAGATCGCTACCGGCGAGATGCGGATGATCCCCGACGTCGACGACTTCACCGTTCCCTCGGAGTCGGCTGCCTGGATCCTCGTTCATCGCGACGCCCCGGCCGAGGAGGATCCCGACGAGGAGGAGCCCGCGGAGGAAGTCGAGGAGGAGCGGACCGAAGCACAGCAGCGCATCGACCGCCGCCGCTCGAACAAGCCGGTCGGTACCGACCTCCACTACATGAACCTCCAGACCGGCGAGGAGCGCATCTTCCGGCGCGTCCTCAACTACACGGCCCACGAGGACGGGGACCGCTTCGTTTACGTCACCTCGAGCCGCAACGGCACCGCCGACGGCGTCCACTACGTGAGGGCCGACTCGGAAGAGGTCCGCACGATCCTGATGGGTGAGGGCCGCTACACCGACCTCACGATCGACCAGGACTGGACCCAGGTCGCCTTTCTCACGACCCGCGACTCCTGGACCGAGGAGGACCTCGACCCCGCGCTCTACCACGGCACCTTTGCCGGCTCGAACCCCGCCCGACTCCTCGCCGTCACCGGCACCGAGGGGATCCCCGAGGGGTGGAGCGTCAGCACGAACGGAAACGTGAACTTCTCGTACGACGGGTCCCGCCTCTTCTTCCCGACGGCGCCCCCGCCGGAGCCCGAGCCGGAAGAGAAGGACGAGCTCCTCGAGAACGTGGTCGTCGACATCTGGAACTGGCGCGACGACTTTCTCCAGTCGCACCAGCTCGCGAGCCTTAACTCCGAGCGCCGGCGTACCTACGAGGCCGTCGTCCACCTCGGCGAGGACCGGATCGTCCAGCTCGAGGATACCTCCCTCCTCTCGGTCTCGGTGGGTGATCGCCGCTCGGCGAACATCGCGCTCGGCCACGACGAGCTCCCGTACCGCCAGATCGTCTCGTGGGACACCCGCTTCGTCGACACCTACATCGTGGACCCCCGCACCGGCGAACGCGAGTTCATCCTCGAGAAGATGCGCACCACCCCCTCCCTCTCGCCCGAGGCCCGGTGGATCGTCTGGTGGGACGGGGGCGAGTTCCAGGGCGACGCGCCCCGCGGCTGGTTCGTCATGGACCCCGAGACCCGCGAGGTCGTGAACGCGACCGAGGCGATCCCGCACCCGGTCTACAACGAGCTCACCGACCGCACCGCACCCCCGGGATCGTACGGCACCGCGGGCTGGACCGAGGGCGACGAATACCTCATCGTCTACGACGCCTTCGACCTCTGGAAGGTCGACCCCCGCGGGGTCGAGGCCCCCGTCAACCTGACGGACGGATACGGACGCGACCACGACATCCGGCTCCGCGTCGTCCGCCTGGACTGGGACGACCGCTACGTGCCCCTCGACGAGGAGATCATGCTCTCGGCCTTCCAGAACTCGACGAAGGCCGACGGCTACTACCGCACCCGCCTCGACGGCCCCCGCGCCCCCGAGCGCGTCGTGCTCGAGGACGTGAACTTTGGCAGTCTCCAGAAGGCCGAGGACGCGGACCGGCTGATCTTCACGAAGACCACCTTCCAGGACTTCGGCGACATCTGGACGAGCGACACCGACTTCAACGGACAGCGCCGCCTCACCCACGCGAACCCCCAGCAGGAGGAGTTCCTCTGGGGCACCGCCGAGCTCGCGACCTGGACCTCGGCCGACGGCGAGGAGCTCCAGGGCATCCTCTACAAGCCCGAGAACTTCGACCCGAACGAGAAGTGGCCCATGATGGTCTACTTCTACGAGCGCTCCTCGAACGGGCTCCACAACTACTTCACCCCCGGGACCGGCACCTCGATCAACCGCACCTTCTACGTGAGCCGGGGCTACGTCCTCTTCGTCCCGGACATCCCCTACAAGCCGGGCTACCCGGGCGAGAGCGCGATGAACGCCGTTATCCCGGGGATCACGCACCTCGTGAACCAGGGATGGGTCGACCAGGACCGGATCGGGGTTCAGGGCCACTCCTGGGGCGGCTACCAGATCGCCTACATGGTCACGCGCACGAACATCTTCGCCGCCGCCGAGGCCGGCGCCCCCGTCACGAACATGACGAGCGCCTACGGCGGCATCCGCTGGGAGAGTGGCCGAGTGCGCCAGATGCAGTACGAGACCGGGCAGTCCCGCATCGGCGCAAGCCTCTGGGAGGCCCAGCACCGCTACATCGAGAACTCGCCCCTCTTCACCGCCTACAAGGTCGAGACCCCGCTCCTCATCCTGCACAATGACGAGGACGGCGCCGTGCCCTGGGAAGAAGGGATCCAGTTCTTCGTCGCGCTCCGTCGCCTCGGCAAGCCTGCCTGGCTCGTCAACTACAATGGCGGGGGCCACGGGGTGAGCGGCCAGCACCGCCAGATGGACTGGTCGATCCGGATGCAGCAGTTCTTCGACCACTACCTGAAGGACGCACCGCCCCCGGTCTGGATGGTCGAGGGCGTCCCGGCGATTCGCAAGGGACTGACCCTCGGCCTCGACCTCGTCGAGGACTGGCCCACCGCCGACGACCGCAACGACCGCCAGAACGACCGCCAGAACGACCGGGAGCGCTGACCCTCCGGGGTCGGACCCGCCCGCTGACGGCACGAAAAGGGTGTCGGCGACTCCGGTCGCCGGCACCCTTCGTGCGTCCTACCCCTCGCCGACGAGCTCCGCCACGAAGGGAGCCCCTAGAAGGCGGTTGAAGAAGTACAGCGGCCCCCGTTGGGAGCGCAACGGGGCCGAATCGTAGGCGGTTCGTCGAAGACATAGCCGTGGCTACGTCGAGGCGAACCAACGACCGAGGCGGCCCCGTTCCGCC